>JBDLRH010000096.1:0-16568 GCA_039800165.1 Pseudomonadota bacterium
TTGCGCCCGCGCCCTTGACCCACTGGCCGTTGATCAGCGCATCGGTCTTGAGCAGGGTCGGGTCTTTCAGCAGGGCCAGCGGAGACGACTTCATGTCCATGGCGGTTCCTCGGGTCGGATGTGAACGAAATGGGGCGGGGCAATACCGGGTTGGGCATTCTGCCAGCGCCGCGCGCCGCCCATGGCCCGCAGGGGCCGGGCTTCCCCCCTGAAACCTATAATTTCAGGCTTTGCGCGCACCGCCGGCCACCCGTGCGGCCGCGCAGCGAAACCCGCCCGTCAGGATGGCGGCACGCAGGCCCTGCCTGTGGCGCCGCGCCGGGCCCACATTCCGAGACCGTCATGAGTCAGCCCAAGTTTTCCGTCGCCGACATCCGCAAGACCTTCCTGGACTTCTTTGCCTCCAAGGCGCACACGGTGGTCGCATCCAGCCCGCTGGTGCCGGGCAACGACCCGACGCTGATGTTCACCAACTCGGGCATGGTGCAGTTCAAGGACGTGTTCCTCGGCACCGACAAGCGGCCCTACGTGCGCGCAGCCTCGGTGCAGGCCTGTCTGCGCGCCGGCGGCAAGCACAACGACCTGGAGAACGTGGGCTACACCGCGCGGCACCACACCTTCTTCGAGATGCTGGGCAACTGGTCGTTCGGCGAATATTTCAAGCGCGAATCGCTCAAGTGGGGCTGGGAACTGCTCACGCAGGTCTACAAGCTGCCGGCCGACAAGCTGTGGGCCACGGTCTACATCGACGACGACGAGGCCTACGACATCTGGACGAAGGAGATCGGCCTGCCGCCCGAGCGCGTGGTGCGCATCGGCGACAACAAGGGCGGCAAGTACCAGTCCGACAACTTCTGGATGATGGCCGACACCGGCCCGTGCGGCCCGTGCTCGGAGATCTTCTTTGACCACGGCCCCGAGGTGGCAGGCGGGCCGCCCGGATCGCCCGATGCCGATGGCGACCGCTACATCGAGATCTGGAACCACGTGTTCATGCAGTTCGACATGCAGTCCGACGGCAGCGTGAAGAAGCTGCCCGCGCCCTGCGTGGACACCGGCATGGGCCTGGAGCGGCTGGCCGCCATCCTGCAGCATGTGCACAGCAACTACGAGATCGACCTGTTCGACACGCTGATCCAGGCCGCCGCGCGCGAGACCGGCTGCATGGACCTCTCCAACAAGAGCCTGCGCGTGATTGCCGACCACATCCGCGCCACCGCGTTCCTGGTGAGCGACGGCGTGATCCCGTCCAACGAAGGCCGCGGCTATGTGCAGCGCCGCATCGTGCGCCGCGCCATCCGCCACGGCTACAAGCTCGGCTGCAAGAAGCCGTTCTTCCACAAGCTGGTGCCTGACCTCGTGGCGCTGATGGGTGCGGCCTACCCCAATCTGGCGGCCAACGCGCAGCGCATCACCGACGTACTGAAGGCCGAAGAAGAGCGCTTCTTCGAGACGCTGGAAAACGGCATGGAGATCCTGGACGCGGCGCTGGCCGGCGGTGCGAAGACGCTGCCGGGCGACGTTGCCTTCAAGCTGCACGACACCTACGGTTTCCCGCTGGATCTGACCAACGACGTCTGCCGCGAGCGCGAGCTGCTGGTGGACGAGGCGGGCTTCCACGCGGCCATGGAGCAGCAAAAGGCGCAGGCCCGCGCGGCCGGCAAGTTCAAGATGGATCGCGCGCTGGAATACACCGGCGCGGGCAACCGCTTCACCGGCTACGAGTCGCTGCGCGAGCCGGCCACCATCGTCGCGCTGTACGCCGACGGCGTGCCGGTGCAGCACCTGAGCCCGGGGCAAAGCGGTGTGGTGGTGCTGGACACCACGCCGTTCTATGCCGAGTCGGGCGGTCAGGTCGGCGACTGCGGCGTGATCGCGGCGGGTGAGTCGTCCAAGGCGGCGCGCTTTGACGTGGCCGACACCCAGAAGATCAAGGCCGACGTGTTCGGCCACCATGGCACGGTGGAGCAGGGCACGCTGCGGGTGGGCGATGCGGTCACCGCACAGGTAGACACCGCCGCGCGCGCTGCCACCATGCGCAACCACTCGGTCACGCACCTGATGCACAAGGCCCTGCGCGAAGTGCTGGGCGCCCATGTGCAGCAAAAGGGCAGCCTGGTCGACCCGGACAAGACGCGCTTTGACTTTGCGCACAACGCGCCGGTCACCGAAGCCGAGATCCGCGAGATCGAGCGCCGGGTGAACGACGAGATCCTGGCCAACGCGTCTACCCAGGCCCGCGTGATGGACATCGAATCGGCCAAGGCCACCGGCGCGATGATGCTGTTCGGCGAGAAGTACGGCGAGTCGGTTCGCGTGCTCGACATCGGCAGCAGCCGCGAACTGTGCGGCGGCACCCACGTCAAGGCCACCGGCGACATCGGCGTGTTCAAGATCGTGGCCGAAAGCGGCGTGGCCGCCGGCGTACGCCGCATCGAGGCGGTGACCGGCGCCAACGCGCTGGCCTACCTGCAGCAGCTCGAAGCCACTGTGGCGCAAGCCGCCGGCGCGCTGAAGGCGCCCGCAGCGGAATTGCAGTTGCGCATCGGTCAGGTGCTGGAGCAGGTGCGTGCGCTCGAGAAGGAAGTGGCTGCGCTCAAGGGCAAGCTGGCCTCCAGCCAGGGCGACGACCTGGTGACGCAGGCCGTGGATGTGAACGGCGTGAAGGTGCTTGCAGCGCTGCTGGACGGCGCCGATGCCAAGACGCTGCGCGACACGCTGGACAAGCTGAAGGACAAGCTCAAGACCGCGGCCATCGTGCTGGCCACGGTGGACGGCGGCAAGGTGCAGCTGGCCGCCGGCGTCACCGCCGATGTGCTGTCGAATCCTGCGGCCAAGGTCAAGGCCGGCGAGCTGGTGAACTTCGTGGCCCAGCAGGTGGGCGGCAAGGGGGGCGGCAAGGCCGACATGGCGATGGCCGGCGGCACCGATGCCAGCAAGCTCGGCTCTGCCCTGCAGTCGGTGCAGGGCTGGGTGACCGAGCGCGTGTGATGAGTCTGCGCCGCGCGCCCTTGCGTTGGGCTTGCGCGGTCGCCCTCGTTGCTTGGGCTCCCGCATTCGGGCCCGCCCGCCTGCATGCGGCCAGTGAACCTGCAACCTCCGAGCTGGCGGTTTCGTCCACGCCACAGCCCATCCAGATTCCCAGCCGCGACGGCACCCTGATCAGTGGCTGGTGGCTGCGCGCCGATGAGTCGGCGCTTGGCGCAACGGCCAGCGGTGCGCGCGGCGTTGTGATCGCCTTGCACGGCTGCGGCGGGCTGTATGCGGCGGGCCGCGAGCAGGCCGGGCAGCTGACGCAACGCCATGGTGGACTGGCCCAGCGCCTGCGTGCCGAGGGCTGGCATGTGGTGCTGCCCGACAGCCTGACCGCACGTGGCGAGCGATCGCTGTGCGAGCAGCGCATCGGCCAGCGCAAGGTGGTGCAGCGCCACCGGCGTGACGACGTGCTGGGCACGCTGCAGTGGCTGAAGCAGCAGCCCTGGGCCGATGCGTCGCGGGTCGCGCTGGTTGGCTGGTCGCACGGTGGCAGCGCGGTGCTGGCCGCGACCGACCTGCGCGACGCGGCCGTGCGCGACGCTGCAGTCCGCCCGAGCACCGCCATCGCCTTCTACCCCGGCTGCAGCGAAGCCCTGCGTGCAGGCTACCAGCCTTCCGCGCCGCTGCTGATGCTGGTCGGCGAGAAGGACGACTGGACGCCAGCCGAGCCCTGCGTCCGCCTGGCCACAGCCACCGGCACGCAGGTGACGGTGTACCCGGACAGCCACCACGGCTTTGACAACCCGGTGGGCAGCGTGCGGCATCTGCCGAACGTTCCGAATGGGGCCAACCCGGGGCAGGGTGTGCACGCGGGGCGCAACCCGGTGACGGGCCCGCAGGCGTGGAATGACGCCATTGCGCGCTTGCGCGAAGCCTTCGCGCGCTGATCGGGGACGCCTTTGCGTCAGGCCTTGCGGAACACCAGGTCCCACACGCCGTGGCCCAGGCGCAACCCGCGCTTCTCGAACTTGGTGGGCGGGCGGTAGTCGGGCCGCGCGGCAAAGCCGTCGGCGGTGTTGAGCAGCGTCGGTTCGGCCGACAGCACCTGCATCATCTGCTGCGCGTAGGGCTCCCAGTCGGTGGCGCAGTGCAGGTAGCCGTCGGGCGCGATGCGCGAGGCCAGCAGCGCCACCAGCGGCGGCTGGATCAGGCGGCGCTTGTGGTGGCGCTTCTTGTGCCACGGGTCCGGAAAGAAGATGTGGATGCCGGCCAGCGACTGCGGCGTGATCATCTGCTCGAGCACTTGCACCGCGTCGTGCCGCACGATGCGGATGTTGCTCAATTCGCGCTCGCCCACCTGCTTGAGCAGCGCGCCCACCCCGGGCTCGTGCACCTCGCAGCACAGGAAGTTGCGCTCGGGCATCAGCGCCGCGATGTGTGCGGTGGCGTCGCCCATGCCAAAGCCGATCTCCAGGATGGTGGGTGCTTCGCGACCGAAGGCGGCGCGCAGGTCCAGTGGCTTGGCGGTGTACGGCACAAGAAAGCGCGGCCCGAGCGCATCGAGGGCGCGCTGTTGCCCGGTGGTGGTGCGGCCGGCGCGCAGCACGAAGCTGCGGATGGCACGCGGATGCGCCACGCCATCGGGTGCGCTGCCAGCGTTGTCGGGTGTCGTGATCACGCGGCGGATTGTAGGAGCGGCCACTGGTCACGCCAGGCATGAATCCAGGCCTGCAAGGCGTCAGCGCGGCTGCCGCTGTGCCATGGCAGGCCAAGCACGCGCGCTGCCGCATTCAGGGCAGCCATCACTGAGGTTTCGTCGCTCAGCAACAAAGGCGTGGCGCCGTTTTGCTTGGACAGCTTCTCGTCGTTGGCACCCAGCACCAGCGGCGTGTGCAGGTAGATCGGCGTGGGCATGCCCAGTGCCCGCTGCAGCGCGATCTGCCGCGCGGTGTTGTCGGCGAGGTCTTCGCCGCGCACCACATGGGTGATGCCCTGGTCTGCATCGTCCACCACCACCGCCAGCTGGTAGGCCCACAGCGTGTCGGCGCGCTTGAGCACAAAGTCACCCACCTCGGCGGCCACATCCTGCGACTGAACCCCCAGGCAGCGGTCGGTCCATGTGATGGGCTCTGGCGCATTGACCCGCAGCCGCCAGGCGAGTGGCCGGCCCGATGGGTCCGAGGCTTTCAGCGGCGCGCGTGCACGGCAGGTGCCCGGGTACACCAGTTCGCCATGACGCGCGCGGGTGCGGCCTTGTGCGGCCAGCGCCTCGGCAATGTCCTTGCGCGAACAGCAGCAGCCATAGGCACGCTGCTGCGCGATCAACGCATCCAGTGCGCCCTGGTACTTGCCGCTGCGCTGCGACTGCCACCACACCTCGCCATCCGGCTGCAAGCCGCAGGCGGCCAGTTGCCCCAGGATCGCGCGGTCGGCGCCAGGCACACAACGCGGCGTGTCCACATCTTCGATGCGCACGTGCCACACGCCGCCGTGGGCGCGCGCATCCAGCCAGCTGGCCAGAGCGGCCACCAGCGAGCCGGCATGCAGCAAGCCGGTAGGCGAAGGGGCAAAGCGGCCGATGTAGCGCATCGCAGCGCGGGGTGCAGATGCGCCAACCTTCAGGCCTTGTGGCCGCTCACCCGCAGCGCCAGCTCGAGGCCCGACACGAAGGCGTGCTCGACCCGGTGGCCCAGGCACCAGTCGCCGCTCAGGCCGATGCGATCGCGGGCATCCCACAGGTGGCTGCGGCCCAGCGCGACGTCGGTCTTGGCGTAGCGCCAGCGGTGAACCTGCACATGCTGCGGCTCGGCATGGATGCCGGTGACCTCTGCAAACGCCTTGAGCAGCTTGGCCTGCACCCGCGCCGGGTCGTCTTCCAGATGCTCGCGCGACCAGGCGGCGCCGGCCTGCACGGTCCAGCGCTCGACGGCATCGCGCTGCGGCTTGGACGACTCGCGCGCCAGCCATGCGATGCGGTGGTGGGTGCTGAGGGCCGCATTCCACTGCGGCCCGAGGGTGGACGGCTGCTGCGCCTGCGGAAACGCAAGCATCAGCGTCCAGCACGGCGCCACGCTCACTTGCGACGTGGCGTCCAGCAGGGCGGGCGCCAGTTGCGACTGCTCCAGCAGCTCGCGTGCCTGCACGCTCGGCACCGCCAGCAGGACCGCATCGAACCCGGCGTGCACCTTCTCGATGGCGTCACCGCTGGCGCCTTCGGCCGCACAGCGCAGCTGCCAGTGGCGCGGCGAACGGCTGTCGCGCTCGATGCGCCACACGCGCTCTTGCAGATGCACCGCACCGGCATCGGCCAGCGGCTGCGCCCAGGCGCGCACCAGGGCGTTCATGCCCGGCACGGCCACCCAGTGCGGCTCGCGTGCGGGCAGGGCGGCCTCGACCACCCGGCCGTGTTCGTCGAGCACCCGCACTGCGTTGGCGCTCCAGCGGCGCACCAGCTGCGGCGTGGTGGCCAGGGCGCGCTCAAAGCGCGGATCGCGCACGGTGAAGTACTGCACGCCGTGGTCGAAGCTGCCAAAGGGCGACTGTCGGGTGGACATGCGCCCGCCAAAGCCGCGGCTCTTTTCGAACAGCGTGACCTGCAGGCTGGCCTGCATCAGGGTACGGGCACACACCACCCCGGCCATGCCGGCACCGACCACGGCCACGCGCTGCAGTGCCGTTGCGGCGCGGCGAGAAGACGGTACGGCGGCGGGCGAGGCGCCTCGCTTCGATGCAGCAGGGGCGGCGGTGGCGCGTCGGGGGGCAGGGCTTGCGGTCATGGGCGTGAGCTTAGCGGCATCGTCCGGACTGTGGGCACGCCATGCGGTGTGCAGCGTTCCGATGGAATGGTGCGGCCCAAGTCACTCTACACCTTGCGCCGCGAGCGCTTGGGGCTGGCGGCGGCGCGATCAAGCAGTGCAGCACGCGTGGTGGGGCTTTCCAGATGCGACAGCCACCATGCCAGTGCCCGCCCTGGCGGTGCGTCGGTGCGCCAGGCGTAGCTCGGCCGCGCCACGCGGTCTGCGCGCGCTACCTTGCGCACCACCAGGCGACCCGCCTGCACATGCGGCCGTGCCAGCGGCTCGGGCAGGAAGCCGGCGCCCAGGCCGCGCAGTTGCGCGTCGAGCTTGTCGGGCATGCCCGCCACCGTCAGCACGTCTTGCCCACCGAGCAGGCCTACGGTGAGCGATGCACCCTGCGCAATGCTGTCGGCCACGGCCACCGCGCGGTGCTGCTGCACCAGTTCGTCGCGCAGCGGCTCGGGCGCGCGCGCCAGGGGGTGCTGTGGCGCCACCGCAAACACAAAGCCCACCTGTCCGAGCGGGCGGGCGGCCAGCCCGGCGTGGGTGCCGGTGTCCAGAATGACGCCGATGGCCAGGTCGGCCCGGCCCGACACCAGGGCATCCAGCGTGCCGCTCAGCGCCTCGTCGCGCAGCCTGAGCCGCGTGGGCGGCGACAGCGCGTAGAACGCCTCGACCAGCTCCATCAGCGTGGCCTTGTCGATCAGGCTGTCCACCGCGATGGTGAGCTGCGGCTCCCAGCCGGTGGCCACGCGCTTGACGCGGTTGGCAATCGCATCGATCTCCTGCAGCAGCCGGTCGCCCTGGCGCAGCAGCTCGGCGCCGGCCTCGGTCAGGCGCGCCTGGCGCGAGCTGCGGTCAAACAGCAGCACATCCAGCGCCTCTTCGATCTGCCGCACGCGGTAGGTCAGCGCACTGGGCACCAGGCCCATCTCGCGCGCTGCGGCGGCGAACGACCCGAGGCGCGCCGCTGCCTGCAGCATCGCCAGCGCCTCGGGCGTGAGCACGTTGCGGGCGTTCAGGCGTGTGGGGGCAGGGGCGCGGTGGGGCACGTCAGCGGCACGTGGATGATTCGATTTATTTGAATGATGCCATCAATCGGAATTGCGGGGAAGTGCATGGACGCGGCCTACAGTTCGGGCCTTCCACACGGAGTGCAGCATGATCCAGATTCGCAAATCCGAGCACCGCGGCTACGCCGACCATGGCTGGCTTCGCTCGTTCCACAGCTTCTCGTTTGCGGGCTACTACGACCCGAACTTCATGGGCTTCGGCAACCTGCGGGTGATCAACGAAGACCGCATTGCGCCTGGCACCGGCTTTGGCACCCACGGCCACCGCGACATGGAAATCATCAGCTATGTGCTGCAGGGCAACCTGGCCCACAAGGACAGCATGGGCAACGTGAAGGGCATTCCCCCTGGCGACGTGCAGCGCATGAGTGCGGGCCGCGGCGTGATGCACAGCGAGTTCAACCATGCGCCCGAGCAGGTCACGCACTTCCTGCAGATCTGGATCGAGCCCAACGTGAGTGGCATCGAGCCGAGCTACGAGCAAAAGACCTTCGCCACCGAAGACAAGCGCGGCCGCCTGCGCCTGGTGGCCTCGCCCGACGCGGCGCAGGGGTCGGTGCGCATCCATGCCGACGCAGCGCTCCATGCGGGGCTGTTTGATGGCGCCGAATCCGCGTCCCTGCCGATCGACCCCCGGCGCCTGGCCTATGTGCACCTGATTCGCGGCGAGCTGCAGGTCAACGGGCAGAAGCTCACCACCGGTGACGCCGCCATGCTGTCCGGTGAGTCGCGCCTGGACATCGGTGGCGGCCGCGACGCCGAGGTGCTGGTGTTCGATCTGGCCCCTGCGCACTGACCTGCGCACTACCTGCCCGCCGGCCTGCCGCTTCCGCTTCTTCTTCTTCTTCTGCCATTCATCGCAACCGCCGTCTTCACACACCAAGGAGTTCTCATGTCATCCCCAACCACCAACCACAGCCCCTTCAACGACACCGCCTTGCTGATCGCACGCCTGACGATGGTCGCGCTGTTCCTGCCCGCGGGCATCAGCAAGATCGGCAACTTTGCCGGCACCGCCGGCTACATCGGCTCGGTTGGCTTGCCGCTGCCGGAACTCGGCGCCGCCATCGCCATCGCGCTCGAGATCCTCGCCCCGCTTGCCTTGCTGGCGGGCTTCGGTACACGCACGGCTGCCGTGGTGCTGGCTGCCTTCACGCTGGCGGCCACCGTGTTCTTCCACAACTGGTGGGCCATGCCCGCGGACAAGCAGTTCGTGCAGCAGCTGATGTTCTTCAAGAACATCGGCGTGGTGGGCGGCTTGCTGGCCCTTGCCGCCGCCGGTGCAGGGCGACTGAGCGTCGATGCGCGTCGCGCTGCAGCCTGAGTGCGCGGCTGTCCATCCCCTTGATTCCTGACCCTTCCTTCCTCCCGTTTTCTTCATTGCATCCACAGGAGCACTTTTCATGGCAAAAACCGTCGTTGTCTTCCATTCCGGCTACGGCCACACCCAGCGCATGGCGCAGGCGGTGGCCGAGGGCGCGCAGGCGCAGCTGATCGCCATCGACGCCGATGGCAACCTGCCGGCGGGTGGGTGGGAGGCGCTAGACGCCGCCGACGCGATCATCATGGGCTCGCCCACCTACATGGGCAGCGTGAGCTGGCAGTTCAAGAAATTCGCCGATGCCTCGTCCAAGCCCTGGTTTGGCCAGAAGTGGAAGGACAAGCTGTTCGGCGGCTTCACCAACAGCGCCACGATGAACGGCGACAAGCTGTCCACGCTGCATTACCTGTTCACCCTGGCCATGCAGCACGGCGGCCTGTGGGTGGGCACCGGCATGATGCCCAGCAACAGCAAGGCCGCCACCCGCAACGACGTCAACTACGTGGGCTCGTCGGCCGGCGCAATGGCCAGCACGCCGTCGGACGCGTCGGTCAACGAGATGCTGCCCGGCGACCTGGAGACCGCGCGCCTGTTCGGCCAGCGCGTGGCCGAGACCGCCAAGCGCTTCTACGGCTGAGGCGTCGGCGCTTCGGAGCTTCGGCGCGGCCCTACCTGAGGTGCCGCGTCGTGCGCCGGCGCGAGGGCCGCATCCAGTGCCTCGCGCTCATCGAACACGAAGCAGCGGCCGCGAAAGTGCGCGCCGCCGGCTTCCTCGAAGTACTTGAGGATGCCGCCATCGAGCTGCCACACCTGCTCGATGCCGGCCTCGCGCATGTAGATGGCGGCTTTCTCGCAGCGGATGCCGCCGGTGCAAAAGCTGACCACCGTCTTGCCCTGCAGCTCGGCCTGGTGCGCCTGCACCGCTGCCGGGAAGTCGCTGAACTTGCCGATGCGCCAGTCGATCGCACCCTCGAAGGTACCGTGCTCCACCTCGAAGGCGTTGCGCGTGTCCAGCGTCACCACCGGCCGTCCGGCGTCGTCATGCCCCTGGTCGAGCCAGCGGCGCAGCGTCAGCGCATCCACCGCCGGGGCGCGGCCCTGCGCCGGCTGGATGGTGGGGTGATTCATCCGGATGATTTCGCGCTTGACCTTCACCAGCAGCTTGCGAAACGGCTGGCTGGCCGACCAGCTTTCCTTGGGCGTCAGCGGCGCAAAGCGCTCGTCGCTCTTCAGGGCCGCCACAAAGCCGTGCACGTCGTCCGCCGCGCCGGCCAGAAAGAGGTTGATGCCTTCTTCTGCCAGCAGCACCGTGCCCTTCAGGCGGCGTGAGCGCGCCTCGGTGAGCAGCCGCTCACGCTGCGCCGCCGCATCGGGCAGCGCCACGAACAGGTAGGCCGAGATGTTGAGGATGCGGCGCGGCTCGCCGGGCGCTGTCAAGGTCACCCGCTGATTGTAAAAACCTGAAAGCACGCGTTGCCGGCGTCGGCCGCGGCACGCGCGTTCCTACAATGGGGCGATGTTCGTCCACCTGCGCCTGCACACCGAGTTCTCCATCGTCGACGGCACCAACCGCATCGACGACATCGTTCAGGTGGCTGCGGCCGACCGGCAGCCTGCGCTGGCCATCACCGACGTCAACAACCTGTTCGGTGCGATCAAGTTCTACAAGGCCGCGCGCGAGAAAGGCCTCAAGCCGCTGATCGGCTGCGAGGTGCTGGTGCAGGGCCTGTGCAAGGAACCGGCCCAGACCGCACGCCTGCTGCTGCTGGTGCAAGGGCGCGCTGGCTACCTGAACCTGTGCGAGTTGCTGGCCCGCGCCTGGACGCGCAACGTCGTGAAGGCGCAGGCAGTGCTGCACTTCGACTGGCTGCGCGAGCTGGGCGAGGGGCTGATCGTGCTGTCGGGTGCGCAGGCCGGCCCGGTGGGCCAGGCGCTGCTGCAGGGCGATGCAGCGCATGCGGCCGACGCGGCGCTGCAACTGGCCGCGGCGTTTCCACACCGCTTCTATCTGGAGCTGCAGCGCGCGGGCCGCGCCGACGACGAGTCGCATGTGGCCGCGGCGGTACAGCTGGCGGCTCGGCTGAAGCTGCCGGTGGTGGCCACGCACCCGGTGCAGTTCACCCACCCTGACGACTACGAGGCGCACGAGGCGCGCGTGTGCATTGCCGAAGGCGAGATCCTGGCCAACCCCCGGCGCGTGCGCAAGTTCAGCCGCGAGCAGCACTTCAAGAGCGCCTCCGACATGGCGGCACTGTTCGCCGACATTCCTTCGGCGCTGACCAACACCCTGCAGATCGCGCAGCGCTGCAGCCTGACGCTGGAGCTGGGCAAGCCACGCCTGCCGGACTTTCCCACGCCCGAGGTCGGCGGCCGCCGCATGCCGATCGACGAGTACTTCCGCCACGCGTCACACGAGGGGCTGAAGGAGCGGCTGGCGCAGCTGTACCCGGACGCGGCGCAGCGTGAGCGCGAGGCGCCGCGCTATCTGCAGCGGCTGGAGTTCGAGATCGACACCATCCTCAAGATGGGGTTTCCCGGCTACTTCCTGATCGTCGGCGACTTCATCAACTGGGCCAAGAACAACGGCTGCCCGGTGGGCCCGGGCCGCGGCTCGGGCGCGGGTTCGCTGGTGACCTATGCGCTGAAGATCACCGACCTCGACCCGCTGCAATACAACCTGCTGTTCGAGCGCTTCCTCAACCCCGAGCGGGTGTCGATGCCCGACTTCGACATCGACTTCTGCCAGGCCAACCGCGACCGGGTGATCGAGTATGTGAAGTCGCGCTATGGCAAGGACGCGGTCAGCCAGATCGCGACCTTCGGCACCATGGCCGCGCGCGCTGCCATCCGCGACGTGGGCCGTGTGCTCGACATGAGCTACACCTTCTGCGACGGCCTGTCCAAGCTGGTGCCCAACAAGCCGGGTCAGCACATCACGATCGAAGGCGCGATGAAGGTCGAGCCGCAGCTCGCCGAGCGCTACCAGCGCGAAGACGAGGTGCGCACGCTGCTGGGCCTGGCGCAAAAGCTCGAGGGCATGGCCCGCAACGTCGGCATGCACGCAGGCGGCGTGCTGATTGCGCCCGGCAAGCTGACCGACTTCACGCCGCTGTACCAGCAGCCCGGCAGCGATGCGGCAGTGAGCCAGTACGACAAGGACGACGTCGAGGCTGCGGGCCTGGTCAAGTTCGACTTTCTGGGGCTGGCCACGCTCACCATCCTGGAGCTGGCCAAGGACATGATCCGCGCGCGGCATCCGGGCCAGGAGGGCTTTGCCTTCGAGACGGTGCCGCTGGATGACCCGCACACCTACAAGCTGTTTGCCGACGGCAAGACCGAGGCGGTGTTCCAGTTTGAAAGCCGCGGCATGCAGGGCATGCTGCGCGACGCGCGGCCCACGCGGCTGGAGGACCTGATCGCGCTGAACGCGCTGTACCGCCCCGGCCCGATGGACCTGATCCCGAGCTTCATTGCGCGCAAGCACGGCCGCGAACCGGTGGAGTATCCGCATCCGCTGGTCGAGGGCGTGCTGGCCGAGACCTACGGGATCATGGTCTACCAGGAGCAGGTGATGAAGACCGCGCAGGTGCTGGGCGGCTACAGCCTGGGCGGCGCCGACCTGCTGCGCCGCGCCATGGGCAAGAAGAAGCCCGAAGAGATGGCCAAGCACCGCGAGATCTTCCGCAAGGGGGCGCAGGGCAATGGCATCCATGAAGCCAAGGCCGACGAGATCTTCGACCTGATGGAGAAGTTCGCGGGCTACGGCTTCAACAAGTCGCATGCGGCCGCGTATTCGCTGCTGGCGTACCACACCGGTTGGCTCAAGGTGCACTACACGGCGGAGTTCTACTGCGCCAACATGACCATCGAGATGGACGACACCGACAAGCTCAAGGTGTTGTTCGAGGATGCGCAAAAGCACTTCGGCATGCGCTTCGAGGCGCCGGACATCAACCGCGGGCAGCACCGCTTCGAGCCGGTGTCCGACACCGTCATCCGCTACGGCCTGGGCGCGGTCAAGGGCACCGGCGAGCAGGCGATCGACGCCATCGTGCGCGAGCGCGAGGCCGTCGGCCCCTACAGCAGCCTGTTCGACTTCGTGCGGCGCATCGACCGCACCCGCGTCAACAAGCGCACGGTGGAGGCGCTCATCAAGGCCGGCGCCTTCGACAACCTGCACCTCAACCGCGCGGCGCTGGTGGCGTCGATCGACCGCGCCTTCGAGTTCGCGGCCACGGTCGAGGCCAATGCCAACCAGGGCGGCCTGTTCGACATGGACGACTCGCATGCCTCCAGCACGCAAGAGCCGGCCCTGGTCGAGGCGCTGCCCTGGGGCGTGAAAGAGCGGCTGATGCATGAAAAGTCTGCCGTCGGCTTCTACCTGTCCGGCCACCTGTTCGACGAGGTGGCGCTGGAGGTGCGCCGCTTCGTCAAGCGCGAGATCGGCGAGCTGATCGACAGCCGCGAGCCGCAGCTGCTGGCCGGCATCGTCAGCGACTTCCGCCTGGTCAACGGCCAGCGCGGCCGGTTGGCCATCTTCAAGCTCGACGACAAGTCGGGCCAGATGGAGGCGGTGGTGGACGAAGAGCTGTACCAGGCCCACCGCGACCTCATCCGCGATGACGAACTGGTGGTGGTGATGGCGCGCATCCAGCCGGGGCGCAACGGCTTCGAGCCGCGGCTCAACATCAACCAGGTGTGGAGCCTGCCGGCGGCGCGCTGCCGCTTCGGCAAGTACCTGCGGGTGGCGGTCAACGGCAAGGCGCCCGACATCCGCGCGGTGCTGCGCGACTTCCCGCCCCGGCGCGAGTCCTCCGACCAGGGCGAGCTGGTGCGCGGCCTGGGCGTGCGGCTGGCGCTGCTGCGCGACGAGGCGGTGGCCGAGCTGCAGCTGGGCGACGACGCGCGCTTTTATCCAAGCGACGCCGCCATCGCGAGCTGGATCGCGCAGGCCGATCGCGGCCAGGCGCAGATCGTCTACGAGTAGGCGGCCTCGCGCGGCCGTTCAGTCGCGCGGGCGAAAATGCAGGAACATCGGCGAGGGCACGCGGCCGTCCACATCGCGCGGCAGCACCTCGGTGCGGTCCAGCGCGCGCAGCACGGCGTCGTCCCAGGCCTTGACGCCGCTGCTCTTGACGATGCGCTTGCCCACGATGGTGCCGTCGGGCGCGGCGCGCACCTCCACCTCGGCCTCGGGGTTGCCGCTGACGGTGTCGGTGAAGACGATGTTGGGCCTGACCCGCGCCACGATGCGCCCGGCGTAGCTGGCCGACGGCCCCGCGGCACGCTCGGCGCTGCCGGTGGCCTGTGCGCCGCCCGTTGCGTCCGCCAGCCCCTGCATGCGACGCAGCTGCTCGTCGCGCAGGGCTTCTCGCTGCTTCTCGGCGGCGGCTTCGCGCTTGCGCTCATCGGCCTTGCGCTGGTCTTCCTTGCGCTTGCGGTCTTCGGCCTGCTGGCGCTGCTCTTCGCGGCGCTCTTCCAGCTTCTTCTGCTCGGCCTTTTTCTGCGCCGCCTTCTTCTCGTCGGCCTTGCGCTGGGCCTCCTCGCGCGCCTTGCGCTCAAGCTCCTGCTTGCGCGCACGCTCCAGCGCGATATCGGCCTCTTTTGCAGGGGGTGGCTCGGCACGGCGCGCCGGCTCGGGCGGCGGCGGTGGAGGAGGGGGCGGCGGCGCTTCCTGCTCGCGCGGGGCGGCCTGCACCGGCAGCGCAGCCCAAAGTTCGGCTGCAATCACTGGCGTCTGCGGATCGCGCTTCCACGCAATGCCCCAGGTCAGCGCGCCGATGAGTGCGGCATGCACCAGCACCGCCATCGCCACCGACGGGCCGAGGCCGCGGGTGCGCGGCGGCATGAAGTCGCTTGGCGACGGCGAGCCCGGACCTGCGGGCACGGTGTTGGCGGCAGCGGATGGCGGCATCGGACGCAACGGCGGGTGCGCGCCTCAATTCGCGAGCTGCACCGACAGCCCCACCCGCTGGATGCCAGCGCGCTGCAGCGTGTCCATCACCTTGACCACCGTCTCGTACTTCACGCTGCGGTCGGCGCTGATCACCACCGCCGTGCCCGCCGCGTTGTCGCCCTGTGCGGCCTTGACCCGCGCCGCGAGGTCGGTGATGGCCACCGCGCGGGCCTCTTCCTTGATCTTGAGCTCCAGCGTCTCGTCCTTGCGCACCACCACCTGCAGCACCTGATCGGGCTGCTTGCCGGCCTTGCCGACGCTGGGCAGCTCGATCAGGCTGGGGGTGATCAGCGGCGCAGTCACCATGAAGATGATCAGCAGCACCAGCATCACATCGATGAACGGGACCATGTTGATCTCGTTGATCGTGCGCCGGCCGCGGCCGCGCGAGGCCATGGACGGCATCTCAGCGCCCCGCCGCCGGCGGCGCCCCGGCGTTGCGCTGCAGGATGTTGGAGAACTCTTCGATGAAGGTCTCCAGGCGGATCGCCACGCGGTCGATGTCGCGCGCAAAGCGGTTGTAGGCCACCACTGCCGGAATCGCGGCAAACAGGCCGATGGCGGTGGCCACCAGCGCCTCGGCGATGCCGGGCGCCACGGTGGCCAGCGTCACCTGCTGCAGGCTGGCCAGCCCGGTGAACGCATGCATGATGCCCCACACCGTGCCGAACAGGCCGACGTAGGGCGAGACCGAACCCACCGAGGCCAGCAGCGACAGGTTGGATTCCACCTCATCCATCTCGCGCTGAAAGCTCGCCCGCATGGCGCGCCGCGCGCCGTCCAGCAGCGTGCCGGCATCGGTGATGCGGCGCTCGCGCAGCTTCTGGAATTCGCGCATGCCGCTGGCAAAAATGCGCTCCATCGGCCCGGCGTGGCGCGCGTTCTGCGCTGCGGCGGCGAACAGGTCGTTCAGGCTGTTGCCCGACCAGAACTCGCGCTCGAACTCTTCATTGAGGCGCCGCACCTTCTTGAGGGCAAACACCTTGCGGAAGATCGCCGCCCAGCTGACCACCGACACGCCCAGCAGCAGCAGCATCACCAGCTGCACCACCAGGCTGGCCTGCAGCACCAGTTGCACGATGGACATGTCGTGATTCATCGCAAGGCTTCCAGGATCTCGTTGGGAATGCGGCCGGGGCGCAGCGTCTGCACATCTACCCAGCCAATGCGGATCGTACCCTCGCACAGCAGCTGGTCGCCGCGCCACGCCTGCTGCGCGATCACCATCGACGCCCGGCCGGCTTCGCGCAGCCCGGCGGTCACCTCCAGCGCGTCATCCAGCCGGGCGGGCTGCATGTAGCGCAGCTCGGTAGACGACACCACGAACATGCCGCCGCGCTGCTCGCGCAGCGCCTGCTGGCCGATGCCCAGCGAGCGCAGCCACTCGGTGCGGGCACGTTCGAAGAACTTCAGGTAGTTGGCGTAGAACACGATGCCACCGGCGT
>JBDLRH010000097.1:0-5176 GCA_039800165.1 Pseudomonadota bacterium
GCGCATGCCCGTATGATGCCCCCAACCCGCGAACGTTCCGCTGTTCATGAGCAATCTCACCCACTTCGACAGCCAGGGCAAGGCCCACATGGTGGACGTGGCCGCGAAGGCGCATACCCACCGCACCGCCACCGCCACCGGTCGCATCGCGATGCTGCCCGCCACGCTGGCGCTGGTGCAGGCCGGCACCGCGAAAAAGGGCGACGTGCTGGGCATCGCGCGCATCGCAGGCATTCAGGCTGCCAAGAAAACCAGCGACCTGATCCCGCTGTGCCACCCGATTGCGCTGACCCGCGTGGCGGTGGAGTTCGAGATCGATCCAGCAGCCAGCGCGGTGCATTGCACCGCCACCGCCGAAACCGTCGGCCCCACCGGCGTGGAGATGGAAGCCCTGACCGCCGTGCAGGTGGCCCTGCTGACCATCTATGACATGTGCAAGGCCGTCGACCGCGGCATGACCATCACCGATGTGAAGCTGCTGGAGAAGCACGGGGGCAAGTCGGGGTCGTGGGTGGCGGGGTAGTGGTCACCAACTCAGCAACGGCAAGCTACGTCTGATCTCGGAGGTTTGGCCCATTTGTGCTCCACCCTGAACAAAAATAGCACGTCAGCGTCCATGGCGACCGCTGATCATTCCGTATTTGCCGCATGGTCCGATGACAGTCTAGGCAATCCGTTCTCCAAGCCGCGAGGAGCGGCATGAAAGGCTAGCCCCAGACAGAAATTGAGCGGTCCCTTGGGCTGGCGCGCTTCTCCTCACCCGCGAGTGGCCTCGTCTACAAACTTGCGTATCCGCTGCCGCATGTCCTCAGTCGTACGGTTGCTACGGCAAACGGGAAATCGGTTGTACACATTCATCGCGCGCCCGCAGTCCCCGTCAACAGGCATGCCTGCCGCACCTCGGTTGGCCACGTCCCAGCCGTGCGTTTGGTCTGGGTAGTGAATCCACTCTGAGGCTGATCGCAGTACGCCCCCCGGGCATTCACTGATCGGGGTGGCGGTGTCTTTGCCTCCCGTGAAGATGATCACTGGCGCAAAGTACGGGGACAGCGTTGGAGCTTCCGGCGTACCGAGCGAGAAGCAGTTGGGATAGGCGGAAATACCCCCGCGATACAAGCCCTGCATTTGACCCCGAATGAAGTCATCGTTTGTAAAGGCCCGCAGCACCGTCCACCCGCCTTGACTATCGCCCCACACGAAGGTCTTGGAAGGATCGGTACCTTGTGTGTCTTTCAGCCAGCGCCCTGCGGCGATGACGTCGAGCACGCGCATGTTTGCGCCGTATCGTGTACGGGTGGCCCAGTTCTCGTCTTGGCCCCGGCTCCAGTAACTGTCCAGCACCAGTACATTGGCAGCAAAGGTATCGCGTAGCCACACGGCGTTGGCGAAGTTGGTCGGTACCGGCCCGTGCCCGCCGTGGACGACGACAAACGTAGGGCGATTGCGCGGGCCGTCTTTGTGTGGCGTCCAACTGGCCAAGAGCTTGCCCTGGCCATTGAACGAGGGAACCAGCGACTGCATTGACGCAAGCCCTACCAGCGTTGTATTGTTGTATAGGCTGTACTGGGTAATCGGACGCTGCGGTGCCTGCTGCGCCGTGATCGGCGGCTGGAACCGGTTTACGTCGATCCCCGTGGTGGCGCAGCCGCCTAGCGCAAACGCAAATATAAGAGGCACGAGGCGCAATGGATCCTCCAAGCGCAAGAGTCCTATTTGCGTGGTTTAAGGTTGCCGCAGTTCGCCCCGAGCCACTTGCCTTCTTGCGTCATGTCCATCCGGTCGGTCTTGCCATCGGACCGGAACTGCATCCAGAACTTTCCGCTGAAGCCGGTGTCACCCCGGAAGGTGAAAGTGCCTTCGCCGCTGCTCGGCATCTCGCCGCCGCAGGAAAACCGGATCTTCATCGTGTTGCCACCGCGCTGAAGGATTTCCTGCTTGCAGTCAGGATCGGTCTGCATGTCCATCTTGGTCGCCTCTTCTGGCGTGACGCAGATGCGCATGACTTGCGCCCCGCCCTTGCTGGCGCCTATCTGCAGCCCAGACTGCGCCATCATTTGCTCCATCTGGCGGCGTTGCTCAGGCGGCATGTTGGCCATCTGCTTTTGCATCTCGGCCATCGCAGCCTCCATCTCGCCGCTCTGGCTTTTCATCGTGGACTGCCACTCCCACAAACCGGGCTTCATGCTTTGGGAATACGCCACTGTGGCGTGCATGCACACGACCGCTCCAACAAGTAAGTATCTGGATACTGGCATCTTCATGACATTCCTCCGAGATCGACGGTGGCTTCGGCACATGGTGCGACAGGCCCTTGGCATAGTCAAGCGCGGTAGCCAACGCGGGTGGCGCGCAAACTCGGCAAGCCCAGAGCCGATCAACCACACGCCAGCAAGGCCCAAGGGGGTGCTCGCATACTGCGGCGCATGGCGTTGATCCATCGTTCCTTCATGCATTGGAGCCCTGTGGCTGGCGGCCGCGCGCTGCATGTCGCCGCAACTGCGGCCGCCTTCTGCCTGGCCGGCTTGCTGCCATTGACGGCCAGCGCCTTGCCCATGGGCAGTCAGGGCAGCTGGATGGTGATGGGCGACAGCAGCCCTGATGGAGCCAAGCTGTCGGCCAACTATGCGTTCACCCGCAACGACGCGCTGGGCGCTGCGGTGGGTCGCTGGGACGAAGAGCCTCACAAAGGCGCGCCGGGCAGCCACATGCAAAGGCGTGATTTCGCCGGGCTCACCTACACCCGGCTGCTGCACCGGTGGAACCTGCCGCATGCGCAGGCCAACCTGTGGTTCGTGGGTATGGCCGGATCGGCGCGGGCGCAAGAGCGTGCGGGCAGCGAAACCCTGGGGTCCGCGTCGCTGCTGGCCGACTTTGAGACCACCCGCGTCTACACCGGTGCGGGCGTGGAGATCAAGCGCGCCGGGCCGCTGCGGCATGACACTGCCTACGCACGCGCCGGCTTCTCGTTCTACGAGGTCGAGTACGAAGAGACGCAGCCCTGGCTGATCCTTGAGGCCAAGCGCGAGCGCTACAGCCTCACCACCAAGAACACCGTGACGCCAATGCTTCGCTTCATCAACAAAAGCTACTTTGTTGAAGTGGGTGGCAACCGCGATGGCGCGGTATTGAACTTCATGCTCAACTTCTGATCACAGCGCTTGTCGCATTGAGGGTACCACCATGTCCATCACACTGTCCCGCACGCTTGCATTGGCTGCCGCACTCGGCGCCGCTTTCATCGCCTCTGCCGTCTATGCATCATCCGGCGCACCAGAGGCACGCACCGCCAAGATCTCGGTCAACGGCATGGTGTGTGCCTTCTGCGCGCAGGGCATCGAAAAGCGCGTGACCGCCATGCCCGAGGCAGGGCCGCTGTACATCAACCTGTCGCGCAAGGTGGTGGCGGTGCAGCCCAAGGCGGGCAAGGCGCTCGATATCGACAAGCTCAAGCGCGAGATCGCAGAAGCGGGGTATGAGGTCACCGCCGTCGAGATGGTGCCCAAGACGGTTGCGGCGCTGCGCGAGGAATACCGCGCGAAGAAGTGACGCCGCTTAACGTATTTGCGGCGCTCACTTGGCACGCGCCGTGTGCGCTTTGAATGGACTGCCAACTTTTGATGATCCCGCACGACAACACCGATATCGCAGCACCACAGCGTCAGGGGCTTGCAAGCGCCTGGCTGGCGCTGCTGGCCAGTGGGTCCACATTGATCTGCTGTGCGTTGCCGGCGCTGCTGGTAGCGCTTGGCGCCGGTGCCGCCCTGTCCACACTGGTGTCTGCGGTGCCGCAGCTGGTGTGGATCAGCGAGCACAAGGTGCCGGTGTTCTCCACTGCGGTGGTGCTGATGGCCGCTGGCGGCTGGGTGCAGTGGCGTAACCGCACCGCGCCCTGCCCGATCGACCCCCAGCTGCGCAGCGCCTGCCTGCGTACGCGGCGCTTCTCGGCGCGGCTGTACCTGTTCTCGCTGGCGCTCTTGCTGGTGGGCGGCTGGTTCGCGTTTGTTGCGCCCTGGCTTGCGGGCAGCGAATTGGGTTGATCCTGGCCGGCGACGGCCTCACTCGTCGCGCCCGGCATAGGCGTCTTTCAGGCGCTGCGCGTGAAAGCCGGCCTCGGTATCGCGCCCGAGCAAGCGCAGGCTTTCGATCAGCGTTCGCACCACTGCCGGCTCGGGCGAGAAGTGCAGCATCTTCTCGGCCAGCTGCGCCATGTGCGCGGCGTTGTCTTGCGTCAGCGGCGTGGTGACCAGTTCGGCAAACCGCACATGGTCAGCGAACAGCCACGAACGGCGCGCGTGCGTCCACGGGTCGGCGGCGTACCAGGCGCTGCGCTGCCCGGCAGGCAGGTAGAGCTGGCTGATGCGGTGATAGTCCCAAGCGGCGTAGAAGGCGGCAGCGGACAGCGCAAGCGCAGCAACCTGCATCAAACGGCGCCCGAGTTGCGTGGCACCGGCTGCGCCCTTGCCTTCAGGGTGGCGCCACACCATCCACACGCACAGCAGCGCCGTCATCTGAAACGGCCCGTACCACAGGGGATATTCCAGCAGGCTGTGCACGCCGATGGCGCCCAATATCAGCCAGGCACCAAAACGCATCGGGTCGCGCTCGCGCCACGGCTTGCGACGCCAGACGAATCGCACCACCCCGGCACAGAACAACACAGCCACCGGCATACCGAGTTCCACCGCCAGGTGCAACGGCAGGTTGTGCGCGTTGTCCAGCAGCCCGCAAAACCGCATGCCGGGATACGCGGTGATGTAGTGCGCGTAGTCCAGCTCGCCCCACCCCCAGCCGAACCACGGCTTTTGTGCGATGAGGTGCAGCATGCTGGACCAGAGGACGAGGCGGCTTTGGCAATCGGGCGCGTCGCTCGTCAGGCGATGCAGCAGATGGCGATCGGAGTCCACAAGCTGCGGGAGAAGCACGAGAGCGAACACATAGGTGCCCCACGCCCATGTGGTCATACCAACCGGAGTGAAGGCGCTGCGTATCGGGGAAGCATCAGCCTTTGCGCCGGATGCGGCTTGCGATCGTTGCGCCAGTGATTGCTGTGAGTCGCTGCGCGACCACCCCCACAGAGCGGCGCCGACCAGTACCCACAGCAGCAGGCCGGTGCGAGAGCCGGAGGCTGCGTTACCTACAGCCAACAGGGCGATGACGGCATAACCGAAGGCGCGTG
>JBDLRH010000098.1:0-5687 GCA_039800165.1 Pseudomonadota bacterium
CCATCGATGTGATCGTGGAATGCACCGGCCACCCGATTGCGGCGGTGGACCACTGCCTGGAGGCCTTTGCCCACGGCAAGCATGTGGTGAACGTGACGGTGGAGGCCGACGCGTTTTGTGGCCCGCTCCTCGCGAAGCGGGCCGCCGAAGCCGGCGTGGTGTATTCACTGGCCTATGGCGACCAGCCCGCCATGATCTGCGACCTGGTGGACTGGGCGCGCACCTGCGGCTTCCCGGTGGTGGCGGCGGGCCGCGGCCACAAGTGGCTGCCGCACTTCTGCGAGAGCACGCCCGAGACGGTGTGGGGCAACTACGGCCTCACCCCCGAGCAGGCAGCGCGCGGTGGCCTCAACCCGAAGATGTTCAACAGCTTCCTGGATGGCTCCAAGCCCTCGATCGAAAGCACGGCGGTGTCCAACGCCACCGGGCTGGCAGTGCCGAGCAACGGCCTGCTGTACCCGCCTGCCAGCGTGGAAGACATCCCCTACGTCACCCGCCCCAAGAGCGAAGGTGGCGTGCTCGAGAAGAAGGGCATGGTCGAGGTGATCTCGTCGCTGGAAGCCGACGGCCGCAAGATCCCCTACGACATCCGCATGGGGGTGTGGGTCACGGTCGAGGCCGAGACCGAATACATCAAGAACTGCTTTGAGGAATACAACGCTCACACCGACCCGTCGGGCCGCTACTTCACGCTGTACAAGCGCTGGCACCTGATTGGCCTGGAGGTGGGCATGAGCGTGGCCAGCGTCGCGCTGCGCCGCGAGCCCACCGGTGTGGCCATCGGCTGGAATGCCGACGTGGTGGCCACCGCCAAGCGCGACCTGCAGCCCGGCGAGATGCTCGACGGCGAAGGCGGCTACACCGTGTGGGGCAAGCTGCTGCCGGCCGACACCTCCATGCGCATGGGTGGCCTGCCGCTTGGGCTGGCGCACGACATCAAGGTGGTGCGCCCGGTGAAGAAGGGCCAGTCGCTCAGCTGGGCGGATGTGGCCATCGACACCAGCACCCGCGCCTACGCGATCCGCAAGGAACTCGAGGCGCTGCATCAGGCGCCGGTGCGCAAGGTGGCGTGAGCACGCACAGATGAAGATCGCCGTTCTTGGAATCGGCTTCATGGGCTTTCCCATGAGCCGCCGCCTGTGCGAAGCAGGCCACGAAGTGCATGTGTGGAACCGCTCGCGCGACAAGGCCGAGCGCGTGTCAGCCTTCGGCGCCACGGTGCACGACACACCCGCCGCTGCCGCTGCGGCAGCCGACATCGTTGTGAGCATGCTGGAAAACGGCGCCGTCGTGGGGCAGGTGCTGTTCGATCAGGGCACCGCGCAGGCCATGAAGCGCGGATCTCTGGTCATCGACATGGCCTCGATCAAGCCGCGCGAGGCGCGCGAGCATGCGCAGCGTTTGCAGGCCCTGGGCATCGCGCATCTGGATGCGCCGGTGTCTGGCGGCACGGTGGGCGCCGAAGCCGGCACGCTGGCCATCATGGCCGGCGGTGACGCGGAAGACTTTGCGCGCGCCGCCGAGGTGTTCAAGGTGTTCGGACGCGCCACCCATGTGGGCCCGCATGGTGCGGGGCAGCTGGCCAAGCTCGCCAACCAGATGATCGTCGGCATCACCATCGGCGCGGTGGCCGAGTCGCTGCTGCTGTGCGAGAAAGGCGGCGCCGATCCGGCCAAGGTGCGCGAGGCCATCAGCGGCGGCTTTGCCGACAGCCGCATCCTGCAGGTGCACGGGCAGCGCATGGTCGATCGCGACTTCGCGCCGCGCGCCCGCATGACGGTGCAGCTCAAGGACATGCGCAACGCGCTGGCCACTGCCGACGAGCTGGGCTTTCAGGCGCCGATCACCGCCGCTTTCGAGGCGCTGTACGCCAGCGGCATCGAACACGGCCTGAGCGACCGCGACCACTCGGGCCTGTTCGTCGAACTGGCCCGCCGCAATGCAATGAAGTGACACGAACGACGGACGATATGGACGACTTGCTGATCCGTGGCGCGCAGGTGTTTGATGGCACCGGTGCCGACCCCTTTCCTGCCGATGTGGCCGTGAAAGATGGCCGCATCCGCGCGGTGGGCGCACACCTGAAAGCCGATGCCGCGAAGGTGGTGGACGCGCAGGGCCTGTCGCTGATGCCGGGCATCATCGACAGCCACACCCACTTCGATGCCCAGATCACCTGGGACCCGTTCGTGCGGCCCTCCCCTGCGCTGGGCGTGACCACGGCCGTCATCGGCAACTGCGGCTTCACCATTGCGCCGTGCAAGCCGCAGGACCGCGAGACCACCATGCGCAACCTGACGCAGGTCGAGGGCATGTCGCTGGACGTGCTGCGCCAGGGCATCGACTGGGGCTTTGAGACCTTTCCGCAGTATCTGGCGCAGCTGCGCCGCAAGGGCAGCGCGGTCAACGTGGCGGCCTACGTGGGCCACTCGTCGGTACGCACCTGGGTGATGGGCGCCGAGGCCAACCGGCGCGCCGCCACCGAAGCTGAAATCGCACAGATGGCGCAGCTGGTGCGCGAGGCGATGCAGCACGGCGCGGTGGGCTTTGCCAGCAGCACCAGCCCCGCACACAACGGCGAAGGCGGCCTGCCGATGCCGTCGCGCCTGGCGTCTGACGGCGAGCAGATGGCGCTGATCGAGGCAATGGGCGAAGCCGGCCGCGGCGTCTACATGGTGACCAAGGGCGGGCAGATGCCGGTGCCTTTCCTCGAGGAAATGTCGGCGCGTTCGCGGCGGCCGGTGATGATTGCCGCGCTGCTGCACAACAGCACCAACCCGACGGCGGTGTTCAAGGACCTCGACGCGATCACTGCGGCCAACGAGCGCGGCCGCAAGCTGATTGGCCAGGTGTCGTGCTGCCCGCTGACGATGGACTTCACCCTCGCCTCGCCCTACCCGGTCGAGGGCCTGCAGTCATGGAAGCCGGCGCTGGGCCTGAGCGGTGACGCTCTCAAGGCGGTGCTGGCGCGGCGCGACTTTCGCGATGCCGTGCGCGCCGAGCTGTCGCAGCCAGCGGTGTTCCGGCTCTTCAACGCCGAATGGGACAAGGTGCATGTGGTCGAGGTCGCGAACGCGGCGCACGCGCACTACGAGCAGCGCAGCATTGCCGACATCGCGCGCGCCGAGGGCCGCGACGTGCTGGACGTGATGCTCGACCTGGCGATTGCCGAAGACTTGCAGACCATCTTCACCGCGCAGCTGCTCAACAGCGACGAGGAGGCGGTGGGCCGCATGCTCAACCATCCGCACAGCGTCGTCAGCCTGAGCGATGCCGGCGCGCACCTGACCTTCTTCACCGACGCCGGCTTTGGCCTGCACCTCATGGGCCACTGGTCGCGCACGGTGGGCGCGATGCCGATGGCCGAGGCGGTGCGACGCCTGACCTCGCAGCCGGCCGGCATCCTGGGCCTGCAGGGCCGCGGCCAGATCCGCGAAGGCTTTGCCGCCGACCTGCTGCTGTTCGATCCGGCCACGGTGGGCCGCGGCCCGAAACGCCGCGTGTTCGACCTGCCCGGCGGCGCGCCGCGGCTGCACACCGATGCGCTGGGCGTGCATGGTGTCTGGGTCAACGGGCGCCAGGTGGCTGACACGCAAGGCCTCAGGGACGACGCACCCCTGGCGGGCGAACTGCTGACCGAGTTTGCGGCCTGAGGGCCCTCGCGCAGGGCTTCCGCTAGTGCAGCTTCACATGCGGCTCGGTGCGCCGCGTGATCAGGCGGGCCAGGGTGTCCAGCGCCACCTTGGCCCAGCCGTGCAGCGCCAGTTCGTGCATCTTGTACAGCGACAGGTACATCAGCTTGGCGAACGCGCCTTCGATCATCATGCTGCCGCCGATCAGGCCGCCCATCATGCTGCCCACGGTGCTGTACTTGCCCAGTGACACCAGCGAGCCAAAGTCGCGGTAGCGGTAGGGCTTGAGCGGCCGCCCGGCCAGCCGCAGGCGGATCTGGCTGAGCATGTGACTTGCTTGCTGGTGCGCCGCCTGCGCGCGCGGCGGCACGATGGGCGGTCGCCCCGGGCCGGCTTCAGGCCACGGACAGGCAGCGCAATCGCCGAGCGCAAACACGTTCTCGTCGCGCGTGGTCTGCAAGCTGGGGTGCACCACCAGCTGGTTCAGTCGGTTCGTCTCGAGTCCGCCGAAGTCGCGCAAAAAGTCGGGCGCCTTCACGCCGGCCGCCCACACCACCAGCTCGGCCGGCAGCACGCGGCCATCGGCCAGGCGCACGCCCTCGGGCATCACCTCGGCGACGCGTGCGCTGGTCAGCACCTCCACGCCCATGCCGCGCAACAGGTTCGTGGTCGCCATCGACAGCCGCTCGGGCAGTACCGGCAGGATGCGCTCGGCCGCCTCGATCAGCATCACCTTCAGGTCGCGCTGCGGGTCGATGCGGTCCAGCCCGTAGGACACCACCTCGCGCACCGAGCGGTGCAGCTCGGCCGCCAGCTCCACGCCGGTGGCGCCGGCGCCGATGATGGCCACATGCAGCTGGCCGGTCTGCACCGGGCCCGACTGCATCTGTGCGCGCAGGCAGGCGTTGATCAGTCGCGAATGAAAGGCCTTGGCATCGCCCTGCGACTCCAGCCGCATGGCGTGCTCGCGCACGCCAGGGGTGCCGAAGTCGTTGCTCAGGCTGCCGATGGACAGCACCAGCGTGTCGTACGGCACCTCCGAGGCAGGCGTCACCTCGATGCCGCGCTCGTCGCGGTAGGCGCGCAGCTGCACCACACGGCGCTCGCGGTCCAGGCCGTGCAGCTCGCCCAGCCGGAAGTGAAAGCCGTGCCAGTGCGCCTGCGCGAGGTAGTCCACCGCGTGCAGGCCCAGGTCCATGCTGCCGGCGGCAATCTCGTGCAGCTTGGGCTTCCAGATGTGGGTACGGTTCTTGTCGACCAGCGTCACCTGCACGCGGCCCTTGCGGCCCAGCGTGTCGCCCAGGCGCGTGGCCAGCTCCAGGCCGCCGGCGCCGCCGCCGACGATCAGCACCCGGTGTGGGTGGCTGGATGAGGATGAAGAGAGGTTGGAGGACATGGGCACACCTGGGGCGGAGGTGCTGCTCGGTCCGCTTGCCTCACATCATAGACCCCGGCGACAACAGCGCCACCCTGCGTGCTGCCGCCACCCTGAACGGGCGCGTCGCCGCCGGTTAAAATTCAGGCATTGCGTGGGGGGGTAGCTCAGCTGGGAGAGCGTCGCGTTCGCAATACCCAGATCCGGTGCTATCCCGTTGATTCTTCTAGACCTTTCCTCCGGTGTCGCGCGACTGTCGCGTGTCTGCCATGAGAAAGTTCAATCGTTCTAAATTGGTACGCGTGAGCCACCGTTCGCGGTGTCGCTTCGCGTCACCTGAACCGCTCATCACAGCCAGCAACGCGATCGGCTGAGAGCAACACAGCAGCAAGCACACCTGCACTCGCTCACCGCGTCGCAGAGTGCGAAAGCGCGCTGGTCCAGTCACCTTGCCAGCTAGACGAACTCATTGACTAAGCGCCTAACACGCTTGCCCTGCAGCCATCCACTGCGGCACAGATCCTCACGCCCCAAACCAGGCGCCCTAAAGGGTCCAATCACACGCCTATGACCCAGATCTATTTCTAGAAAAAAGTCTTTTTAAATCAATGACTTAGGGAACTTTACCCGGTTTTCAAGGGAAGATAATAGAAAAGAGAATATTGGTTTTATATAAAAGA
>JBDLRH010000099.1:0-3888 GCA_039800165.1 Pseudomonadota bacterium
ACCGCCTCGTCGCGGCCCCGTGCCACCTGCAGCACCGCCTGGTTGATGCGGTCGCCTTCGCGCAACAGGTCGTTGAGCGCGCTGCGGTCGATGTACGCGCCCATGCCCATCGGCTCATCGATCAGCCGGGCCACAGGCAAGTGCCACAGCGGCTGGGCGCCTTCTTCCACCTGCACTTGCAGCGTGTCGCCCGTTGCCACGCCCAGACGTTGCGCCAGCCGGGTGTTGAGCACCAGGCCCTCGCCCGCAGGTTCGACGATGCGTGTACTTCCGTCGGTGATGCGTTGCAGCTGTGCGCCCGCGCTGCGGCCCTGCAGGGCGCCGCGCCAGCGGCGATGGCCGTGGATCAGCTGCACGCTGATCACCCGCGCGCCTTCGGCCGAATGCACTTCGGGCAGCCGCAACAGTTCGGCAAGTACGGCCGGCGCTGGGGCCGCTTCGATCAGGCTGGCGACCACATCGCCACGCAGCGACACCGCAAATCGGTCTTCAATGAGCGCGTCGAACGAGTCGCGCCAGAACGCACCATTCACTACCACCGCCATCGCGGCAGCGACGCCGGCCACGGTGACCAGCGCGCGCAGCGGCCGCTGCTCGATGCGACGCAGCACCATGCGCCAGCCCGGCGTGATGAAGCGCGCCAGGCCCATGCGTTCGACCAGCGCGCGGCGGTATTCACCGGGCGCGGGTGGGCGCATCGCCTCGGCGGGGGCCAGCTGCACCACCGAGCGGATCGCCAGCAAGGTGGCTGCCAGCGCTGTGGCCGATGCCACCACCGTGGCCACCAGCGGCAGTGCAGGTGGTAGGCGATAGATCAGCACCGCCAGGCGGAACACCTCGCCGTACTGTGCAGTGAGCCATCGCCCCAGAACCGCGCCCAGCGCGGTGCCGGCCACCACCGCCAGCACCACCACCACCGCGGCGTACTTCAGGTAGTGCAGCGCGATGGTTCGGTTGTCGTAGCCCAGCGCCTTGAGTGCGGCGATCTGCTCGCGCTGGCGCACGATCTGGCGCGACAGCACCACCTGCAACAAGAAGGCCGACACCGCCAGAAAGATCACCGGCAGCACCGTGCCCAGCACCCGCTGCTCGGTGATCTCGGACTCGAGCATGCGGTGCGACATCTGCTCGCTGCGGCCGTGCGATCGCTGCGCTCCATAGGGCGCGAGCACGCGGTCCAGCGCATCGAGCACCGGCGCTTCGCGCGCGCCGGGTGCCAGGCGCAGCGCCACGCGGTTGAAGGCGCCGCGCATCTGTGTGGCGCCGGCCAAGGCGTCGGCGTCGAGCCAGAACACGCCGAAGCTGCGCAGGTCGGGCGAGCCGCCCAGGCCCGCGAACACATACTCAGGCGACACGGCAATGCCGCTGATCACCAGCGGCTCCAGCCGGCCTTCCACCAGCGCACTGAGGCGGTCGCCGGGGCGCAGGCCGCGTGCCACTGCAAAGGCCTCCGACACCAGCGCCTCGCGCGGCAGGGTGCCGGGCTCGGGCCAGCGGCCGCTGCGCACCGTCACGCGGTTGAGCTGCGGCGGCGCGCCGCGCTCCACGCCCACCAGCAGGCCCATGATCGGGTCGCGGGTGGATGGCAGCGCCATGCGTGCGACCTGCGCCACCTCGGTGTGCACCTGCGCCACGCCCGGCAGTGCCTCGATCTGTGCGCGTGCGGTGAGTGGTGCGCGCTTGACGCTGGCAAACACGTCGGCAAAGCGCGATTCGGCATAGAAGCGGTCGCGCGCACCGGCCAGCGATGTGTAGGCGCTGAAGGTGGCCACAAAGGCTGCCACGCCCATGGCCAGCACCAGCGACAGCGTGAGCGTCTGGCTCCACAGGGTGCGCAGGTCGCGCAGCAGCTTGCGGTCCAGCGCGTTCATCGGCAAGCCCGGGTCATGCGGTCACCATGACAGCTCTGCTGGCTGGATGCGCGTGGCGTTGCTCACGATGCGCTGGATGCGGCCGTCGCCCAGGTACAGCACCCGATGCGCCATGCCGGCAATCGCCGCGTTGTGCGTGATCACCACCACCGTGGTGCCCAGCGTGCGGTTGACCTGCTCGATCACCTCGAGCACGCGCTTGCCGGTGGGGTAGTCCAGTGCGCCGGTGGGCTCGTCGCACAGCAGCAGCTCGGGCCGCTTGACGATGGCGCGCGCAATCGCCACCCGCTGCTGTTCGCCGCCCGACAGTTGCGCGGGAAAGTGGTCGAGGCGTTCTGCCAGCCCCACCATCGCCAGTGCCTCGGCGGCATCCATCGGGTCGCTGGCGATATCGGTGACAAGCTCGACGTTCTCGCGTGCGGTCAGGCTGGGGATCAGGTTGTAGAACTGGAAGACGAAACCCACGTGCTCGCGCCGGTAGCGGGTCAGCTCGTCATCGCTGGCAGCGCTCAGGTCGTGGCCGGCAAAGCAGGCGCTGCCGGTGCTCGGGCGGTCCAGCCCGCCCAGGATGTTGAGCAGGGTGGACTTGCCGCTGCCCGAGGGCCCGAGCATCACCACGAATTCGCCGCGTTGCACCGACAGGTTCACATCGCGCAAGGCCTCGATGCGCTGCGCGCCCAGGGTGTAGGTCTTGCCGAGGTCGCGGGTGTGCAGCAGCGGCGCGGGCATGGCTGCATTTCACAGGCGCAGAAGACGCATGCGATTGATGCGCGTCAAGCCGCGTGAGTGCCAGGGTGGGAGCATGCGCACATGAACCCAACAAACCACAAGGCCCACGACGCAGTGCGTGTGTGGGATGCGCCGACGCGCGTGTTTCACTGGTTGCTGGCACTGAGCTTTGCGCTGGCCTACGCCAGCGGCGAGGAAGAGCGCTGGCTGGTGCTGCACGTGACCATGGGCTACACCGTGGCCGCGCTGGTGGCCTGGCGGCTGCTGTGGGGGCTGATCGGCACCCGCCATGCGCGTTTTGCCGACTTTGTGCGCGGCCCGGTGGCTTGGGCGCGCTACGCCAGATCACTGCTGCGCGGCGCGCCCGAGCACTTTCGCGGACACAACCCGCTGGGCGGCGCAGTGATCGTGACCATGCTGCTTCTGGGCGCGCTGGTACCGCTGAGCGGTTGGTCCGCGCTGTATGGCCTGCCGTCGCCTGGCGTCGCGCACGCGCTGGAAGAAGTGCACGAAGCCCTGGCCAACGCCTTCATTGCGTTGGTGGTGGTGCATGTGGCGGGTGTCATTGTCTCGGGCTGGCTGCACCGCGATAACCTGGTGCGCGCCATGCTCACCGGCATCAAGCCGGTGCCGCGGGCGGACGCGACGCACTCAACGCGTGGGGTACAGGCGTGGACGCTGCTTGGTTGGCTGATGCTGGTGGCGGTGCTGTCGTTCTGGGGCTGGCGCTGGAGCCAGCGCGCCGAACTGGGCCCTGAATTACAGGCGCGCGTGGAGCAAGCCGAGGCCGGGCATGAAGAGGATCGCAAAGGCGGATCGCACAAGGACGATGACGATTGACGGTGGAACGCTGCGGGCCGGTTTGGTGCCCGAGCGGGAGGGCTTCGCACCATAATGGGGCTTCAAGGGTTGGGGTTGCAGGCACGGACCCTGCTTGGAACGTGTACCCATTTATCTTCAGGAGACTCCCATGTCCTACACCCGTCGTCTCGTTGCCCGTGCCCTGCTGGGCGTGGCCGCACTGTCCACCCTGGGCCTGGCCCACGCGCAGGATGCCCTGGACAACGTGCTCAAGGCGCGCAAGATCACCATCGCCATCCCCACCGACTTTCCGCCTTACGGCATGGTCGGCACCGATCTCAAGCCTCAGGGCCTGGACATCGACATGGCCAACTACATCGCAGGCAAGCTCGGTGTGGCGATCGAACTCACGCCAGTGACCAGTGCCAACCGCATCCCCTACCTGCAGACCAAGAAGGCCGACCTGGTGATCTCCACCCTGGGCAAG
>JBDLRH010000100.1:0-18264 GCA_039800165.1 Pseudomonadota bacterium
AGGGCGTTGAAGGCCTTGTCCTTGCCGGCCCTGAACTCTTCCACCGACCTCGGGTTGGCTGCGAGCACCTGCTCGACGAGCGCCTCCAGCGCGCCGGTGTCGTTGAGCTGGCGCAGGCCCAGCTCCTCGATGAGCGTGTCCACGTCGGCGGCGCCCGGCGAGGCCGTGCCGCCACCCCATGGGCCGCCGCGCGTCCACAGGGCGTCGAACACCTGGCGTGCGCCGCTGTTCGACACGGTGCCGTCGGCCACGCGGCCGATGAGGGCGGCAAGTGCTGCCGCCGGCACCGGGCAGGCCTCGATCGCGAGGGCCTGCGCGTTCAGCCGCTTGGCGACCTCGCCCATCAGCCAGTTGGCCGCGAGCTTGGGCCACGCGGCGGCATCGCGCGCGCCGCCCAGCGCCCGGCACGCGTCGCGCAGCGCCTCGTAGAAGCTCGCGAAGGCAAGGCTTTGCGTCATCATCGCTGCGTCGTAGGCGGGCAGGCCGTCCTCGCGCTGGAAGCGCGAGGCCATCGCCGCGGGCAGTTCGGGCATCTGCGCGCGCACGCGTTCGACCCATTGCGGCTCGATCACGAGCGGGGCCAGGTCGGGGTCGGGAAAGTAGCGATAGTCGTGCGCGTCTTCCTTGGTGCGCATCGTGCGCGTCTCGCCCGTGTCGGGGTCGAAGAGCACGGTGGCCTGCTCGATCGCAAGGCCGTCTTCCAGCCGGTCGATCTGCCACTGCACCTCGAAGTCGATCGCCTCCTTCAGGAAGCGAAACGAGTTCAGGTTCTTGATCTCGCGGCGCGTGCCGAAGGGCGCGCCCGGGCGGCGTACCGACACGTTGGCGTCGCAGCGAAAGCTCCCCTCCTGCATGTTGCCGTCGCAAATGCCGAGCCACACCACGAGCGTGTGCAGCGCGCGCGCGTACTCCACCGCCTCGGCCGATGAGCGCATGTCCGGCTCGGAGACGATCTCCAGGAGCGGCGTGCCGGCACGGTTCAGATCGATGCCCGACATGCCGTGGTAGTCCTCGTGCAGGCTCTTGCCCGCGTCTTCCTCGAGGTGGGCGCGCGTGAGGCGCACGCGGCGTGCCTGCCCGTCGAGCAGGAAGTCCACCTGCCCGCCTTGCACCACCGGGATCTCGTACTGGCTGATCTGGTAGCCCTTGGGCAGGTCGGGGTAGAAGTAGTTCTTGCGCGCGAACACCGACAGCGGCGCGACCGTGGCCTGCACCGCCAGCCCGAAACGGATCGCGCGCTCCACCGCGCCGCGGTTGGGCACGGGCAGCGTGCCGGGCAGCGCGAGGTCCACCGCGCAGGCCTGGGTGTTGGGCGCGGCGCCGAAGCGGGTGGACGCGCCGCTGAAGATCTTGCTGGCGGTGGACAGCTGGGCGTGGGTTTCCAGGCCGATCACGACCTCCCAGCCGCGCACGAGGGGGGATGCGCTCATGATGTCTGGGCGGCGGCCTGCGGCGCGCGCGCGTGGAAGTCGGTGGCCTGCTGCAGCGCGTGGGCCGCGTGCAGCAGCGCGCCTTCGGCGTAGTAGTTGCCCACGAGCTGCAGCCCCACGGGCATGCCGTGTTCGCCGAAGCCTGCGGGCACGCTCATGCCGGGCAGCCCGGCGAGGCTCGCCGGCAGCGTGAAGATGTCGGCCAGGTAGCTCGCCAGCGGATCGTCGGCCTGTTCGCCCAGCCGCCACGCGACCGTGGGCGCCACCGGGCCGGCGATGAGGTCGCACTGGGTGAAGCAGGCCTGGAAGTCCTCGGCGATCATGCGGCGCAGCTTCTGCGCCTGCAGGTAGTAGGCGTCGTAGTAGCCGTGGCTGAGTACGTACGTGCCGATCATGATGCGGCGCTTGACCTCCGCGCCGAAACCCTCGGCACGCGTCTTGCGGTACATGTCGGCGAGGTCGGTGTAGTGCGCGGCACGGTGGCCGAACTTCACGCCGTCGAAGCGCGCGAGGTTGGAGCTCGCCTCGGCCGGGGCGATGATGTAGTAGACGGGAATGGACAGCTCCGTGCGCGGCAGGCTCACATCGACGAGCGTCGCGCCGAGCCGCTCGAATTCGACGAGTGCGGCGCGTACCGCGCGCTCCACGTCCTCGGCCAGGCCCTGCGGGAAGAACTCGCGCGGCAGCCCGATGCGCAGCCCCGCAAGCGGCCTTGAGGTGCTCGCACCGTCGCGCACCGTGCGCAGCTGGGCCACGTAGTCGGGTACAGGGCGCTGCAGGCTCGTCGCGTCGCGCGCGTCGAAGCCTGCCATCGCGCCGAGCAGCCACGCGCAGTCCTCGGCCGAGCGCGCCATCGGGCCGGCCTGGTCGAGGCTCGAGGCGAAGGCGATCATGCCGTAGCGCGAACACGTGCCGTAGGTGGGCTTGATGCCGGTGATGCCGCAGAAAGCCGCGGGCTGGCGGATCGAGCCACCGGTGTCGGTTCCGGTGGCCGCCGGCACGAGGCGCGCGGCCACCGCCGCTGCCGAGCCGCCCGAGGAGCCGCCGGGTACGCGCTGCGGGTCCCAGGGGTTGCGCGCGACGCCGAAGGCGGAGTTCTCGTTGGCCGAGCCCATCGCGAACTCGTCGCAGTTGAGCTTGCCGAGCGTGACCATGCCGGCGCCGGGTTGGTCCTCGGCCTCGCCCGTGCCGAGCCGCGCGACCACGGTCGCATCGAAGGGGCTGCGGTAGTCGGCGAGCATGCGCGAGCCGGCCGTGGAGGGCAGTCCGCGCGTCACGAAGATGTCCTTGTGCGCCACCGGCACGCCGGTGAGCGGGCTGGCCGTGCCCTGCGCGCGGCGCGTGTCCGCGGCCCGAGCCTGCTCGAGGGTGAGCTCGGGGTCGATGCTCAGGAAGGCGCCGAGCCCGGCGTGTGCCTGTGCGCGGCCGAGGAGCTCGGTGGCGAGCTCCACCGCCGAGCACGCGCCCGAGCCCAGCAGGCCCGAAAGTTCGGCCACCCCGGCCTCGTGCAACGGGCGGCTCATTCGATCACCCGCGGCACGAGGAAGAGCCCGTCCTGCACGGCTGGCGCGCTGCGCTGGTTGGCCTCGCGCGCGTCGATTTCGGTGACGACGTCCTCGCGCAGCCGCAGCGCCACGGCCTGCACCGCCGACAGCGGCGTGTGCAGCGGCTCCACGCCGCGGGTGTCCACCGCGCGCATGCGCTCGACGATGTCGAAGAAGCCGTTGAGCTGGTGCAGCACGCTCGCGCGTTCGCCGGCGTCGAGTTCGAGCCGGGCGAGATCGGCGATGCGTTGCACGTCGTCCTGGGATAGGGCCATGGCGGTCGGAAGGGTCGGCAGGGTCTTCGGGGTCTGCAGGGGCTGCGGGGTGCACGCCCGGGTGCCGCCGGCGGCGCGGCCCGTACAGGGGAGCCTGCGCTGCCCGGCACCACCCTGCGGCAGCCCGAGGCGGTGGGGGTCGGTTATTATCTCCGGCTTGGCCCACGACGGGCCGAGCCCCCATCGCCTACGCGGCGGCTCCTGCCGCCTGCCTCCCGACCATGTTCGGCTTCCTGCGCAGCTACTTCTCCACCGATCTCGCGATCGACCTTGGCACGGCCAACACGCTCATCTACGTGCGCGGCAAGGGCATCGTGCTCGACGAGCCCTCGGTCGTCTCGATCCGCCACGAGGGCGGGCCCCAGGGCAAGAAGACGATCCAGGCCGTGGGCAAGCAGGCCAAGGCGATGCTCGGCAAGGTGCCGGGCAACATCGACGCCATCCGCCCGATGAAGGACGGCGTGATCGCCGACTTCACCGTCACCGAGCAGATGCTCAAGCAGTTCATCCGCATGGTGCACCCGCGCTCGATGATGCGGCCGAGCCCGCGCATCATCATCTGCGTGCCCTGCGGCTCGACGCAGGTCGAGCGCCGCGCCATCCGCGAGTCGGCGCTCGGCGCCGGCGCGTCGGAGGTCTACCTGATCGAGGAACCCATGGCCGCGGCCATCGGTGCCGGGCTGCCGGTGTCGGAAGCCTCGGGCTCGATGGTGGTGGACATCGGCGGCGGCACCACCGAGGTGGGCGTGATCTCGCTGGGCGGCATGGTCTACAAGGGCAGCGTGCGCGTGGGTGGCGACAAGTTCGACGAGGCCATCATCAGCTACATCCGCCGCAACTACGGCATGCTGATCGGCGAGCCCACCGCCGAGCTGATCAAGAAGACCATCGGCAGCGCCTTCCCCGGCAGCGAGGTCAAGGAGCTCGAGGTCAAGGGCCGCAACCTCAGCGAAGGCGTGCCGCGCTCGTTCACCATCTCGAGCAACGAGATCCTCGAAGCGCTGACCGATCCGCTCAACAACATCGTGACCTCGGTGAAGAACGCGCTCGAGCAGACCCCGCCCGAGCTCGGTGCCGACATCGCCGACCGCGGCATGATGCTCACCGGCGGTGGCGCGCTGCTGCGCGACCTCGATCGCCTGCTGTCCGAAGAGACCGGCCTGCCGGTGCTGGTGGCCGAAGACCCGCTGACCTGCGTGGTGCGCGGCTGCGGCATCGCACTGGAGCGCATGGAGCGCCTGGGGTCGATCTTCACCAGCGAGTAAGCGGCGCGCGCGGCGATGCCCCTCGGTACGCTGGACAGACGCCCGCCGCCCTTCTTCAAGCAAGGGGCTTCGGCCCTGTCCAAGCTGCTGGTGTGCAGCGCGCTGGCGCTGCTGCTGATGGCCGCCGATGCGCGGCTGCAGATCGCGCAGCCGCTGCGCTCTGCACTGGCCACCGCGCTGCAGCCGCTGCAATGGCTGGCGCTGACGCCGGGCCGCCTGCTCGATGCGCTGGGCGAGCGCAGCGAAACGCTGTCCTCCGCACAGTCGCGGGTGCAGGCACTCGAGGGCCAGCTGCTGCGCCAGGCGCCGCGTGCGCAGCAGGCCGAGCAGCTGGCGCTGGAGAACCGGCAACTGCGCGAGTTGCTGGACCTGCGCGCGCGCGGCGAGCGGCCATCGCTGGCTGCAGAAATCACCCACGAAGCGGCAGACCCGTACACCCGCAAGGTGTTCATCGACCGCGGCGCGCTGGCGGGTGTACTCAGCGGTGCGCCGGTGATCGATGCGCTGGGCGTGATCGGCCAGGTCACGCGGGTGCATCCGATGACCAGCGAGGTCACGCTGCTCACCGACCGCGAGCAGGCCATCCCGGTGATCAACACGCGCACCGGCCAGCGCAGCGTGGCCTTTGGCGAGCCCGCGCAAGCCGGCGCGCTGGAACTGCGCTTCATGGCCGCCAACGCCGATGTGCAGCAGGGCGACCTGCTGGCCACCAGCGGCGTGGACGGCATCTACCCGCCCGGGCTGGCGGTGGCGCGCGTCACGTCCATCGAGCGGCGTGCCGACAGCGGCTTTGCGCGCATCCGCTGCGAGCCCCTGGCGCGCGTGAGCGGCACCCGGCATGTGCTGGTGCTCGAGCCACTGCGACCCATCACCACCGTGCCGGCGGCCGATGCGAAGGTCACGCCGGCCACCCCAGCCACGCCGGGCGCAGCCGGCAGCAAGAAGGCCGCGCCATGATCATGCGTCCCGGCCAGCAGCTGCTGTTGCCCGCCAACCCGCTGTTCATCTGGGGCAGCCTGGTGGTGGCGCTCGTGATCGACATGCTGCCGTTCGCGCAGGCCGCCTGGATGCCGCAGCTGGTGGCGGTGCTGCTGGCGTTCTGGATCGTGCACCAGCCGCGGCGCATCGGCGTGATCACGGCCTTCGTCTTTGGCCTGGCCACCGACGTGCATCAGGCCGGGCTGCTGGGGCAACACGCGCTGGCCTACGGCATCCTCGGCTTCTTCGCGGTCACCATCCACCGGCGGCTGCTGTGGTTTGCGGTGCACCAGCAAGCGCTGCAGGTGCTGCCGCTGTTCGTGCTGGCGCATGCAGTGTCGGTCACGGTGCGGCTGCTGGCAGGCGGCAGCTGGCCCGGCTGGCCGTTGCTGCTGGCACCGGTGCTCGAAGCCGCGCTGTGGCTGCCGGCCTCGGTGCTGCTGCTTGCGCCGCAGCGCCGCGCGCCCGATCCGGACGAAAATCGTCCCCTGTGAACCTGCCCGTCAAGCGCACACCTCACCATGACCGCCCTGCGTGATGTCGAGACCAGCCTGCATGCGTTTCGCCAGCGCGTGCTGGTGATCGCGCTGGTGGTGCTGTCGGCCTTTGCGCTGCTGGCCGCGCGGCTGGTGTACCTGCAGGTGGTGCGGCACGGCGACTTCCAGGAGCAGGCCGAGGCCAACCGCACCGGCATCGTGCCGATCGTGCCCAACCGCGGCGTGATCATGGATCGCAACGGCATCGTTCTGGCCACCAACTACTCGGCCTACACGCTGGAGATCGCGCCGGCGCGGCTGCAGGCGCCGCTGGAGCGCGTGATCGACGAGCTGTCGGGCGTGCTGGACATCAGCGCGCGCGACCGCCGGCGCTTTCGCAAGCTGCGCGAAGAGTTCCGGGCGATGGACTCGATCCCGATCCGCACGCGGCTGAGCGACGCCGAGGTGGCGCGCTTTGCGGCGCAGCGCTTTCGCTTCCCCGGTGTGGAGATCAAGGCGCGGCTGTTCCGCCACTATCCCTGGGGCGAGCTCGGCAGCCATGTGGTGGGCTACATCGGCCGCATCAACCAGGCCGAGAAGGCAGCGATTGAGGAGTGGGCCGAGGAAGACCAGGCCAACTACCGCGGCACCGAATACATCGGCAAGCTCGGCGTGGAGCAGGCCTACGAGCGAACGCTGCACGGCATCACCGGTGTGGAGGAGGTCGAGCGCTCGGCCGCCGGGCGCGCGGTGCGGCGGCTGGCCAGCACGCCGGCCACGCCCGGCCATGCGGTGCATCTGTCGATCGACATCAAGATGCAGAAACTGGTGGAAGACCTCTATGGCGAGCGGCGGGGTGCGCTGGTGGCGATCGATCCGCGCTCCGGCGAGCTTCTGGCCTTCGTGAGCAAGCCCACCTTCGACCCCAACCTGTTTGTCGACGGCATCGACCCGGAGAACTGGGCGCTGCTCAACGAGTCGGTGGACAAGCCGCTGCTCAACCGCGCACTGCGCGGCACCTACCCGCCGGGCTCGACCTACAAGCCCTTCATGGGACTGGCGGCGCTCGCATCCGGCAAGCGTACGCCGGCGACCGTCGTCAACGACGGGGGCTCGTGGACCTTCGGCGGCCATGTGTTCCGCAGCCACGGCGACAAGGCGCTCGGGCCGGTGGACCTGCACCGCTCGATCGTGCAGTCAAGCAACGTGTACTACTACACCCTGGCCAATGAACTCGGCGTCGATGCGATGCACGACTTCATGAAGCCGCTGGGCTTTGGCCAGATCACCGGCATCGACATCCCTGGCGAGGTGCGCGGCGTGCTGCCCAGCCAGGCCTGGAAGCGCGCCGCCTACAAGCGGCCCGAGCAACAGAAGTGGTACGCCGGCGAGACCATCTCGCTGGGCATCGGGCAGGGCTACAACAGCTTCACCATGCTGCAGCTGGCACAGGCCACCGCCATCGTGGCAGGCGACGGCGTGCGGCATCGTCCGCTGCTGGTGACGGCGACCGAAGACCCGGTGACCCATGCACGCACGCCGGTGCCGCGCACCGCAGGCGAGCCGCTGGGCCTGAACCCGGAGCATGTGGCCGCGGTGCGCCGTGCGATGGTGGCCGTGACGCAAGAGGGCACCTCCACGCGGGTGTTCGCCGGCGCCGGCTACCTGAGCGGCGGCAAGACCGGCACCGCGCAGGCGGTCACCATCGGCCAGAAAGAAAAGTACAACGCCTCGAAGCTGGAAGAGCACCAGCGCGACCACTCGCTGTACATCGCGTTCGCGCCGGCCGAGCAGCCCACCATCGCGCTGGCCATCGTGGTCGAGAACGCGGGCTTTGGCGCCGCGTCGGCTGCGCCGATTGCACGGCGCGTGTTCGACTACTGGCTGCAGGGCCTGTGGCCCACCCCCGAAGACATCGCCGCCACGCAAAAGGGCCAGAGCGCCGCCCCGATCGGCAAGCCGCTTGATGCACGCGAGGCCGCTTGGCCCCCGCGCGCTGCGCCCTGATTCAGCTGGCCTGCGACAGCCAGTCGCACACCGCCTCGGGCATCGCCTTCACATGACCGGGCCAGCGGCCCTGCGCAAAGCCCACATGGCCGCCATGTCGCGGCTGCCACAGCGTCACATGCTGCGTGGCTTCGTGCGCGGCGGGCAGGCTCCACGCCGGCACGAACGGGTCGTTCAGCGCATGCAGCACCAGCGCCGGCAAGCGGATGCGGGCCAGATGCGGACGCGACGAGGCACGCGCCCAGTAGTCCTCGGTGCTGGCAAAGCCATGCAGCGGCGCGGTGAACACGTTGTCGAACTCATAGAGATCGCGCGCCGCCAGCAGCCGCTCGCGGTCAAACAGCCCGGGAAACTGCGCCAGCTTGCGCAGTGCCTTGGGCTTCATCGTGTTGAGGAACATGCGCGTGTACACCAGCCGGTTGAAGCCCTGCCCGATGGCCTGCCCACCGGCGGCCAGGTCGATCGGCGAACACACCGCGGCCACCGCCTGCGCGGTGCGTGATGCCAGCTCGCCGGACTCCTGCGCCCAGCGCAGCAGCGCATTGCCGCCCAGCGAGATGCCCACCACGCGCAGCGGGCCGGCATGGCGCGCGCGCAGCCGCCCGAGCACCCAGCCGATTTCCTCGAAGTCGCCCGAGTGGTAGGCACGCGGTGCGCGGTTGATCTCGCCGCTGCAGCCGCGAAAGTGCGGCACCGCACAGTGCCAGCCGCGCCCTCGCGCCACCGCGGCAAAGGCTTCGGCGTAGTGGCTGCGCGATGAGCCCTCGAGCCCGTGAAACAGCACCAGCATCGGCGCATCGGATCGCCCGGGGGTGCCCTCGAGGAAGTCGACATCAACGAAGTCGCCGTCGGGCGTGTCCCAGCGCTCGCGGCGGTAGGCGGGCGCTGCGCTGTCAAAGCGGCGTGCACCCAGCGCGGGCCAGATGGTCTGCAGGTTGCCGCCAGGCAGCCACCAGGGGGCGGAATGATTCACCAACGCGCAGACACTCCCGGGCTCAGTGCAGCACCGGCGACGTGGCGGACTCCTGCACCTCGCTGGCGGTACCGGGGCTTGCATGGTGCGCCACCATGCGCCAGCCCTGTGCCGTCTTGAGGTACACGTTGGTCGCGATCACCCACGCATCGCGTGGGCCCTGGTCAGTGAGCACTTCCACGCGCTCAAGCACGTTGCGCACCGAGCAGGCCAGCGTGTCGACGTGGCGCACGCGTTCGGGGAACACCCGCACCGGCCCGTTGCCGAACATCGCCTCGAAGTTGCCGCGGATCGCCAGCGCACCCACCAGCCGCGGCCCGCCGGGGTGCACGCAGACGATGTCGTCCTCGTCGGCCCAGCAGGCCATCAGCTGCTCCAGGTGGCCTTGCTGCATGGCCTCGTAGAAGGCCGCCTCGACTTCCTCGGGGCTGCCGCCAAAGTGGGCAGAGCGGGTGCTGGCGCGCGGCATGCGTTGGACGGGGGCGTGCGCCGTCAGGGCTTGAGGGCCTGATCGGCGGGTGTGGGCAGATTGTGCCGTGTCCGCTCTGTCTGGCGCCCTTCGAGAAGTGAGCAGGCGCAGGCGGCGGCATGTGGCGTGGCCTGCAGCAGCAGCAAGGCGGCGAAGGCATGGGCCGCCGCTTCGTGCGGCAGCGCAACCCACACCACCGCGCAGGCGGCGGCTCCGAGCGCGGCGAGCATCAGTGCATCGAAGCCGGCACCGCCTTCGGGGCGCACCGCGCGGCCCGTCGCATCGCCTGCCGCTGCATCGCCGGCCTTGCGGGTGACATGGAACACCGCGCGGCCGCCCCACAGCCCGCGCCACACACCCACCGCCACCGAATGCGAAAGCGCTGCGCCCACCAGCATCGCGCCCCAGGCCTCGCGCCAGTTCGGCGTGACGCGGCGACGCAGCAGCAACAGCAGCATCGCCAGTCGCGCCAGCGTCAGCGCCGCCACGGTGAAGCTCAGCGCAAGCGGCGGCAAGGTGAAGTGCGCCGGTGCGAGCACCCAACCCAGCGCCCAGCCGATGGCCGACAGCGCAAACACGCCGTGCGCCGCATCGGCCCACCACGGCAGCCAGCCGGCGATGAAGTGGTAGCGCTGCGCGATCGTGAGCCGCGAGGGCCCGAGCAGCGCGCGCCAGTGCTTGCGCAGGATCTGCATGCCGCCTTGCGCCCAGCGCTGGCGCTGTCGACGCCAACCCGCGAAGTCGGCCGGCACGAGTCCGGTGCCCAGCACGCGGTCGAGGTACAGCACCCGCCAGCCGGCGCGCAGCAAACGCAGGCCCAGCTCGGTGTCTTCGCAGATGCAGTCTTCGTCCCAGCCGCCCACCTCGCGCAGTGCCCGGGCGCGGATCGCGGTCATGGTGCCGTGCTGGATGAGTGCCTCGCGTGCAAAGCGGTGGTGCATGCCGATGCGAAAGAAGCTGTCGTATTCCCGGTTCATCAGGCGCTTGACCGTGTCGCCCTGCCAGTCGCGATGCGCCTGCGGGCACTGCACCACCGCCACCTGCGGATCGACAAAATGCCCGGCGATGCGCGCCATCCAGTCCGGGTGCACCACGTAGTCGGCGTCGACCACCGCCACCCACTCGGCTGCCGGGTCGGTGTGCGCCAGCGCAAAGTTCAGCGCACCGGCCTTGAAGCCGGGCCAGCGGGGCAGGTGGAAAAAGCGCACCGCGATGTCGGGCGCGCCACCGTCAATGCCTGCTGCGGCATGGCGCTGTGCCTCCAGCTGTGCCTGCAGCCGCTCCACATGCGCCTGCACCGGCTGCCAGCGGCTTGCGTCGCGGGTGTTGTTGTCCACCACCAGGATCTCGAGCGACGGCCAGCGCAGCGCCATCAGGCTGTCGATGGTGGCGATCACTATGCGCGGGTCTTCGTTGCAGCAGGCCAGGTGCACGCTCACGCGCGGTGCCGGCCGATCGGCGGGCCAGCGCCGGTCGCGCAGCCGGTTGGGCAGACCGCCGCGCCAGTACATCTCGGCAAACTCGAGCAGTTGCGACAGCACCAGTGCCGCCAGCAGCGCACTGGCCGGCAGCAGCAGCGCAAGCCACAGCACGTCCCCTGCACGCAGGTACTGCACCAGCGTGGCGCCCCAGCCTTGCACCCACAGCGCGGCCAGCGACACCACACCCGCCGCGGCGGCCATGCGCTGCGGCCAACGCAGGTGCGACAAGCGCAGCAGCAGCGGCAGCAGCAATGCGAACGCCAGCGCACCCGACAGCGTCGCCTTGACCTGCCACAGCGGATCGGCGCTGGCCGGGCCGCTGAAGGCGAACTTGGGCTGACGCTGCGCATCCCACAGGCCCCAGTGCGCGCCCACCACGCCTTCCTCGGCCTGCTTCCAAGGCTGGTCGATCGCCTCCATCAGGAAGTAGTCGAGCTGCAAGCCGGCGCTGCGCTCGAGGAATTCACGCACGAACAGCGCCTGCGCAGCCGGCGAGGCCACCGCGCCGCCCACGCGCTCGCCGGCGCTCGGCCAGCCGATCTCGCCGATCACCACAGGCTTGTTCGGAAAGCGCTCGCGCACCTCGCGCAAGCGCATCAGCGCGTAGTCCACCGCATGCTCGGCCGGCACGCCCTCCCAGTAGGGCAGCAGGTGCACGGTGATGAAGTCCACATGGCGTGCCAGCTGCGGCTGCGCCAGCCACACATGCCAGGGCTCGGCCGTGGACACCGGCAGCCGCGTGCGGGCGCGCACGCGGTCGAGGTAGCGCGCGAGTTGCGCACGCTCGAGGTCGCCGCGCAGCAGCACCTCGTTGCCGACGATCAGCCGCTCGATGTTGCGGTGGCTGCGCGCCAGGCGCAGCGCGGCGGCGATTTCCTTTTCGTTGTGCTCCAGCCGCGCATCCAGCCACACGCCGGCGGTCAGCCGCAGGCCGGCGGCATCGGCCTGCGCAGGCAGGGTCTCGAATTCGCTGGCGCTGTAGGTGCGCAGCCGCGGCGTGATGCCGGCCAGTTGCTGCAGGTCGGCTTCGATCGACGCCGGCAGAGGAAAGCGCTGGGTGATCGGGCTGTCCCAGCGGCCGAACGCGTTGTAGGCCAGCCCCGCCACGCGCGCAGCCACATCGGGCGGCTGCACCGGCGGATGCAGGGCCCACCACGCCAGCGCCTGCAGCGCCACCGCACACACGGCCAGCAGCCACGCCGCAGCGTGACGGTGGCGCATCGGTTCAAGGCGTCGCAAGGACTTCATGGTTTTGTGTTTTCAAGCAAGATGCGTGCACGCGGCCGGGTACTGCATCGGCCGCCGATCGCGCCTTCGGGCGCCACCGCAAGTGCATGAATTCCCCGCCCTTTCGTCCTGACAACAACGGCGCCAGCGAATCGGCGCAGCACGCGGCTGCGTGGGGCGGGCGGATTGTGGTCGCAGCGCTGATGACTGTGGCGCTGGCAGGGTTTCTGGCATGGATGCTGTGGCTGGCCTGGCCGCGCGAGGCGGCGGTGGACGCCACGGCACAGGCCGGCGTGCCATGCGCCTCGTACGCACCCTTTCGGCGCAGTGGCCACACGCCTTTTGACCCGCTGCTGCGGGTGACGCCCGAGCAGGTGCGCGAAGACCTGCGGCGGCTGTCGACCCTCACCCGCTGCGTGCGCACCTACGGCGTGGACCAGGGCGCCGAGGCGGTGCCGGCGATCGCGCGCGAGCTGGGCATGCAGGTGGTGCTGGGTGCGTGGATCAGCCGCGACGCAGCGCGCAACGAAATGGAGCTGTCGCGCGCACTGCGGCTTGCCAACGAGTACCGCGACGTGGTGCGCCTGCTGGTGGTGGGCAACGAGGTGCTGCTGCGCGGCGAGCAGACGCCGCAGGCGATGGCAGCGCTGCTGGCCCGCGCCCGCGCCGCGTCGGCGGTGCCGGTCACCTACGCCGATGTGTGGGAGTTCTGGCTGCGTCACGCCGATGCGCTGCGCGCGCAGGTGGACACGGTCACGGTGCACATCCTGCCCTACTGGGAAGACGAGCCGGTGGGCGTGGACCGCGCCGTCGATCACGTCCTGGCCGTCGCCACGAAGGTGCGCGAGCGCTTCGGCGCGCAGCCGCTGTTCATCGGCGAGACCGGCTGGCCCGCCGAGGGCCGACAACGCGGCCCGGCACGCCCCGGGGTGATCGAGCAGACGCGCTTTGTGCGCGAACTGCTGGCGGTACAGGGCCGGCTGCCGCCGCTCAACCTGATCGAGGCCTACGACCAGCCGTGGAAGCGCAAGCTCGAAGGCGCGGTGGGCGGCCAGTGGGGACTGTTCGATGCCGCCGGACAGCAGCGGGTACAGCTTGCCGGCCCGATGGCGCGGCCAGGCTGGAAGGATGCGACGCTGTGGGCTGCGGCGCTGGGTGCGGTGGCGTGCGCCGGGCTGGCGGCGCTTCGGTACGCGGCTCGTCATGCGGTCCTTCGCTCCGCCAGGCTCTCCGGCCGTGCAGCGCAAGCCGCCACCGTGGTGCTGGCTGCGGCCGGCGGTGCCGCCGTCTTCAGTGCAGCGGCGTGGCAGCTGCATCTGCTGCAAAGCATCTCGCGCACCCCGCTGGAATGGACCTTCAACACGCTGGTGGCGGCAGCGGGTGTGTTCGGTGTGTTCTGCGCCTTCCGCGCATCCAGCGTCGGTGCTGCAGCGCGGCCCCTGCAGGACACCTGGCAACGCACATCCTTCGCCGTGACGCTGCTGATGGCGGTGTTCACACTGCTGCTGTGGCAACTCGCCTGGGACGGCCGCTACCGCGTGCTGCTGTGGCCGCTGCCGATGGCTGCGGCGTTGGCGCTGGCTTGCGTCATCGCCTGGCGTGCAGCCGGCGCTGCGGCGCTCGCGTCCGATGAGCCCCGTCCTCTTCACGCCCCACAGCGCATGCACCGCTGGCTGCGCACAGCCCTCGCCATCGTGGGCAGCGCCTGTGCCGCCGCGGTGCTGTGGAAGGAAGGCCCGCACAACGCGCAAGCGCTCTGGCTGGCCGCCGCGTGGGCTGCATTGCTGGCCGCAGCCGGGCTCAGCGCGTGGCATGGTGCGCACCCGCCTGAGGCGGCGTCCGCGCCGCTGCCGCGCTAGGTGCTTGCGTCACCGCGCCTGCAAGCAGGGGCGGCGCTGACAGCGCACGCAGCAGCAGGCCGGTGAGCTCGTGCATGCCGCCCAGCGCGGCGCGCGGTGGCTCCATGCCGCGCACGAAGCCCAGCGCCTCGAAGCGCTGCAGCAGCTGCGGGTCGCTCGACACCACATGCACCGGCACATCCCACGAGGCGCCTTCGCCGGTCACGTTCGAGGCCGGCTGATGGTCGCCCACCAGCACATGCAGCCCATCCCGTGCGAACGGTTGCGCGAGGTAGCCGCCCAGCCAGCGGTAGGTGTAGTCCACCATGCCGATGTAGCCCGGCCGCATGTTCAGCCAGTCGGTCTTCTGCGCCTGCAGGCGCGCCACCTCGGCCCCATCGAAAGGCTCGTTGCCGAGGATGCGCATCCAGTCGGGCTGGTACGGCGGAACCGGACTGAACGGCAGGTGCGAGCTGATGGTGGGAAAGAACACGAAGCGCGGCTTGCCGCCCGCGCTGCGCGGATGCAGCTGCTCGAAGCGCGCAAAGGCGAACTGGTCGGGGATCACCCAGCTGCCCAGCGCCGGGCCGCGGTAGTCGAGCTGCCGCGCGTCCACATAGGTGTCGTAGTTGTAGAAGGCGCGTTCGGGCCAGTCCCAGAACACCGCGTGGTACACGCCAAAGGTCTGGTAGCCCTGCGCACGCATCAGCGAGATCAGGGTGGGGCGCTGCGTGGTCAGCAGCAGGTCATGGCGGCGCGGCACGCTCAGGTCCATGCCAGACAGCAGCCCCAGATGCGCCAGGTCGGACCCGCCAGCGAAGGTGGGCGACTTCACGAAGGCACTGACCACACCCTTGCCTGCGGCCTGCAGCTCCTGCTCGAAGGCGCGTCGCCGCGGTGCCAGCGTCGCGGCCATGCCGGCGTCGTCGTAGGTGATGGCGCCCACCGATTCGAGCATGATGAGGTACAGGTCGCGTCCGCCCAGCAACGCCAGCGCGCCTGCGCTGTGCCCGGCCATCGCCTGATCGATGACGGTGGACGCCGGCAGGGCATCGGCCACGCGCTCGGGCGACAGGGCATCGCGCACCAGCCCCGCCTGATGCACCCACCCCGGCAGCACCGGCTTGGAGATGTACGGCCAGGTCGCCTGCACGCCGGCGTAGTTGCCCAGCGCCGACAGCGCGAAGAAGCCGCTGGCCGCGAGCGCCACGCGCGATCGCAAGGCCCGCGGCGCGGCCTCGTGCACCAGCACTTGCAGGGCACGCCGCACCAGCCGGTACAGGCCCCACAGCGCTCCCGTCACACCAAGCACCGCCGCCGCGCTCGCCCACCACGGCAGCGCCTGCGCCGACACCCAGACAAAGCGCGGAATCTGCAGCCCGTCCCAGTACAGGTTGACCGGTCGCCCGAACAGCGCGGGCACGCCCACATCGGCATAGCGGCCCAGCACCATCAGCGTGTACAGCAGCGCCAGCACCGTCAGCGCCCAGGCAGGCAGTGCGCCGCGCCACGCCACCCAGCCCAGCAGCGCGCACCACAACAGGACAAACTCGGGCGAGACGCGGTGGTCGGGCACCACCATCGGCGTGGGCCACCACAGGTTGAAGCTCAGCAGCGTGCTGAGCAGCAGCATCCACGCAAGCAGGCGCACGCCCTGCGCAAGGCGCAGTGCAGGCGGGGCGACAGGCGGTGGATGCATGGGGCTGTGGAGTGCTTACGCGCGCTGCGCGCCAACGGTTTTTCGGTGCACTGCGCTGCGCGCAGCAGCGGGCTGCACGTGCCGGCGGATGTGCAGGTTTGCGGGTTTGCAGGTGTGCAGGTGTTCGTGGCTTCTTCGGCACCGCGCTCCCGAAGCTTAGGCGCGAAGTGTGAAGTTCCGCCGCGCGACGGCGGATCCTGAGCCGCCCGCTCGGGCAAGCCTTGCGCCGGCGCAGAAACAACAACCCCCGGGGCCTTGCGACGCCGGGGGTTGGTGCGAAAGCAGCGGAGCGCTTACTTCTTCTGGCGGTACTTCTGCAGTGCAGCCAGCTGGGCGGCCATCACCGCGAGTTCAGACTGGGCCTTGGCCAGGTCGATCTCGCTCTTGGCGTTCTTCACCGCCTCCTCGGCGTTGCGGCGCGCCTCGTTGGCCTTTTCCTCGTCGAGGTCCTTGCCGCGGATGGCGGTGTCGGACAGCACGGTCACGCAGTTGGGCTGCACCTCGAGGATGCCGCCTGCAACGAAGACGAATTCTTCGCGGCCGTCGGCGGTCTCGATGCGCACCGAGCCCGGACGGATGCGGGTGATCAGCGGCGTGTGGCGCGGATAGATGCCGAGCTCGCCGGCCTCACCGGGCAGGGCCACGAACTTCGCCTCGCCCGAGAAGATGGACTCCTCGGCGCTGACGACTTCCACTTGGATGGTTGCCATGGGCTGTGTCCTTCAAGCCGCTCAGGAGAGCTTCTTGGCCTTCTCGAACGCCTCGTCGATGGTGCCGACCATGTAGAAGGCCTGCTCGGGCAGGTGGTCGCACTCGCCGGCCACGATCATCTTGAAGCCGCGGATGGTCTCCTTCAGCGGCACATACTTGCCCGGCGAGCCGGTGAACACCTCGGCCACGTGGAAGGGCTGCGACAGGAAACGCTGGATCTTGCGGGCGCGGGCCACGGCCAGCTTGTCCTCGGGCGAGAGTTCGTCCATGCCCAGAATCGCGATGATGTCGCGCAGTTCCTTGTAGCGCTGCAGGATCGACTGCACCGCGCGGGTGGTGGTGTAGTGCTCTTCGCCCACCACGTTCGGGTCGATCTGGCGGCTGGTGGAGTCCAGCGGGTCCACTGCGGGGTAGATGCCCAGCGCGGCGATGTCACGCGACAGCACAACGGTGGCGTCCAGGTGGGCGAAGGTGGTGGCCGGCGACGGGTCGGTCAGGTCGTCGGCAGGCACGTACACGGCCTGGATCGAGGTGATCGAGCCGACCTTGGTGGAGGTGATGCGCTCCTGCAGGCGGCCCATCTCTTCGGCCAGCGTCGGCTGGTAGCCCACGGCAGAAGGCATGCGGCCCAGCAGCGCGGACACTTCGGTACCGGCCAGGGTGTAGCGGTAGATGTTGTCCACGAAGAACAGCACGTCGCGGCCTTCGTCGCGGAAGGACTCGGCAATGGTCAGGCCGGTCAGCGCCACGCGCAGGCGGTTGCCCGGGGGCTCGTTCATCTGGCCGTAGACCATGGCCACTTTCGACTCGGACAGGTTGTCCTGCTTGACCACGCCCGAATCCGACATCTCGTGATAGAAGTCGTTGCCCTCGCGGGTGCGCTCACCCACGCCTGCAAACACCGACAGACCCGAGTGCGCCTTGGCGATGTTGTTGATGAGCTCCATCATGTTCACGGTCTTGCCCACGCCGGCGCCGCCGAACAGGCCCACCTTGCCGCCCTTGGCGAACGGGCAGATCAGGTCGATCACCTTGATGCCGGTCTCCAGCAGTTCCTGCGACGGCGACAGCTCGTCGTAGGCCGGAGCCTTGCGGTGGATGGAGGCGGTGAGCTCGTGCGAGACCGGGCCGCGCTCGTCGATCGGGTTGCCGAGCACGTCCATGATGCGGCCGAGCGTGGCCTTGCCCACCGGCACCGTGATCGGCGCGCCGGTGTTGGTGACCATGGCGCCACGGCGCAGGCCGTCGGACGAGCCGAGCGCAATGGTGCGCACCACGCCGTCGCCCAGCTGCTGCTGCACTTCCAGCGTCAGCGCGGCGCCTTCCATCTTGAGTGCGTCGTAGACCTTGGGCATGTGGTCACGGGGGAATTCGACGTCCACAACGGCGCCGATGCACTGAACGATCTTGCCCTGGGCTTGGGTGGTCGACATGTTTCGTTCCTTCAGTTCAATTCAAAAATTCGTCACGCGTGCGGTCAACCGCTGATGGCGGCGGCGCCGCCCACGATTTCCGACAGTTCCTTGGTGATCGCGGCCTGGCGGGTCTTGTTGTAGACCAGCTTCAATTCGTCGATCACATTACCGGCGTTGTCTGATGCAGCCTTCATGGCCACCATGCGCGCACTTTGTTCGGAGGCCATGTTTTCCGCCACGGCCTGATAGACCAGCGCTTCCACATAGCGATGCAAAAGCTCGTCGATCACCACCTTGGGATCAGGCTCGTAGAGGTAGTCCCAGTTGGTTTCGGGGGTACCCAAACGCTCGCCGGTAAGCGGCAGCAGCTGCTCGAGCCGGGCTTCTTGTTTCATGGTGTTTACGAATTTCGAATACACCACGAACACCGCGTCGAGCTCACCCGCTTCAAAGGCGTCGATCATGACCTTGATGGG
>JBDLRH010000101.1:0-2632 GCA_039800165.1 Pseudomonadota bacterium
CTCGAGCTTGCGAAGGCGATCGAGCAACTGGATGATCACCGCATGGCACTCAGGCACGGTACCCGGAAGGACGGGTGCTGCCGCAGGCTGCGCAACAGCGTCAGGTGCGGGAGGGAGCTGAGCCGGATCCACGGACGAAGTGTCGAAGAAGAATCAATGACTTGCAATGAGTTCTTCGTGTTGGCATGGCGGCGTGCGGGGATCGCGCAACGGGCACCGGTGCCAAGCCGGTTGGGGGTTGGGAATTACCCCGTGAACACATACACCGTAGCGGCCTGAAATTGCTGCGTCGAACTGAAGAAGACCCGTCAAAGACGATTGGGCGAAGAAGACGAAGTTGACCAAAACCCAGTAACTTCAAACCGGCTGTTTTCATGCACTTTCAACTCGGCGCCCACACCAGCTGACGTGCAGTGATTCCCATCGCCTTCATGAAGTCCTCAAGCAGGACCTCGCCGGGGTGAATCTCATCGAGCAGGTGGGTGGTTTTCATGGTCAGCTCTTCGGTCAGTGGTAGTCCACGATCTGCACGTCATGCGCGCCGTCTTCACGCCACACGAAGCAGACGCGCCATGGGTCATCCACGCGGACGCTGTGCTGTCTGCTGCGATCGGCACGACCTAGCAGGGCCGAAACGGAGCGCGCCTACCGCATCGGATGACAAGCAGAGCATAGCCCGGTGATGTCCGATTCGGCCCGAAGCGCAGGCTGTGGCACCACGATGTCCAGCCCCCGCACCGGCCCGGGTGCGGGGCCTTGGAGGGCGGCGAGAAGCGCAGCGGCGGGGGCGGCGCGCACAGCGCGCTCGTCAACTGACTCGGCGCCGGTGTCCGAGCGCAGCGAACCGCATGTGAGCGCAGCGAGTTCGGCGGCGCGCCCCCGGCGCGAGCATCGCAGCGGAGTCGGCCGGGCGGTAACACCCACGGGCCGACCGCCCGGGCAGGACCCGCGAACGGGTCGGTGCGGGGGCGAAGCGCGAGGGCGCGAGGCCAGACGCAAGTCAATCAGACCCGTCGAGCCCTACTCAGCCCCGCTGCCAGATCGGTGGCCGGCGTCCACCCGATGGGCTCATCGAAAGCCAGACAGGGCGGCCGGCGAGCAACCCGTCACACCCGTCACGGTCTGCGCCATCAAGCCTGCGCTGAATGGGCTACGGCCAAGAGCAACTTGCCGGCACGTCAACTATCCTCAATTATCTCAACCAAGATAAACTATCTTAGTCGTGGATAGAAAGAGGTAGTCGGATGATCGCGCATCACCGTACCGCGCTGGCCCAACAGTTGGTGCAGGCGCTGCAGGGGCGTTTGTTGCTGGGCGACGCCCACAACGGGTTGTTCCTGGCCGCACCCCGCCGCACCGGCAAGACGACGTTCTTGCAGGGCGATTTGGCACCCGCCTTGCGGGAGTCCGGCGTCGAGGTGGTGTACGTGGACTTGTGGGCAGACACCCGCCGGGACCCGGGTGCGCTGATCGCTGAGGCCATTGCCCAGACCTTGCAAGCCCATCTGGGGCTGGTGGCACGCACGGCGAAGAAGGTGGGCCTGAAAGGCGTGAGGGTCGCGGGCGCGTTGGACATCGACACCAGCAAGATCGGCCAGATCGACGGCCTGACGCTGGTGGACGCGCTGCGCAGCCTGCAACAAGCCGCCGGCCAGCCCGTCGCGCTGATCATCGACGAAGCCCAGCACGCCCTGACCAGCGAAGCGGGCGAGGCGGCGATGACCGCGCTGAAGTCGGCACGGGACCAGATGAACAAGCCCGGACAGGTCAACCTGATGCTGGTGATGTCGGGCTCCGACCGCGACAAACTGTTGCGCCTGGTCGTCAGTGCCGGGGCGCCGTTCTACGGCTCACAGATCCAGGCGTTGCCGCCACTGGACACCGACTTCATCGCCCATGTGGCTGGGCTGGTGGAGGCCCAGCGGCCCGATCTGGTGCCGGTGGACCGGGCCGCCTTGCAGGAGGCGTTCGCCGCCTTCGGGCATCGACCGCAGTTCTTCATGGCGGCCATGGGGGCCGTGCTCAGCCCGCTGTCGGGCCGCAGCGGGCGCTTCGAGCCCGCGCTGCAACAGGCTGCGCAGGACCAGCAGGCGCAAGATGAAGCACAGATGGAATCGGACTACCTGGGCCTGAAGGCCAGCGAGCAAGTGGTGTTGTGGCGCATGCTCGATCAGGGCCCGCGCTTTCGGCCCTATGACGCCGAGGCCTTGCGCTTCTATCGAGACAAGCTGGGGCGCCCGGTGAGCGTGCAGCAGGCGCAGAAGGCATTGGAATCCCTTCGACAGCGTTCGCCAGCGCTCGTTTGGAAATCTGCGCGAGGCGAGTACGCTGTGGAGGATGCCGCCATGCATCGCTGGTTTCAGGTGCGCCGGGATAACGGGCGGTGGCCGCCCACCCGGGCAACCCAGCCGCCCACCCCTTGACGCCGAATGAGCTCAGAGATGGGCGGGTAGTGACCGCCACCCCCGTACCCCCCACAACCCCCGACTACCCTGCCTTCACCACCGCCAGCCCCTTGAGGTACTCCCCTTCCGGGAACACCAGCGTCGTCGGGTGGTCGGGCGCGCCTTCCAGGCGCTGCAGGATGGCGCCGTCCACGCCTGCGTCGGCCGCGGCGCCGGCCACGATCTTG
>JBDLRH010000102.1:0-2524 GCA_039800165.1 Pseudomonadota bacterium
CCTTGTCGGCAAAGCGGTTGATCTTGTCTTCCACGCTCGGGCAGTAGCGCGGCCCCACGCCTTCGATCTTGCCGGTGAACATGGGGCTGCGGTCAAAGCCCGAGCGGATGATCTCGTGGGTACGTTCGTTGGTGTGGGTGATCCAGCACGGCACCTGCTTCGGGTGCATGCGGTGGTGGCCCATGAAGCTGAACACCGGCACCCCGGCGTTGGTGTCGCTGGGTTCGGCGGGCTGGCCGCGGCGGCTGTCACCCTCATTTTCACGGCCTTCCGACCACACAAAGCCGCCCTCGCCCATGCCGTCGCCGGGCTGCTCGATGCACTTCGAATAGTCGATGGTGCGGCCGTCCAGCCGCGGCGGCGTGCCGGTCTTCAGGCGGCCCTGCGGCAGCTGAAGCTCTTTCAGCCGGGCGCTGAGTGACACCGCCGGCGGGTCGCCGGCACGGCCGGCGCTGTAGTTGTTCAGGCCCACATGGATCTTGCCGTCCAGGAAGGTGCCAGCCGTCAGCACCACCGTGCGCGAACGAAAGCGAATGCCCACTTGCGTTACAGCCCCCGTCACACGGGCCCCGTCGCCATCGCCCTCGACCATCAGGTCGTCCACTGCCTGCTGGAACAACCACAGGTTGGGCTGATTTTCCAGCCGCCGGCGGATGGCGGCCTTGTAGAGGATGCGGTCGGCCTGGGCGCGGGTGGCGCGCACCGCAGGGCCCTTGGAGCTGTTGAGGATGCGGAACTGGATGCCGCCTTCGTCGGTGGCGATGCCCATGGCGCCGCCCAGCGCATCGACTTCCTTGACCAGATGCCCCTTGCCGATGCCGCCGATGCTGGGGTTGCAACTCATCTGGCCCAGCGTCTCGATGTTGTGCGTCAGCAGCAGCGTGGTGCAGCCCATGCGCGCGGCGGCCAGCGCGGCCTCGGTGCCGGCGTGTCCGCCACCGACCACGATGACGTCGAATTCCTGCGGATAGATCATCGCGCTGCCTCCTCTTGCGGCGAACCGTCCACCAGCTCGGTGGCCAGGCCCATGCCGCGTGCCGCCTGCGCCTGGCGGCGGTCGGCGGTGACGAACAAATCCACCCGCGCGGCCAGCGCGCTACCCACATGCAGCGCATCCATCGCGCGCAGCGGCGCGTGCTCCATCGCGGCCACCGCGAACCGCTCCACATGCTCGTCCAGCGGCACGCGGGTCATGTCGGCCAGATCGCGCTGGGCGGCGCTCCAGGCGCGGTCGAAGTCGGCTGCGGGCAGCACGCCCTCGCGGCGGCGGCGCAGCAGGGCCGACGCCACCTCCACCTTGCAGTGCGCGGCCACCAGCAGCTCGTCGGCCTGTGCGCACAGGCTCAGCACCCGCTCGCGGCCGGGCTCGGCGGCATAGCGCTTGGCCAGCGCCGAGGTGTCAAACATCAGCCGGGCGCCGCCGTCACGCGCCAGCAGCCGGCGCGGTGCGTGGTGGGCGGGGTAGCCCGGCTGTGCCGCAGCCGCGGTCAGCGAGTGGACGGCTGGCGTGCTGCGCCCGGCATGCGGCGAACGGGCGCGGGTCACCATGGCGCGTCCTCGCGTTCGGCCAGCACCGCCTGCGACAGGCTTTGGCCGGGCGGCAGCTGCACCGGCTCGATCGGCCGCTTCCAGTGCGGCAGCCGCTCGGGCGCCGCGTCGGGCTCGGCGCGCACCGGCACCAGCTCGGCCACCGGCTTGCCGTGGCGCAGGATGCGCACCGTCTCGCCCTGCTGGACCAGGTCCACCATTTCAGAGGCGTGCGCGCGGAACTCGCTCAGGGACAGCGTCTTCATTTTGTACAAATCGGGGAATTTGTACATTCTACAGGCTGGAGGCGGGTTGGCGAAGATGCCCCGGGCACGGCGGGACAATCCGGGCATGCAACCGCGACGCGGCCAGACCTTGTCGAGCACCCTGCCCGGCCCCGAATGCCGCGCGGGGTGCGGCGCCTGCTGCATCGCACCCTCCATCACCCGGCCGCTGCCCGGCATGCCCAACGGCAAGCCCGCGGGCGTGCCCTGCGTGCAGCTCGATGAGCAGATGCGCTGCCGCGTCTTCGGCCGGCCCGAGCGGCCCGACTTCTGCGGCGGGCTGCAGCCTTCGGCCGAGATGTGCGGCACCGACCGCGTGCAGGCGATCGCGTGGCTCACGCGGCTGGAGGCACAAACGCGGCCGTGACGCCGGCGTGAACCGTCGTGAAGATGACACGTGCCGATGACGGCGCGCAGGTCGCCGCGCGCGGCGCCCCGTCAAAACGGATACTGCCGCGGCTGGGTCTGCACCGTAATCCAGCGCAGCTCGGTGAACTCGTGGATGCCGGCCTTGCCGCCAAAGCGGCCCAGGCCCGAGCCCTTCACGCCACCAAACGGCATCTGCGCCTCGTCGTGCACCGTGGGGCCGTTCACATGGCAGATGCCGCTGTCGATCTTGCGCGCCACGCTGTAGGCCCGCGCGATGTCGCGGCCAAACACGGCCGCACTCAGGCCGTATTCGTTGTCGTTGGCGCAGGCCACTGCTTCTTCCA
>JBDLRH010000103.1:0-3107 GCA_039800165.1 Pseudomonadota bacterium
CCGTACTACGGTGATGCCACCTCCAGCCTGCCGGACTTTCGCCGCACGCTGGACAAGGTGAAGGACCTGCCCGTGACGCAGTGGGTGACTTCGCACCACCGCGGCCTGATCAGCGACCGCGCCACCTTTTTGCAGATGCTTGAGGCCTTCGCCGCCAAGGTGGATGAGCGCAGCGACAAGCTGATGCAGATGCTCAGCCGCGAGCCGCGCACCTTGAGTGACCTGGTGGCCGAGCGGCTGCTGTACCCGCAGGGCTACGAAGAGCTGTGGGTCAACGACGCCGAGCGCCGCACGATCGCCCAGCACCTGCAGGAGCTGATTGCGCGTGGGCGGGTCCAGGCGCAGGGCGAAGGCGACGCGGCCCGTTACGCATTGGCTTGAGCCGCCGGGCATACGGGACCACAGGCATTCGGGTTTCGCCGGTGGCAGGGCTGAAGCAGGCCCCCTAGAGTGGAGCGCATGAACAAGCACACCGCCCCTCACGCCTCATCTTCATCGCTGGCTGCAGCACCGCGTCGCCGCTTTCTGCTTCAAGCGGCAGGTGCTGCGGCGGCGGTCGCGTCGCCCACCCTTGCAGGCACCGCATGGGCCCAGTCGGGCGCCGCTGTAAGCCGCTCTGCCGGCGGCTGGCCCAACAAGCCGATCCGCATCGTGGTGGCCTTTCCGCCCGGCGGCCTGACCGACGCCTACGCCCGCATGTATGCCGAGCAGATCACCGCGCAGCTGGGCGTGCCTGCGGTGGTGGAGAACCGGCCTGGCGCCGGCGCGATCATCGGCATCGACGCGGTGGCCAAGGCGCCGGCCGATGGCTACACGCTGCTCATGACCACCTCGGGCACGGTGTGGCAAAACCGCGTGCTCTACACCAAGCTGCCCTACAACCTCGACAAGGACCTCACGCCGATTGCGAACTTCCCGTCGGGCCCGCTGGTGGTGGGTGTGAACGAGAAGGTGCCCGCGCGCAACTACCGCGAGTTCATCGACTTTGCCAAGGCCAACCCCACCTCGATGGGTACCTATGCGCCGGGTTCGTATCCGCACATGGTGGCCGACCAGGCCAACCGCAACGAGGGCACGAAGATCCAGTCGGTTCACTACCGCGGCGAGGCGCCGATGTGGGTGGATGTCGCCTCGGGGCAGACGCAGATTGCGATCGGCAGCTACCAGGCCTTTGCCACGGTGCAGCAGCGCGGCGTGCGCCCGATCGGCGTGACCGGCGTGTACCGCTCGCCGCGCCTGCCCGATGTGCCCACGCTGGTGGAGCAGGGCGTGGCTGGCCCGCTGGTGGCGCTGGAGGGCGGGCTGCCGCTGATGGCGCCCACCGGCACGCCCGAGGCGGTGCTGCAGGCGCTGTCGCGTGTGGTGGTGAAGGGGGCCGAGACCGAGCGCGCGGCCAAGCTGCGCGAGACCTTTGCCATTCCCAACAAGCCGGTGGGCCTGGCCGAGACGCGCCGCGAGTGGGAGCGCGTGGTGCCGATCTGGATCAAGGTGGCGGTGGACCTGGGCATCAAGCTCGACTGAAGCAGGGCCGCGCATGTACCGACTGATCAGCGCCACCCCCAGCCCCTACGCGCGCAAGGTGCGCATCACGCTGGCCGAGAAGGGCATCCCGTTTGAGCTGCACACCGAAGTGCCGTGGGACAGCACCACCACCACGCCGCAGCACAACCCGCTGGAGAAGCTGCCGGTGCTGATCCTGCCCGACGGCGGCAGCGTGTACGAGTCGAGCTACATCCTGGAGTGGCTGGAGGTCAAGCATCCGCAGGTGCGCCTGTTCCCGGCCGATACGGATGATCTGTTGCTGGCCAAGAAGTATGACGTGCTGTGCAACGGCATCTGCGATGCGGTGGTGCTGAGCTTCTTCGAGAGCAAGCGCGAAGGCGGCGGCAGCCCCGAGTGGATCGATCGCCAGCGCCGCAAGATCGAAGGCGGCACGCGAGAGCTCTCACGCCTGTTGGGCAGCAAGCCCTGGGCGGTAGGTGAGGGCTTCAGCCTGGGGGACATTGCGCTGGGCACCGCGGTGGGCTATCTCAGCGTGCGCTACCCGCAGCTCGACTGGAAGACGCTGTACCCGAACCTGGCCGCCCACAGCGCCAAGCTGGAGCAGCGCGAATCGTTCCGCACTTCGGTACCGGTGCCGCAGACCATCCGCGACAAGGTGGTGTGATTCAGCGGGCCCCGGTTTCGCGTGGCCGGTAGAACATCGGCTCCACCCGCTGCGTGACCGGGCTGTCTGCTGCCCAGGTCATGCACTGGCCGATATGCGGCGGCGCCACCTCGGGGTGGGCGCGCGGGCGGCCCTCACGCCGGCGCTCGTGCTCGCGCCACGGCCACATCGTCTGGTACGCGGCGGTGGCCATGTTGAACAGCAGCTCGCGCATGTGGGTGCAGCCCTGCGTGCCGCCGATCACCTCGTTGATGGTCTTGCGCCAGCCCTTGCCGATAGTGCGGCCCACCAGGCCCTGCACCGGCGGCGCCGCCTGCCTGCATTCGCCGTAGGGCGTGTCGTCCATCGCCACCTGGGCGGCAACGATGGTCATGCCCTCATCCAGCGTCAGGCGCACCGTCATGCCGTGAATCGGCGTGCCGGGCGGCATCTCCCCGCGGTCGCTGGAGATGAAGCCGTAGCTCTTGGTGTCGCGCAGCTGGCCTTCGATGTCCCACAGGCCGTCCTCGCGCAGGTAGCCGCGAAATTCGGTGGCACGGGTGTGCAGGTGGCGTCGGGGGGCAGGGTCGGGCAGCGGCATGCCCGTATTGTCGGCGCTTCGCGCGCGCGCTTGCGCCGCCGGGCGTCACCCAGGCGTCGAAGTCGGGGAAACCGCTGGGGCGCCCGCGGGGCAGCCTGCCCCGCACCCGTCGCGTTACGCCCGACGCAGACTCTGCTGGCCCAGCGGCAGGTCGCGGATGCGCTTGCCGGTGGCCGCGAAGATTGCGTTCAGCACTGCGGGCACGGCCACTGCAATCGTGGGCTCGCCCACACCGCCCCAGAAGCCGCCTGACGGCATGGTGATGGTCTCGACCTTGGGCATGTGACGCATCTGCACCACCGGGTAGGTGGCAAAGTTGTCCTGCTCGATGCGGCCGTTCTTCACGGTGCAGGCACCGAA
>JBDLRH010000104.1:0-23006 GCA_039800165.1 Pseudomonadota bacterium
GCACCTACTACCCCGTGGGCGGCATGATCGCCAACACCGTCAGCGTGCCCGGCAAGATCGCCGCCACCGCGCAGTCCAGCGCCGGCTCGGTGGCCAACGTGAACGCGGTGATGAGCGGCGCAGCCGAGTCCGGCTTCTCGCAGGCCGATGTGGCCACCTGGGCCTATACCGGCACTGGCGTGTGGCAAGGCAAGCCGGCCGTCACGGGCCTGCGCCTGATCGCCAACCTGTACCCGGAGAGCGTGCACATCGTGGCGCGCAAGGGCTCGGGCATCAAGAGCGTGGCCGATCTGAAGGGCAAGCGCGTGGCACTGGATGAACCGGGTTCGGGCACGCTGCTGAACGCCCGCACCATCCTGGCCGCCTACGGGCTGAAGGATGCCGACCTCAAGCCCGAGTACATCAAGCCCGGCCCGGCCGCCGACAGGATGAAGGACGGCGCCCTGGATGCCTTCTTCTTCACCGGCGGCGCCCCGGCCGGCGCCATCGCCGAGCTGGCCGCCTCGGGCGCCGGCATCGAGATCGTCCCCATCACAGGCGCACAGGCCGACGCGCTGCGCAAGACCAGCGGCTTCTTCGCCCCGGACACCATCCCGGCCGGCACCTACAAGGACATCGGCGAAGTCAGCACCCTGGCCGTGGGCGCGCAGTGGGTCACCAGCGACAAGGCCGACGCCAACCTCGTCTACGAGATCGTCAAGAAGCTGTACTCGGCCGACGGCCAGAAGGCCATGGGCGCAGGCCATGCCAAGGGCAAATACATCACCAAGGAAAACGCGGTGAAGGGCGCGGGCATCCCCTTCCACCCGGGTGCGGAGCGCTTCTACAAGGAAGCTGGTGTCCTGAAGTAAGCGAATACTTCGTTGATTGAATCGACGGGCGGTCGCAGGGCCGCCCGTTTGCATTCAGCAGGCCGTTGACCCCACCACGCCCCCGCATGACTTCACCACCCGCCGCGACCCCCGCGACTCGACTGCCCGATGACGCCCAGCTGCAGGCGCTGGAGGCGAAGTTCGACCCGGAGATGCGCTTTCGCCCGCTGGGCCGGGGTACATCGCTGCTGGCCGGCTCGCTGCTGATCGCGCTGTCGCTATTCCACTACCTGACGGCCGGCTTCGGGCTGCTGCAGGAGATCACCCACCGCGGCGTGCACCTGGCCCTGGTGCTGGCGCTGATCTTCCTGGTGTTTCCGCACCGCAAGGGGCTGCTGGCGCGCGCGCAGCCGTCGACCTGGCTCACGCCCGGCGGGCTGCCGATCGTTGACGCGCTCATCGCCATCGGGGTGGCGGTGGCGGTGATGTACATCCCGTGGATCTTCGACGACCTGATGTTCCGCGTGGGCAACCCGCTGCCGCTGGACGTGGCCATGGGTTCGATCCTGATCCTGGCGTTGCTGGAAGCCACGCGCCGCAGCATGGGCTGGCCGCTGCCGGTGATCGCCATCGGCTTCATGGCCTACGCCATGGCAGGCCCCTACTTTCCCGGGCTGCTCAAGCACGCCGGGGCGACCTGGACGCAACTTGTCAACCACCAGTACCTCACCAGCCAGGGCATCTACGGCGTGGCCATCGGGGTGGTGGCCACCTACGTCTTCCACTTCGTGCTGTTTGGCGTGATGGCCACGCGCATCGGCCTGGGGCAGCTGTTCCTGGACCTGGCCTCCACGGTGGCAGGGCGCCAGGTGGGCGGGCCGGCCAAGGTCAGCGTCTTCGGCTCAGGCCTGTTCGGCATGCTGTCGGGCTCGTCGGTGGCGAACGCCGTGACGGTGGGCTCGCTGACCATCCCAGCCATGATCCGCGTGGGCTACAAGCGCGAGTTCGCCGGTGCGGTGGAGGCAGCCTCCTCCACCGGCGGACAGATCACGCCGCCGGTGCTGGGCGCGGCGGCGTTCCTGATGATCGAATTCCTGTCGCTGCCGTACCACACCATCCTGGCCGCGGCAGCGATCCCCGCCTTCATGCACTTCTTCGGGGTGTTCATGCAGGTGCACTTCGAGGCTCGCCGCCACGGCCTGCGCGGGCTGACCGAGGCGGAGATGCCCGATCTGCGCGACTCGCTGCGCCGGCGCTGGCCGACGCTGGTGCCGCTGGCGCTGCTGATCTTCATCCTCGTGACCGGGCGCACGCCCTACCTCGCCGCCTTCACCGGCATCACCTCCTGCGTGATCGTCGGGCTGACCACGCGCGAGACCGGCAACACCGCACGCCACTGGGCCCTGATGGCGGCGCTGCACGCGGTGCTGCTGGCAGTGGTGTTCGGCGGGCTGGAGAGCCAGGCGCTGAAGTTCGGCCTGTTCGCCGCCGGGGTGCTCGCCACGCCGCTGCTGCTGAAGGCACTGCGCGTCGACGGCCGCATCCAGGCGCCGGTGCTGGTGGATGCGTTGGCCACCGGCGCGAAGTACGCGCTGGCCGTCGGCGCGGCCGCTGCCTCGGTGGGCCTGGTGATCGGCGTGGTCACGCTCACCGGCGTGGGTTTCAAGCTGTCCACGCTGATCACCGGTGCGGCGCAGGCGGTGGCCGGCGGTGTGGAGATGTTGATCCCCGCCTCGCTGGCCGACCCGAAGGCCGTGACGCTGCTGGCCGCGCTGGTGATGACGGGCGTGGTGTGCATCCTGCTGGGCTGCGGCATCCCGACGACGGCCAACTACATCATCATGGTCACGGTGGCTGCGCCCACGCTGACGCTGCTGGGTGTGGAGCCGCTGGTGGCGCACTTCTTCGTCTTCTACTACGGGGTGCTGGCCGACATCACGCCGCCGGTGGCGCTGGCGGCCTACGCGGCAGCGGGCATGGCCGGCGGCGACCCGTTCCGCACCGGCAACATGGCCTTCCGGCTGGGCCTGGCCAAGGCGCTGGTACCGTTCGTGTTCGTGTTCTCGCCCTCGCTGCTGCTGGTGACCAAGGGCTTCACCGTGCAGGACTTCATCGTCACCTTCGTCGGCTGCGTGATCGGCATCACCATGCTGGCCGCGGCACTCAGCGGCTACATGCTCGCGCTGATGAAGACCTGGGAGCGCTGGCTGTGCGCGGCGGCCGCGGTGCTGATGATCGCGCCGGGCCTGCTCGTCACGCTCGCGGGCGTGGTGCTGGTGCTGCCGGTGCTGCTGCGCCAGTGGCTGCAGCGCGACCGCGCGCCGACGGCAGCGCCAGGCTGAGCGCTGCCATCACGCCGGGCTGGAACGCAGCCCGTAGGTCTTGCCTTCAAGGAACAGGTATTCGGCACGCAGCACCGCGTCGCCCTTCTCGCCCTCGAAGGTGAAGCCCAGCAGCGCGAGCGCCGCACCGGCCTTGATCACCGGCACCTGCCACTGCTCCATGCGCGTGAGGGGCGCCAGCTCCACCGCCCAGCGCCGGTCGCGCCGGGTGGGCAGTTGCGCCTTGGCCAGCAGCGCCCGGCCGTCGACCGCTGCACTTTGCGGCGGCACTGCGCGCTGCGCCAGATCGGGCGGCAGCCGAAGCGCCGGGGCCAGCTCCAGCGTCAGTTCGGCGTGCGGATTGCGCCATTTCACATCGGCCGCGCGGCCCTCAAGGTAGATCGGCCGCGCGAGGTCGAAGCTGCTCCAGCCGTGGTGCGCGCGGGCGGCGCCGGCCAGCGGCAGCGCGCCTGCGGCCAGCAGGGCATGAAGGCAATCGCGTCGTTGCATCGTGGTTCTCCCTTCGTGAAAAATTTCAAGCGTAAGCGATCCAGCGGCCGCAGCCCAGCACCGCCACCCACAGCAGCGTGGACAGCGCCATCGACAGCCGCGCCACCGCATCCAGACGCTGCAGCGAGCCGCGCGAATGGAACCAGGCCGCATTGCAGCCGGCCAGCATCAGCAGACCCATCTTGATGGTGAAGGCGCGGTTGGCCAGCAGTTCCATCGGCTGCGTGGCAAACATCAGCAAGCCGCTGCCTGCGGCCAGGCCAAAGCCGATGGCCACCAGGGTCAGGCTCAGCCGCGCCAGCGGTTGTACTGGCAACGCGGCGCCCAGGCCGAACACCCGCGACTCGAGCAGCAGCAAGTTGCCCAGCAGCAGCGCAATGCCCAGCAGGTGCACCACTTCGAGCGCGGGGTAGGCCCAGGGGTGGCCGGCCAGTGCGCTGAACATGCCGTGCGCCCTGTCAGCGGCCCGCCTCGGCAGCGAACTGCATCAGTGCCTGCTGCAGCACTTCGGGCTTGACCGGCTTGGTCACATAGCCATCCATGCCTGCGGCCAGGCAGGCCTCGCGGTCTTCGGGGAAGGCATTGGCCGTCATCGCCACGATGGGCGTACGCGGCCGTCCCTCGGCCGCTTCGGCGGCGCGGATGCGGCGCGTGGCCTCCAGGCCATCCATCCCCGGCATCTGGATGTCCATCAGCACCAGATCCGGCTGCAGCGCGCGCCATTGGGCCAGCCCCTCCTCGCCGCTGGAAGTCACCGTGATGCGGTGCCCCAGGCGACCGAGCTGTCGGGTCGCCAGGGCCTGGTTGATGGCGTTGTCTTCCACCAGCAGCACCGACAGGCCGCGCACAGCCGGCTGCGATCCCGCATCCGGCGCTGGCGCCGGCATCGCATCCGCCTCGGCCAGCTCCACCTCGAAGTGAAACGCGCTGCCGCGTCCCGCCTGGCTTTCGGCCCAGATGCGTCCGTGCATCATGTCCACCAGGCGCCGGCTGATGGTGAGCCCGAGCCCGGTACCACCAAAGCGGCGGGTGGTGGATGGATCGGCCTGCACGAAGGGCGCGAAGATGGCCTCGAGCTTGTCTGGCGGGATGCCGATGCCGCTGTCTCGCACCACGCAGGCGATGCGGCAGTGCCCTGCCGCAGCCGGCAGCCGCCGCACCTCGACCGCCACCTCGCCCTGCGCGGTGAACTTGACCGCATTGCTCAGCAGGTTCAACAGGATCTGGCTCAGGCGCACCGGGTCGCCGGCCACCACCGGCGGCACATCGTCGGCCACGTCCACCCGCTGCACCAGCCCCTTGGCGCGCGCCGCAGGCGAGCTGACCTTCACCGCGTCGGCAACGACGCGCCGTACATCGAAGCTGACCTGCTCCAGCGCCATCTGCCCCGACTCGATCTTCGAGAGGTCGAGGATGTCGTTGATGATCGTCATCAGCGCCTGCCCCGACTGCATCACCACCTGCAGGTTCTCGCGCTGCTCGGCCGTGAGCGCGGTCTCCAGCGTGAGCGCCGTCATGCCGAGGATGCCGTTCATCGGCGTGCGGATTTCATGGCTCATCGCTGCCAGGAACTCGGACTTCGCGCGGTTGGCCGCCTCGGCCTCCTGCTTGGCCTTGAGCAGCGCCTCCTCTTTTTCCTTGCGCCAGCCGATGTCGGTGGCGCGCCCGCGGTAGCCCACAAAGCGGCCCTCTTCGTCGTACACCGGCTTGCCCGAGGCACTGCCCCAGCGGCGCTTGCCGTCGGTGCGCTGCATCTCGTATTCGAAGTCCTCAAACGGCCGGCGCTCGGCGATCATGGCGCGGTAGTGGTCCCACGCGGCGTGCTCCGCGGCCGTGCGCGCGGGCGAGAGGTCCCAGATGTGCCGTCCATAGGCAATCTTGCGGGCCTTCTCCAGGGTGCCGCCATCGGGCCCCCACAGGTCGATCAGCCGGTGCTCTGCATCGGTCTCCCAGTAACGGTCGGCACCCACCTCCACGAAGTCGCGCAAACGGCGGTTGGCCTGCTCGGCGGCGCGCAAGGCCTGGATGCGGCCGGCTTCCTGCTCGCGCATGCGGCCCAGCGTCTCGCCGATCTGCCGCATCAGCACCGGCACCGGCAGCAGCGCGGAGATGAAGCCGACGACGCCGACCACCAGCACCCCGGCCGGCCGGCCCGGGAACAGGTTGGGCAACTGGATGCCGACAAACGGCAGCACCACCGACACGAAACCGGTGCACAGAAGCGCTGCCGCAAACACGCTGGCCTGTCGCAAGCCAAGCACCGTACCCATCACCGGCAGGTAGCCCACCGCCAGCACGATGGGCAAGGCGGTGCTGCGCGAGAACAGCCACATCACCCCCAGCATCACGCCCAGCACCACGGCATAGGCCTGCAGCGCCACGCGCGTGCGCCCGCGCAGCACCAGCCAGCGGCACAGCAGCACCATCGAGCCCAGGACAGCCACCAGCAGCGAGGCGGCGCGGGGCTTCTCGAAGCCTTCCGGAATCGCCAGCAGCGCAAACGCCATGAAGCCCGCCAGGCCGATGTACAGGTCGAAGTAGCGGCGCGCCAGCAGCGTCGCCTGCTCGTCATCGAGCCTGAAGCCGCCCGATGGAGGGGACGCTGGCGTGGAAGCAGAGGTCATGGCATGGGACGCTAACACCGAATGCGGGTGCCGTCAGTCACATGCAGCGTCGCTACAGGGTAATCCCCGGTGTGCATCGCGTCGGCCCGTCGCGGAATGCGGCGCTGTTCGCGGCACAATCGCCGCTCGGGCGTTCCATGCTTTTTGAAGAGGAGATCACCATGCAGATGACCAAACGCGACTTTCTGGCCTTCGGCGCCGCCGCCGGGTCGACCCTGGCCGCACCGGCCTGGGCCCAGGGCAAGCCGCTGTTCGACACCCTCAACATGTTCGTGCCTGCTGCACCGGGCGGCGGCTGGGACGGCACCGCACGCGCCATCGAGCGCGCCGCCAAGGCCGCTGGCCTGGTGGGCAACATGCAGTTCGAGAACGTTGGCGGTGCCGGCGGCATGGTGGGCCTGCCGCGCTTTGTCAACCAGCGCAAGGGACAGGGCAACACGCTGATGGTGGCCGGCTCGGTGATGATCGGCGCTGGCATTGCCAACAAGAGCCCGATCACCATCAAGAATGTCACGCCGATCGCTCGCCTGACCGAAGAGGCCGGCGTGATCGTCGTGCCCGCCAGCGGCAAGATCAAGACCTGGAAAGAACTCGAAGCCGCGATCAAGGCCAACCCCAAGGCGGTGTCGGTCGCCGGCGGCAGCGCAGGCGGCACCGACCACCTGATCCTCGGCATGCTGATCAAGGCGCTGGGCAAGAACCCGCGTGAGGCGGCGTATGTGGCCTTCGCAGGCGGCGGCCCGGCCAACGCCGCCATCCTGGGCGGTCAGGTGGTGGCCGGCATCTCCGGCTACTCTGAATTCGAAGAGCAGATCAAGGCCGGCCGCATGATTCCGCTGGCGGTGTCGGGCAAGAGCCGCATCCCCGGCGTGAACGTGCCCACGCTGCCCGAACTCGGCATCAACGTCACCGAGTCCAACTGGCGCGGCGTGTTTGCAGCGCCCGGCATCACCCAGGCACAGCGCGACCAGCTGATCGAATTCATCACCCGCGTGAACGCGTCGGCGGCATGGCAACGCGAGCTGGAGACCCGCAAGTGGACCTCGGCCTTCATGACCGAGCGCCCGTTCGAGCGTGACATTGCCAAGGACATCGCCGACAAGGAAGTCCTGATGAAGGAACTCGGCCTCGCATGAGGCCGCTGTACGTCGGCCTGCTGCTGCTGGCCGTGAGCGCCGTGGCCGCCTGGCAGGTCACGGTGATTCCCTCATCGGCCATGCAGATGACGGTGGGTGCGACGCTTGTGCCTGCGCTGGTGGTGGGGCTGCTCGCGCTGGTGGCGGTGCTCTACAGCCTGAGTGCTGCGCGCGGCCGCCAGGTCGACGAGAGCCTGCAGCCCGAGCAGACACCGCTTGCCGGCAGCACGCAGCGCCTGCTGTCGCTGCTGGGCGGTGGCGTGGCTTTCATGGCGCTGGTGCTGCCGCTGGGCTTTGTGATTCCCGCTGCGCTGTGCGGCATGGGCGTGGCCCGCGCCTTCGACGCGCCGCTGGGCATCAAGTCGGCGCTGATCTGCAGCGCGATTGCCGCGGCGTTCTGGTTCGTGTTCGCGCGATTGCTGGGCGTCGGGCTCGGGCCGGCCCTGCCTTTCGGAATCTGATCCGTGCAAGCCTTTGACGCCCTGCTGGGCGGCTTTGCCAACGCGCTGCAGCCAGTCACCCTGATGTGGGGTTTCATCGGCTGCTTCATCGGCACGCTGGTGGGCGTGCTGCCCGGCATCGGCCCGGCCCTCACCATCGCGCTGCTGCTGCCGCTGACCTACCACGTACCGGCCACCAGCATGTTCGTGATGTTCGCGGGCATCTACTACGGCGCGGCGTACGGCGGCTCCACCACCTCCATCCTGCTCAAGACGCCTGGCGAGTCCGCCGCGGTGGTGACTTCGCTGGAGGGCTACCAGATGGCGCGGCGCGGCCGTGCCGGCCCGGCGCTGGCCACCGCGGCCATCGGCAGCTTCATTGCCGGCACCATCGGCACGCTGGCCCTGACCTTCGTGGCGCCCTGGGTGGTCGAGGCGGGCCTGGCCTTCGGGCCGGCCGAGTACTTCAGCCTGATGGTTCTGTCGCTGGTGGCGGTGTCAGCGGTGCTGGGCAGTTCGATGCTGCGCGGGCTGGTCAGCCTGTCGGCCGGCCTGCTGGTGGGCCTGGTCGGCATCGACCTGCAGACCGGCCAACCACGCTTCACCTTCGGCCGTGCGGAACTGCTGGACGGCATTGAAGTCACCGTCGCCGCCGTCGGCCTGTTCGCAGTGGGCGAGGCGCTGTACCTCGCGTGGCAGGGCCGCGAATCGAAGACCGGCGAAGTGATGAAGGTCTCGGGCAGCCTGTGGCTGAGCAAGAGCGATTGGGCGCGGTCATGGAAGGCGTGGTTTCGCGGCGCGTTCTACGGCTTTCCGATCGGCTCGCTGCCGGCAGGCGGCGCCGAGCTGCCCACGCTGCTGTCCTACTACACCGAAAAGAAACTCAGCAAGCACCCCGAGGAATTCGGCAAGGGTGCGATCGAAGGCGTGGCCGGGCCCGAGGCCGCCAACAACGCCGCTGCAGCCGGCGTGCTGATGCCACTGCTGACGCTGGGCATCCCCACGTCGGCCACCGCCGCCATCATGCTGTCGGCCTTCGAGGGCTACGGCATCCAGACCGGCCCGCAGCTCTTCAGCCAGCAAGGCAGCCTGGTGTGGACGCTGATCGCCAGCCTGTACATCGGCAACGTGATCCTGCTCGTGCTCAACCTGCCGCTGGTGGGGCTGTGGGTCAAGCTGCTGAAGATTCCGCCGCCGTGGCTGTACGCCGGCATCATCGTGATTTCCACCGCGGGCGTGTACGGCGCCGGCAACTCGGTGTTCAACGTCGGGCTGCTGTTCGTCTTCGGGCTGGTCGGCTACATCATGCGGCGCTTTGACTTCCCGGCGGCTCCGCTGATCGTGGGCATGATCCTCGCACCCATGGCCGAGCAGTCGATGCGCCAGGCGCTGACCATCAGCCAGGGCGAGTGGAGCACCTTCGTCACCCGTCCGATCAGCGGCACCCTGCTGGCGATTGCGCTGGCGTTGCTGGTGGTGCCGGCGCTGTGGAAGGCGACGCGTGGCCGGCGTGCATGAACGGCCTGGCTGCCAGTGATGCGCTGCAATGAAAAACGCCCCGTGAGGGGCGTTTTTGCTTGGCACTTGGCGGAACGGAGGGATTCGAATCTTCCCTCAGCCACCAAGTACCACCGCACTTCTGTCGAATCCGTCTCAGGCGTTACCCAGCAATTTACCCACGAGCAACTCTGGCTCTCAAGTTCCCGATTCTAATGTGAGCAGACACGCGAACACCTTCGCCGTAGTGCAGCCTTACCGCCACTGGAGACAAAGTGCGCTCGGCGCGTTTCCGGACTACGTGGCCACGCAGCTACAAGTTTCAATACACCGCCTTCGGCGCGGGGGCTAGGGTCAGGGGGTGGGTCCCGCGACCAAAGCTACCCCCTCCGGTAGCGGGGGTGCCTCTTGTAGCAAGAGCCCGTTTAAGTTCATACACATGTTGTTTCTGCAGCCCACTCGAGTTCCTAATCAGTCGCAAGTAGAGATTTGGGCCGTTACACGCGGCAAAGTGAGCCATATCAAGTACTTGGAGATCGCCAAACTCTGCTGAAGATCCGTACCGAGGTCCCAAAAGTCAGGAGCTTTAGGCAGGCCCGTGGGGCCGGGCGCGCGGTTGACCGACCGCGCGAACTGGTTAGCCAGCAGCGGTCAGGTCGCATGCATGAGACTCGCACCTCACTTCAGCATGACCAGTTCATCTGGCTCGTCTCGGAGTAGCACTTGCTGCTCCGGGCTCGCGGCGAAGAACCCAAGCTTCTTGAGAAGAGCCATCGAGCGAAAGTTGCTTGACTTCAGGACCGCGATGAAGTTCGTGACCCCGTATTGGGTCTGAAGCTCCTGGAGCATGGCAGATACTGCCGAGCTTCCTATGCCTTGCCGCCAGTGCTTGCTGTTGAGCTCGTACGCGACATAGGCGGAGTGATCCTCAAGAACAGTGGCCTGGACATAGCCTGCAAGGCTTCCGTTCGGAAGACGAATGACCCAATTGAGCCACTTTTCTTTTCCATCGCTCGAGCAACGGCTCTCCAGACGTTGGAATCGACTCCTGAGCCACTCCTCGTTGGGTGGAGGTTCGTTCTCGAACTCATAGATCGCCAGGTCGCTGAGCACGACAAACATGTCGTGCGCATGGGAGGCCACCTGAGGCTCCAGTACGTAGGGAGTACAGAAGATGATCTTCATGCGGCGCAACATGAAGCGAACCGCCGTGCGGTGACCATATGCTGGCAAGGCCAGAATGTAACGAGGTCCGAATGACGCATACTGCTCCGCGGCCGGTTGAGCTTGGGGTGAGAGCGGGTTCGAGACACGATGCCACTGCCGCAAGTATTCACGTGTTTCGGTCTGCGGGGTGATTGACCCCATCGTTCAGCGGCACGGGCTCGAGATGGAAGGGGTTGATCCCTTCCAAGCAGCCAACGTTGTAACCGTACTGATCTGGAAAGCTTCTGCGCTGATGATGCGTGTAGATGCCGCAGTTTGAGCAGAAGTAGTGCTTGGCTACTTTCGTGTTGAACTGATAGAGCCGAAGCGCCTCGTGGCCCTGCAGCACTTTGATTCCCGCAAGCGGAACCGACGCGACGATCGCCCCCTTTCTGCGGCAGATCGAGCAATCGCAGCGGCGTGGGTTGACTATTCCGTCCGGAAGGTCGAGTTCCAGCATCACGTTACCACAGTGACACGAGAGCCGATGCTTTGGCAAGACAGGAACACCACCAACGGACTTGATCATGCGTGCCTCCACCAGGCAATGGGGTCTCAGGCCGAACGTTCGAGCTAAGCTGCCCGCTACGACAGGCACCGTAGCCTCATCCGCGATAAGGCAACAGGTCCTACGGTCGAAGCTTACAGCGCCTACCGGAGCAAATCGGCTTGAGCGAGGGGTGAGGCCGCACCCGCATGCCGCAACACAGTGACGGATACACGAAAACTCTCGTTGCCGGGCATAACTCCCTGCTCGTTCCCGATGATCTCGAATCCGGCTTTTCGGTAGACGGCTATCGCGGCTACGTTCCCATCTAATACCTCGGCGGTCATGGACGCCTTCGTTTCTGAAAGCGCAGCCCGGATGAGCGATGTTGCGACTCCCTTGCCATACAAGACAGGATCGACATACAGCCACGCACATTCATGGTCGGTGAAGGCGATAAAACCTACGACTCTGCCACTCACCTCCGCAACACGGATGGCATACTCATGGAAGCCTTCATTCTCGGCGGTCTGCTCAAGTGACAGATAGGCGGCATCCAACCCAGCAGCTGCCAACTCATCCAGCCGCGCAGCGTCATGAATCTGGCAGACGCGAGCCCAATCGGCGGTAGTGTAGGTACGGATGTCCATGTGCGGCCTATAGTTGAACCTAAGTGCCCGCGAATGCAAACGGCGCGCGGCATCGGAAGGTACGATGCTACAGGTGCATGAAGCGCCCTAACGGCAGCTGCAGCAGCGGTTCAGCTTGAGCGAGGGGGCCTAGGCGGGGAAATTGAACTTCTGGACGACACCTTGCCACCAGCCTTCCGTCACCGTAACCTCAACGTAGGCGCCGGCTGTGAGTCGGTTGATAACCTTGCGCCAAAAGCCCTGCGCGGCTTGGTTACAAGGCATCTGCCCGATTTCCCACAGGCCTGGGTGGCTGGACAGAACGTGCTTGGCCAGTGAAAAACCTGCACCAGTGCCCCGGTATCGCTTGAGGATGAAGAACTGCTCCATCCAGCTACCGTCCTTTCGAGTGACGGCGGCAGGTCCTACGAGCGCAAAGCCCACGTACTGCGCGCCCTCGAGAGCTACGTAAGCGTGGAAGCGCTCGTCCTTGCTGTAGCACTGCAAGTCGTAGCCGTACCGAGCCTCAGAATCGGCGTCCTGCGGCCAGATATCCGACAGCTCATATTGGTACAGCTCAAGCATCTGCTGGAGCGCGGCAATGTCGTGCGGCTTCGCTTTGCGAAACAGGAGGGCCATAGGCTCTTGTGTCTGAAGGCTAACGTCTAAGCTGAACGGCAAGCGCCGGTGTGGAGCCTGACTAGCTCGACGGATGGTGGACCACTCCGTGAAGCGGGTCAAGTGACACGCCGGGCCATGAGCACTGCGGGAAGAAACAATTAGCGATAGGCCTTTGTCGGCAACACGTTGTCCCTTCGATCTGTAACCGTCGCGCTCTGCCCAATAGTCGGCCCGTCCACTAGCAGAAAAGCGATCTAGGCCGACTGAATCTCCCCGGATTTCCTAGACACCCGTGAGCCCGTGGGAATGACGTCGTTCGAACTCCACCGGTGAAGTATCGCCGGCGGTGCCGTGACGGCGCCGTGGGTTGTAGAACATTTCGATGTAGCTGAAGACATCTGTTCGGGCGTCGCTGCGTGTGGCGTAGATCTGCCGACGGATTCGCTCGCGCTTGAGCAACTGGAAGAAGCTCTCGGCCACCGCGTTGTCGTGGCAGTTACCGCGCCGGCTCATGCTGCTGACCAGGTTGTGGTCGCGCAAGAAGGTCTGCCACTCATGACCGGTGAACTGGCATCCCTGATCTGAGTGCACCAGCACGGGTTGCTTGGGCCGCCGCCTCCACAGTGCCATCATCAGTGCGTCCAGTACCAGGCGCGTGTCGATGCGTTGGCCCATCGACCAGCCCACAACCATGCGCGACCACAGGTCGATCACCACCGCCAGATACAGCCAGCCTTCGTGGGTGCGGATGTAGGTGATGTCGGTCACCCACGATTGGTTGGGTGCCTCGGCCTCGAACTCACGCTGCAGGCGGTTGGGCGCCACCACCGCAGGCTTGCCACCCCGCGCATACGGCCGGCGTCGATAGCCGGTTTGCGAGCGCAGTCCCTCAGCCTTGAGCAGGCGTGCCACCCGGTGCTTTCCGCAGGGCTCGCCAAGATCACGCATGTCCAGCGCCAGCTTGCGATACCCGTAGACGCCGCCGCTTTCCAGCCAAGCCTGCTTGAGCAAGCCCGTCAGTCGTTCGTCCTCGCACTGGCGCGCGCTCTTTGGCTGCAAGCGCCACGCATAGAAGCCGCTGGGGTGCACCTCCATCGCCTTGCACAGGCGACGCACGGCGTGGTTACCCGATTCCTGCTCAATGAACGCGTACTTCACCTGGACTGCTTGGCAAAGTACGCGGCGGCCTTTTTTAGGATGTCTCGTTCCTCCGTCACCCGCTTGAGCTCGGCCTTCAGCCGCCGCACCTCCTCGGACTGCGAGGCCTGCTCCTGTCGATCAGCCGGCACAGCACGGCGCTGCTTGATCCACTCGTACAGGCTGTGCTGGCTCACGCCCAGCCGCGCTGCCACATCGGCCACCCGGTGGCCGCCGACCAAGACCTGCTTGACCGCCTCGGCCTTGAACTCCTCTGTAAACCTCTTCGTGCTCATCGCACCTCCTGTGTGACCTCAAGTTTGAGGCACACAGGTGCCTACGATTTCCGGGGCGATTCATACGAATCCCCGGGGGCAGCGCAGCCAAGCGTAAGCTTCTCGATTTGAAATTGATACATCGGGGGATATTGCACAGACATACACATACACACACTCAGATTAGTTCAGAGGGTCAGGTGTCTATAGGGGCGATCACTTCCATCTTCACGGCTAGCCATATCCACGGTTTCTTTTGAAAATAGAGATACACGTGACCCTCTGCCATCAGAGTCTGGGGGCATCGCCTCTGCCAGACTGCGTGGATGCCACAGTGCCCGACTTGAACTGCGTAGACACTGCCTGGTCACTTGGCGACGCCGCCATATCCGCTAGATGCTCGCTTCTTTGGTACAGCGATCAAGCGGCTCCCGTTTGCCCTACGATCAAGTAGCGATGCTGTGTTCTGTAGGCCTTGTGTCTGGCACTCAGAAGCCCAGCGCCCCTTTACGATCGCAGCCGCGCGCGTTACTTCTGCCCGGCTCGGCTTCTGGATTCCGACGAGGTCGCAAATATGCGTTGCCGTATGCCAACATAGATCGTGATGCTGAGTGCGATTGGCTTCACTTACCGTTGAGAGTTGCACGGAGCCCCAGTCAAAGCCGCAGAGTATCCGTTCTGCGAGTGGATCCAGTTGCTCGTGCCGCTGGTTTGCCGTGTTGAGTGCCCCCAGAAGGTCAGACTCTAGGCTCCAACGCTCGCCCTGGCGGTAGAGGCTTAGGTACTGCGCCCAGACCTGCTGCATCGTCTGCGCATCAAGCGTGCTGCAGCGTTCGACATCAATGACCCAAAACCGTCGGTTTCCCGTGTCATCCACAAGAAAACCAGTTCCGTTGACCGTGCCCACGAACAGCGTTCTCCGCTTATACAAACTCGATCGCTTCGCGTAGGGGAGCCGGATTTCATCTTGATTGTTAGTCAGGAATCCTTTCAGCCGAGCGATATCCGCCTTGCGCATGGTCCCGTCTAACTCGCCGACCTCGACCAAGAACGCTCCGATTGCTCGGATGAGTGTGTCCTTGTTGTCGGGGTCAACAGTAACGCCTTCTGCAACAGCCCCAGGCAGCGGGACGAGGTGTCGCACCCAATGCGTCTTACCCGCAAACTGAGGGCCGGCAAGGACTAACATGCCGTTGGCGGTAAGGCCGTCGAATTCGTAGAGCGCCCCGATGCCCTGAAGCATCCACTTATGCAGCAAGCGAGCCGCTAGTGGCTGCTGCCTTGGGTCGGTCAGTATCAACGTGCCTAAGAGCGCTTCGCGGCGATCTTGACCGTCCCAGGCCGTCGACTCGACCCAAGTCCTTACCGGATGAAAGGCAGAGTCTCGTCCGATCGCGTCAACGAATTCAGCAATGCTTTCCCTACTCAACCCGTGCACGACTGCCCAATCGCCAAGCCGGGTCAGATTGGTATTCAGGTCATCGTCTCGCGTTGACAGACCGCCGTTGCACGCAAGCTCTGTTCGGTGTGTCATTTCGTTGTACCGTCCCGTCCACCCCCCGAGTTGCATCAGAGCAGCCAAGTTTGCCGAGGTGTTGAACGGTCTGAGTCGCTGCCCGTCTCGTTTCAACCAATCAGGCAGGCTCGCCTCCAGCACCGCACGCGCCACCGGTGCAGAGGCGGTGCACGACATAACACTGGGAAGCGTTCTCCCCGAGGTACTCTGGGCCAGCGCGTTTATCGGCAGGCCAAAAGGGATAGCACCGAGTGTATGAGGCGATCGCTGCTGCAGCTTGAAAGGGTTTGAGCTCATCTGCCCATTTCCTCATGCGCGCAGCACTCGGGGCACGGCGATGCAGAGCCCCAGGCGCGGTGCCAACTTTCACAAGAAGGCGGACCCCCAGTAAAGCTCGCCATCCGGTACTCCACTTCACCAGGTCTGTACCTCGGGTGGCCCTCGCTTATTGCGTGGCCAAGTGCAGTGCCTTCCACCGATAACTTTGCTGTGCACAACGCTAGGACCCATGGCTGATAGCGAGTTTTCGCTCCCTTATCGGCCATCGCATTCCGCAGTGCGGCGCAGTGCTTTGCTGCTTCAAGCATCGAGAATGGGTGGTGCCTGGCTTTCCCGTAACCAGTAGTCGCATTCGCCTGGCTGGTATCTCTATCCCCTACGTAAGTTTCCGGAGCCATCGCCCCGCCTGGCGCTGAGCCAGGCAGTGCAACTGAGAGCTCACCGACGCTGTATATCGGCCCTGTTCTGTAAGCCAGTACGGTACGACCCGTTTTCGCGTGGATGGACCCTGGCGCGCGCATGATCCGGCTCGGGTCTCGCGTAACGGGGCTGTCAATCCTCAACCCATGCTTGTCCGCTGCGGCAACCAAACCAGCAGCCAGACACCGCCACTGGTCTAGCCGGAGCTCTTCATCTAGTACGAAGTAAGCGTGAAGCCCACCGGACCCTGTCAAAACGACGAGGCTGGGCTGTAGCCCCGCCGACTCGACAAACTTTGCCATCGCTGCCGCCACCGCCACAGGGCCGTCGTACCCGCCCTTCGTAACAGCTCCCTCGATATCTAGCCAAAGCGCCTTCACGGCAGCAACCTGAGCCCCGGTGCGTCTGAAGCGCTGCTCGGATGTCACATAAAAGTTAGCTGGAGTGAAGTAGCCGCCGCGTTGACCTGCGGTCTTGGATGCCAAGAAGCTACTCGTTCTGACATGGTCGTCTGGCCACATGTGTATGCTGGGCGCACCGCGGTTATCGGCCCGTGCCGCGCAGCCTCGTCTAGCCGCATCGTCTTCGGGCCTTACTGCCGTAAAAAATTCTTCGGCAGTCATCTGTTTCGCGATCGCGAGGTCCATTTCGCTGCCCCTGAATATCGTCGGCGTAGTGAAGATCTGTCCGGTCATCGGCTCGTTCCTTCCTCGGTTCCGGATGCGGTTCGCAGGAACGTGCGCTGTACGTGTGAGCGAAGCTGCTTATCCCTGGCCTCTCTATGTAGCCGCAACTCCTCGTTGCGTATCTCCTTGGCCAGCCGCTCCTCTAACCCCTGCACCTCGCTGCAAATTAGTTGGTGCGCCTGCCGCATGGCTTCGCAGACTCGCACCGCGTCGCTCACGGCCATGTGCGTTTCCCCGTTGCTGGCTGCGACTAGAAGTTGAGACAAGTTATTGATAGCTGCATCGGACCGCTTCCGGGCTACGCGCTTGTCAGCTAGCCGCGCTTTGAGGGAAGCGATGACAGGGGTGTTGACTTCATCGCAGTCTGAGCATGGCTCCATAAAAGGATGCGCGGTACTCATCGGGCACCATGACGGTTACTTGCCTGCGGCGAGTGCTGACGGATCCAGCCGGCAGGGTCGAGCAGCCAGGCGTTGACCTCTGACGCCGACCAGCGCGTGAAACGGGGGCCGCACCGCAACGCCGGTTGGGGAAATTGGCACCTTGCGATCAGGTTGTAAAGGTGCGACTTGGAAAAGTTGCACCGCGCGATCACGTCGCGCTGGGTGTAAAGGGCAACACTTGGTTGGACGGTGGCGCGAGACGCATATGACTCCATGAAGCGCTCCTTGATTACTAGGAGCCCTCAGTTTCAATCCTGGCGCGCCCTACGTCACTGGTGCATTTTGGCAATCAATCGACAAATTACGTTCAACGTGACCGGGTACCGTCATTTTCTGGAGACGCAAGGACTGGTCCGCAGCTTCGCGCCGTGCCTTGCGGAGAGCACGCCAGACACCGCGTTCGTCATCTAGCCCGCACTGCTCCATTGCGCGCCCTAGCGGAAACTCGTGCTCGATCATCAACTGCGCCGCGCGCGCAGCTCGTTGAATCTTTGGCGCAAGGAGATTGTGCGCAGAAGTGCCAATCATCATCCCGGTAAGGCCCCGTCGGCGCCTGAGTGCGTAGCGTCTGGCTTTCCCCAGGTCCAAGCCGCGCTGAGCAAGCCAATGAACGCGCTTTTGCGCCACGGCAAGAGCGACGGATATTACGTATGCCGCCTCCTCAGCATGCTGCTGAACTGTCTTTTCTTTTCGGCCAGACATACCCGCTCCGTTTATGCGGCCATCCGCTGAAGCGGCACTACGTTACCCTTGGTTATCTGCTCGAGGTAGTCCCCCCAGTCCTGCATGAGCTTGACCCTCTGGGCCAGGTACTGCGCATGGTTGTACGCCGCAGAGACCGTATTGCGCTCCTGGTGCGCTAACTGCAGCTCGATGTGCTGGTGGTCGTAGCCCAGCTCGTGGAGGACGGTGGACGCTAGACCCCGGAACCCGTGGCCAGTCATCCTGCCCTGGTAGCCCATTCGCTTTAGCGCAGCCAGGATGGTGTTGTTGCTCATCGGTTTGGCGTGATCACGCTCCCCAGGAAACAGAATTTCGCGATGGCCAGTGATCTCTTGCAAAACACGCAGCACTTCAACTGCCTGTTCTGAGAGCGGCACTATGTGCGGCGTCTTCATCTTCATGCGCGCGGCTGGTATGTCCCACCGCTTGGCTCCAAGATCGAATTCGCGCCACTGAGCACCAATCAGTTCACTGGTCCGCACAAAGGTCAGAGCCATGAGCTTGATGGCCAAGCGCGTGGTGGGCGTTCCCGAGTAGCCCTCAATCTTGCGCATCAGCGCTGGCAGTTCCCGGGCATCAATTCGGGCGTAGTGACCCTTCCGACGCGGCTTGAGCACATCAGATGGCTGGATGTCCGCAGCGGGGTTGCGCTGTACGCCACCAATACCGTGGGCCAGCGCATACCGGAACACTTGGCCCGTAGTCTGCAAGCAGCGCTTGGCGATATCACACGCACCCCGTGCCTCAATAGCCTTGACCATCTGTACCAGCTCGGGTGCGGCTATGTCGGCTAGCGGGCGCGGTCCAATGGCAGGGAAAACATCGGCCTTCAGCCGCGCCAGGACGTACTTGGCGTGGCGCTCGTGCTTGTTCGATTTCCAGTGCGCGTACCACTGCAAAGCCGCTGCTTCGAACGTGTGCGCCACCGCCTCAGCCCGCGCCGCGCGCTCCGCGCGCCTAACTTGCACGGGGTCGATGCCGTCAGCCACCAGCCTGCGAGCTGCGTCGCGGCGTCCGCGGGCCTGGGCAAGTGTGACGTCGGGGTAGCGCCCCAGCGAAGCCGTGCGCTCTTTACCGCCGTACTGGTATCTGAGCTGCCATAGTTTGCCGCCTGTCGGCTGCACCTGCAGGTGCAAGCCCCTCCCGTCGGCAAGTCTGTAAGCCTTAGCGCGGGGTGCTGCGCGCCGGATCAAAGTGTCGGTCAACATCGTCTTCCCTTACAAAGCTGGGTAAAACGATGAGACCCTACTCGGCACCCACCCGCTTTACCCGGTTTATTACCCGCCTCAGCGCGTGGCTTGAAGCGGACCTACAGACACCCAGAAGGACGCAGCTTCGCTGCGCCTCGCTGGGAGCCAGGCGGAATCCGAATAAGTAAGTGAGTAAACGGGTCCTTGTAGGACCTGTCCGGATGAAATACTGGCGGAAACGGAGTCCCCGCACCCAGCGTTTCACTTCAGTTCGTCCCGTCTCAAATTTCGCGATTTCTCCTCGACAGAGCCCTGGTGGCTTGCGTTAGGTCGTCTCACCTCATACCATCGCATCTTGATTTTTTTGATGGGTTTATAGGTGGGTGACCATGCCAAAGGTAGCGCGTGCTTTGAGCAGCGTTGAGGTCAACCGGCTGACCTCTCCGGGGCTGTACTTCGTCGGCGGTGTACCTGGCCTGACTCTTCAGGTGCTACCGACTGGCGGGCGCACCTGGATCTTGCGCACCACGATAGCGGGTAGGCGCCGCGACATGGGCCTAGGCGGCTTTCCCGAGACCTCGCTCGCGGCGGCGCGGGAACGCGCCCGAGCCGCCAGGGCGGCCATCCGCGAGGGTCACGACCCCATTACCCTGGCCCGCCAGAAGAAAAGCGCCCTGCGCGCCGCCGCCGCGGCCGCTCTCACATTCCGTCAGGCTGCACAGCAGTACATTGAAGTGCATAGCGCGGGCTGGAGTAACGCCAAGCATGTCCAGCAGTGGCAGAACACCCTTGCCTCCTACGCCTACCCAGTGATCGGCGATCTGCTGGTATCGGACATCGCAAGGCCGCACATCCTGAAGATTCTCGAACCCATCTGGACCGAGAAGGCTGAAACGGCATCACGGCTAAGAGGCCGGCTGGAAGCCATCCTGGACTGGGCCAAAGGACGAGGTCACCGTGATGGCGACAACCCGGCCGCCTGGAAAGGCAACCTTGACGCCCAGTTTCCGAAGGCGCAAAGGGTCAAGCGAATCCAGCACCACGCGGCAGTGGCGATCGACGACATGCCGCAGTTCATGGCGCAGCTCCGGGCGATGCCAGGGGTCGGGGCGCGCGCGCTGGAGTTCACGATCCTGACCGCAGCGCGCAGCGGCGAGGTACGTGGTGCGCGCTGGGGCGAGATCGACTCGAAAACCGGAATGTGGCTTGTTCCAGCCGAGCGGATGAAGGCCAAGCGCGAGCACCGAGTGCCGTTACCCCAGGCAGCGGTCGCGTTGCTGCGCGGCATGCCACGCCTGGAGGGCAGCGACTTGGTCTTCCCGTCATCACGCGGTACGCTGCTTAGCGACATGACCCTCACACAGGTGATGCGCCGCATGGGTCGGTCGGAGACGGTGCACGGGTTTCGATCGACGTTTCGCGACTGGGTGGCTGAGCGCACCACGTACCCTGGCGAGATGGCCGAGATGGCACTGGCGCACCGGGTTAGCAATGCGGTCGAAGCCGCGTACCGCCGCGGCGACATGCTTGAGAAGCGCAGGGAGATGATGGCGCGATGGGCTAACTTCGTACTGACACTGCCGAAGGCGAACGCTTAACCGAACGCTATGCGTTATTCCCGCTCTGAATCTCTTGAAATCTGGCGCCAGGTCGCAGACGGCCTACTCAACGAGCCAGCTCGGCTGGCTCAGACCGAAGAGCCGAGCCTCGAGTATGTCCGCGCGCTGGACTTCGTCACGGAAATCGCGAAGCGAATCTTGGCGACTGACCGGGAGGGGGCCCAAGAGCGACCTCGCAAGCTCATGCAGGCGTTGTTCCTCGATGGCAAGAGTCACCCCGATGAAGCCGCGTTGCGTAGCGCAAAGGGACTGCTCGACGACTTCGGCCCGCTGCGCGGTGAGGGCACCGCAACAACAGTCGCATCGCTGTTGGGATCACTCATCGAGAATGCGTCACCAGTCGATGGACGCAAGCGTTCAGCTAAAGGAAAGTCGACAGAAGAGCTAAACCGGCAACTGCGTGAATTCCGGAAGAGGAAGCGACAAGACAAGAAGTAGCAACTTCTCGTGGAGACACAGGTCGGCGAACAAGGAACTATGGCGTTGTTCTCACAAAGGAGCACGCCATGCAAAATCGAGTCATACGGCTAGCGCAGCTGGCCACCCAACCCGGTCGCCCGCCGGGTCTTCTTCCCGTCAGCCCAGCTACTATCTGGCGCTGGGTTCGTACACGCGCCGACTTCCCGAAGCCGGTGAAGATAGGGCCGCAAACGACCGTATGGGACCTTGCGGAAATCGAAGCCTTCATCGCACGCCAGGCGCAAGGAGGTACGCGATGAGTACTGCCGTACAAGCCAAGGCTTCAGCGGAACCCGTTTCACTTGAAGCCGCCCTCGCTAGCCAGTCGGATGCAAAAGTCACCAACGTACGAAGAGACAGCGTAGCCTTGGCCCGTGAGCAAGAACGCTGGCAGGACAAGCGGGTCGTCCTCTTCTCAGGTCAGTACTTCACGCTCAAAGATCAACCCGAAGCGCGCTACGACTCGATCAGCATCGCTGAGATCGTAGATCTGGTAAGAACACCGGCTGCAGCCGAAAAAGAGCAGGCGCCTGCGACTATCGGCAGCACCTACTGCGAGTATGACGCCCGAAGCCACGACGTACAACGTGCGCACGGCCAGTACGCCCTGCTTCGCTTCGACATCGACAGCGGTAACCCTCCGTTGGAGGACGTAGCGCAAGCCTTCACCTATGTTCTTCCAGGTTGCGGGTACTTGATCTACAGCACGTCAAGCGCCACGCCCACTAACAAGCGTTGGCGGGTTCTCGTGCCACTTCTCCAGCCGGTTAGCCACGAAGTCTGATACGCGGCTGAAGTTCTTCTGCGTGAAGACATCGACCTTCTGTATGGGTTCGAGTTTGACAAGGCCCTGGACCGTGCTGGACAGCACATCTATTTGCCGACGGTAGCTCCTACCAAGCGGGGCGCAGATGGTGAGCCCCTGTACTACGAGTACAAGATCGTAGACGGGGCGACGCTAGATCTTCAGCACTCGCGGCTGCACGCGCAGATTCAAGCCTTGCTTGAGAAAAAAAGCCGCGATGAAGAGTTGCGCCAAACGATCTTGGCCGAACGGCGAGAGCGGGAGCGCGAACGCAGGCACGCAGCCACTCAGGTTGCGAACGCTGATCTTTCGCCAATTGACTACTTCAATGAGGTCACCGACCTACCAGAGCTGCTGGTGCAGGCAGGTTACGAGCAGAGCCCGTCGGACCCTCGCGACTGGCGATCGCCTCACCAGCAATCGGGCAGCTACGCCACGCGGGTGGAAGGGGATCACTTCATCAGCCTGTCGCAATCGGACGCCCAGGCCGGCGTGGGTGTCGCAACCCGGCACGGGAATCGGTGCGGCGACGCCTTCTCGATTTTTGTGCAGTACATGCACGCCGGCGATCGCAATAGCGCCATACGTGAAATCCAGGCACGGCGTGACTTTGCCACCACCTCCGAAAAGGCTGCAGAGATAGATGCCTTCCCGAGGATCGTGCCCATAACGATTGATGAGCTAGAAACGGCGAGAACTACACCGCGTGTTCTGGTGCCGGTTTTCCTGTTTGCGGATGCCCGCACACGTATCGCACCTGGCGGCACCAACAAGACCACCCTTGCTCTGTTCGAGGCCGTCAAGCTGAGCTTGGGTCAACCTATCTGGGGACGAGAGCCAGTCGGCCCGCTCCGAACAGTACTCGTTACCCGTGAGGATTCCCGCGAAATCCTGGTTGGGCGCCTGCGCAAATTGATGGATGAACTGGTGCTCAACACCGCGCAACGCCAGCGAGCACTCGACAACATCGCCATCCTCGACTTCACTGGCTGCAGCTTTAGGCTCTCTGCGGTCGAGAACGACGTAGTCGTACCGAACTATGGCAACCTGGATGTGCTGAAAGAGATCCTTTACGACTGGAAGCCAGACTGGTTGATCTGCGATCCGCTGGTTAGCTTCGGTGTCGGCGAGTCAAGGGTTAATGACGCTGAGCAGGGGCTGATCGAGGCCT
>JBDLRH010000105.1:0-12073 GCA_039800165.1 Pseudomonadota bacterium
CTGGGCCGCGACAAGGTGGCCATCGAGATCGTGGCCTATGGCCCGGGCCTGGGCATGCTGAAGATGGATTCGGTGGTGGGCAACCGCGTGGCCGAGGCGCTGGCCAGCGGCATGGTGCTGACCGCCTGCGAGAACACCATGACCAACCAGAAAATTACCCGCGCCGACATGCTCAGCGGCATCAGCTACGCCACCTCGGGCGTGGTGCAGCTGATGCAGCGCCAGCGCGAGGGCTACGCCTACGTTCGTCCCTGAAAGGAGATCCCCATGCACATCGCAAGCCTCAAGGAAGTTGTCAGCGCCGAAGAGTGGCAGCTGCGCGTGGACCTGGCCGCCGCCTACCGGCTGGTGGCGCTGTACGGCTGGAGCGACCTCGTCTTCACCCACATCAGCGCGCGCATCCCCGGGCCCGAGCACCACTTCCTGATCAACCCCTACGGGCTGATGTTCGACGAGATCACCGCGTCCAGCCTGGTCAAGGTGGACCAGAAGTGCAACAAGCTCAGCGACTCGCCGTTCCCGGTGAACCCGGCCGGCTTCACCATCCACAGCTGCATCCACGAAGCGCGCGAGGACGCAGGCTGCGTGCTGCACACCCACAGCCGCGCCGGCGTGGCGGTCAGCGCGCAAAAGTGCGGCGTGCTGCCGATCAGCCAGCAAAGCACCTTCGTGCTGGCCTCGCTGGGTTACCACGACTACGAAGGCGTGGCGCTGCGCGACGACGAGAAGCCGCGCCTGCAGAAAGACCTGGGCAACAACACCTACCTGATGCTGCGCAACCACGGCCTGCTGACCGTGGGCAAGAGCATCCCCGAGGCCTTCCTGAGCATGTACACCTTCGAGAACACCTGCCGCATCCAGATCGACGCGCAAGGCGGCGGCGAGCTGGTGCAGGTGGACCCGAAGATCATCAGCAACATGGGCGAGGTGATGCGCGTGGCCACGGCCGGCCAGGGCGCCAACCTGGCGTGGCCGGCGCTCTTGCGCAAGCTCGACCGCACCGACCCGGGCTACAAAACCTGAGGCATACCGCCACCTCTTGCCCATGTCTGCCAGCGGGTCACTCGTCGCGAAGCCGGGCGCGCCGTGGGCACCCCCCACTACACTTTGGCGGATGCGACGCTGCTGTGCCTTGCTTTTGCTGTTTCTGCTGCCCTTGCAGCTAAGCTGGGCCGCGATATCTGTGTATTGCGAGCACGATGGCGCAGCCGGGTCCGGCCATGCCGCCAGCCATTTCGGCCACCACGAACACCATCACCCGCCTGCTGCTGCACCGGAGTCGCCGCAAGACGACCTTCATGGCGCTGAAACGCCCGACTGCGACCACTGCTACAGCCATTGTGCTGCCGTCGTGAGCCACATCGATGCGGGTGCCGACGCGCCTGGCATGCAGATGCCTGCCGCCTCTGCTGCCATGTCGCGCGCAGGGCCCATCTCCGTACCTGACCGCCCTCAGTGGGCGCGCCTCGCCTGATCGGCGAGGCGGACGGCCTGGACTCTCCCGGCTTCTCCTGCCGCGGCACCTGCTTCACGCATGGCGTGAACAATCGCCGCAAGGCGGTTCGATGACGAGCCGCTGCTCGCCGATCCCCGTTGGTTTTGTGGAACCTTCATGGAGCATCGGATGTATCGACCCGCACATTTTTCCTTCGGCCGGGCGGGCCTCTGCGGAGCCACCGCAGCCCTGCTGCTGACCGCAGGTGCAAGCGCCTCGCGTGCACAAGACGCGGCGTCGCTGCCGGAGTTGCGTCGCGCGTTCGACGCGGCATGGCAGCGGCAGCCTGAAGCGCAAGTGCGGTCGCAGCGGCTTGAGGCACTGAGTGCCTTGCGCCGCGCCGCCGAGCAGCGCACGCCGGAGCCCCCTGCCATAGAGGCGGCCGCGGCCACGGACGCACTCACGCGCCCGCGCGGCGCGCGCGAAATGGAAATCGGCATATCGGTTCCGCTGTGGCTGCCAGGCGAGCAGGCACGCAGCCTGGCCGTGGCCGACGCCGAGCAGGCGCTGCTTGACAGCCGTCAGCAAGCTGCCCGCTGGCGATTGGCCGGCGAGCTGCGCAGCCTGTGGTGGAACTGGCAGCGCGCGCTGGTCGACACAGACACCGCACGCGTCCGGCTCACGAACGCACAGCGCATTGCCGCCGACGTGGTGCGCCGTGTTCGGGCCGGCGACCTGGCGCGAGCCGACCAGCACCAGGCGGACGGTGCTGTGGCAGCCGCTGAATTAGCCGTCGCCCAAGCCGACTCAGCGCTGGCGTCTGCGGCGCAAGCGCTGCATCGGCTGAGTGGAACGCTCCCCGGCACGGCGCTGGCCGATGCCGAAGCGCTGCCCGCCGTCCCAACAGCAAACGACACGCATCCGGCCCTGGCAGAAGGCCTTGACCGGGCGCGGGCGGCCGAGCTTCAGGCCGCACTGATCGCCACCCGCTCCCGCGCCCACCCGGAGTTGACGGTATCGGCCGCGCGCGATCGCGGCGCCGTTGGCGAACCCTACAGCCACAGCCTGCGATTGGGCATCCGCATTCCTCTGCGCGCAGGGCCACGCCACGACGCGCAACTGGCCACGGCCCGTGCCGACGCGATCGAAGCCCAAGCCCAACTGGTCCGGCAGCGCGACCAGCTGGCCACCGAGCAAGCTGCGGCACAGGCGCGCGTTCAGGCAGCACGCCAGCAACTGGCCGCCGCGCAGACGCGCGCCCGGCTGGCGCGGGAGGCGCGCGGGTTCTTCGACAAGTCATTCCAGGCCGGCGAGACCGATCTGCCGATGCGGCTTCGCATCGAAGCCGAAGCCGCCGAGGCCGAGCAGCAGGCCGCCCGAAGCCGCATCGAGCTGGCCGCCGCCATCTCCGAATGGCGCCAGGCCTTGGGGCTGTTGCCGCAGTGATGCAGCGGTTCCGATCACCCGACTTTTCTTCGCCATGCCCATGAAACCAAGCACTTTTTTTCACGTATTGAGCCTGGTCGCCACCCTGTGGCTGCCGATGCATGCGCATGCCGGCCCTGGCCACGACCACGGCGACCATGCACCGGCCGCCGTGCAAGGCACCGCACTTCCCCGCTTCACTGCCACCTCCGAACTGTTCGAGCTGGTGGGTGTGCTCAACGGCAAGCGCCTCACGCTGTACCTGGACCGGGCCGCGAACAACGCGCCCGTGGCCGGTGCGCGCATCGAGCTCGAGATTGCGGGCACCAAGCTGCAGGCCACGCCACGCGACGACCTGTACGAGGTCGAGCTGGCCAACCCGCCTGCGCCCGGCGTTCTGCCCATCACCGCCACAGTGACCGCCGGGTCTGATGCCGACCTGCTGGCCGGCGAGCTGGAGGTGGCCGCGCCGGCACACCCCGACGCCGCAGCGCATGCCCATGCACACGCCCACTCGTGGAAGGAATCCGCGGGCTGGGCGGCAGGCAGCATCGCCGGCCTGATGGCCCTGATTTTCCTGGGACGCCGTGTGGCAGCCAGCCGTCACGCCCGTGCTGGAGCCTCCGCATGAAGCCGTTCACCTTCCTGCTCAAGCGCCGGACATTCGCCGCGTTGTCCATCGCCGTGCTCGGCATCGCTGCATCGGCCGTGGCAGGCCCAGGCTATGACCATGGCCACAGCCATGGCGACACCGCGTCTGCGCCCAGTGCCAACGGCCCGCAGCGCCTTCCCGATGGCAGCGTGTTCCTGCCCAAGCCCGCACAACGGCAACTCGGCATACGCACCCTGGTGACCGAGCAGGCGGCGCTGCCACGCAGCTTCGAGCTCAACGGCCAGGTGCTGATGGACCCCAACGCCGGCGGCAAGGTGCAGCCGATGAACGCCGGCCGCATCGAACCTGGCCCACAGGGCCTGCCCACGCTCGGGCAGGCGGTGCGCAAGGGCCAGGTGCTGGCCTACTTGACGGCATCGGCCGCACCACTGGAGCGCGCCAACCAGGCCGCGCAACTGGCCGAACTGCGCGCCGCCAAGGCGCTGGCCGACAAGCGCGTGGCGCGCCTGAAGGAGCTTTCGGACACCGTGCCACGCAAGGACATCGAGGCAGCCGAGAGCGAGGCAAACAGTCTGGCCGAGCGCATCGCAGCCGTCGGCATCGGGCTGAACGCGCGCGAAGCGCTGGTGGCACCGGTGGGCGGCGTGATCACTTCAGCCAACGCGGTTGCCGGGCAGGTGGTCGATGCGCGCGACTTGCTGTTCGAGATTGTCGATCCGCAGCGGCTGCGCATCGAGGCAATGACCTTCGATGCAGCGCTGGCCACGCGCATCGGCAGCGCCAGCGTGGCCGTTGGCAGCCTGCGCGTACCGCTGGCATTTGTGGGCGCGGGGCGCAGCTTGCGCGAGCAGGCGTTGCCATTGGCCTTTCGGGCCCAGGGGCCAGCGCTTTCAGGCCTGGCAGTGGGGCAGGCGGTACGGGTGTTCGTGCAAAGCAAGGACACGCTCAAGGGCGTGGCTATCCCCGTGGCCTCGCTGGTGAAAAGCCCGGCCAACCAGACCATCGTGTGGGTGAAAACGGCGCCCGAGCGATTCGTGCCGCGCACGGTCACGGTGGAGGCGCTCGACGGCCTGCGCGTGGCCGTGACCTCGGGCCTGCAGGCAGGCGACCGCGTCGCCACACAGGGCGCGACCCTGATCAACCAGATCCGGTGACCCGCTGACAGGACCCCCCATGTTCAAGTGGCTCCTCGACAACAGCCTGGCCAACCGGCTGCTGGTGCTCATCACCAGCGTCGTGCTGATGGCCTACGGCGCATTCACGCTGACGCGCACGCCGGTGGATGTGTTTCCCGACCTCAACAAGCCCACCGTCACAGTCATCACCGAGGCCGGCGGCATGGCTGCCGAAGAGGTGGAGCAGCTCATCACCTTCCCGCTGGAAACCACGATGAGCGGACTGCCTGGCGTGGAGTCCGTGCGCTCGGTGTCGTCGGCAGGCCTGTCGTTCCTGTATGTCACCTTCGACTGGCGCGTGGACATCTACCGGGCACGGCAGCTCGTCTCGGAGCGCCTGTCGTCGGTGGAACAAGGCCTGCCCGACGGCGTGACGCCGACCATGGGCCCGGTCAGTTCGGTGATGGGCGAAATCATGCAGATCGCCATCCCGGTCGACGAGGGCAAGGCCCTGCCTGGCGCCGGGCCGCTGCCAAGCCAGGCAGCGCCCCTTCGCGCGGCAGCGAGCGAAGCAAGCGCGGGCGCCTCATCCCTGATGGCGGTGCGCGAGTACGCCGACTGGGTGCTGCGCCCGCGCCTGATGTCGGTGCCCGGCGTCGCGCAGGTCATCCCCATCGGCGGGGAGGTCCGTCAGTTCCAGGTGCAGCCCGACACCGTGCGCATGGCCACGCTGGGCATCACGCATGCACAGCTCGAGTCGGCCTTGCGCGGCTTCTCGGCCAATACCTCGGGCGGCTTTCTGGAACTCAACGGGCGTGAATACCTGATCCGTCACCTGGGCCGCACTTCGCGCCTGGACGACCTGAAAAACCTCGCGCTGACCGCGCGCAACGGCCAGCCGATCCTGCTCGGGCAGATCGCCGACGTGAGCTTCGCCGCGGCCATCAAGCGCGGCGATGCCGGCTTCGAGGGCAAGCCGGCCGTGATCCTGGGCATCCAGAAGCAGCCCACGGCCGACACCATCGTGCTGACACGCCAGATCGAGGACGCGCTGCAGGGCCTGAAGGCCTCGCTGCCAGCGGGCATGGAGGCGCCGCGCGTCACCTTCCGCCAGGCCAGCTTCATCGAGGCTTCGATCAGTACGCTGCAGGGCAAGCTGATCGGCGCGTCGGTGTGCGTCGCAGTGATCCTGTTCTTCTTTCTGGGCACGCTCAGGCCCACCGTCATCGCGCTGACGGCGATCCCGGTGTCGATCTTCGTGACCGCGCTGGTATTCCGCCACTTCGGGCTGTCGATCAACACCATGACGCTGGGTGGCCTGGCGATTGCAATAGGCGGCCTGGTGGACGACGCGGTGGTGGACGTGGAAAACATCCTGCGCCGCCTCAAGCAAGACCGCGCCAGGCCGCCGGGCGAGCGGCTGCATCCGCTGCAGCTGGTGGCGAAGGCGTCGATGGAGGTGCGTTCGGGCATCCTGTACGCCACGGTGATCATCGTGCTGGTGTTCATCCCGCTGTTCGCGCTGCCGGGCATCGAAGGTCGCCTGTTCGTGCCGCTGGGGGTGGCCTTCATCGCCTCCACGCTGGCCTCGTTGCTGGTGTCGGTGACGGTCACGCCGGTGCTGAGCTACTACCTGCTGCCACGCCTGAAGACGCTGGACCACGGCGACACCCGGGTGCTGGCCTGGCTGAAGGCGCGCTACCGCGGCAGCCTGCAGGCGGTGCTGAACGCGCCGCGCACCGCGCTGGCGGCGGCCGGCGTGGCGGTGGTGGCAGCGGCTGCGGCCGTGCCCTTCTTTCCCACCACCTTCCTGCCGCCCTTCAACGAGGGCACGCTGCTGGTCGGCCTGCGGCTGAACCCCGGCGTGACGCTGACCGAGAGCTCGGCCCTGGCCCGGCAGGCCGAGGTGCTGATCCGTCAGGTACCCGAGGTCGTGCACGTGGGCCGGCGCAGCGGGCGCGCTGAGCTGGACGAACACGCCGAGGGCGTTCACGTCAGCGAGCTCGACATCGGCATCGTGCCGGCCGAGCAACTGAAGCGGCCGATGGACGCGGTACGCGCCGACATCCGCGCGCGGCTGGCCAACCTGCCGGCGGCCATCGAGGTGGGGCAGCCGATTTCGCACCGCATCGACCACATGCTGTCGGGCGTGCGTTCGCAGATCGCCATCAAGATCTACGGCGAGGATCTGGATGGCCTGCGCAGCCAGGCCGAGTCGCTGCGACAGCGCCTGGCGGCGATCCCCGGCATCGCTGACCTGCAAATCGAAAAGCAGGTGCTGGCGCCGCAGATCAAGGTGCGCATCGACTACGCCGCCGCGGCCCAGTACGGCGTGCCGGCGCCGCAGATCCTGGCCACGCTGCAAGGGCTGGTGGAAGGCGAGCGCGTCACCCAGATCATCGAGGGCGGGCGACGCTTTGCGCTGGTGGTCAAGCTGCCCGAATCGGCGCGCTCGGTCGAGGGCCTGGGGCGAATCCTGATCGAGACACCGGGCGGCCGCATCCCCTTGTCCAAGGTGGCCACCATCGAAGACAGCGATGGCCCCAACCAGATCAGCCGCGATGACGGCAAGCGCCGCATCGTGCTGTCGGCCAATGCCTCCGGACGCGCGCTGTCGGAGATCGTGGCCGACATCCGCAGCGTCACCGCCAACACCAGGCTGCCCGAAGGCATGTTCATCACGCTGGGCGGGCAGTTCCAGGCGCAGGAAGAGGCAGCCAGGCTGATCGCCTTGCTGTCGGTGGTCTCGCTGACGCTGATGTTCGTGGTGCTCTACAGCCGCTACAAGAGTGCGGTGCTGTCGGCACTGATCATGGTGAACATTCCGCTGGCGCTGGTGGGCGCGGTGATCGGGCTGTGGCTGTCAGGCCAGCCCTTGAGCGTGGCGGCGATGGTCGGGTTCATCACGCTGGCGGGCATCTCGGTGCGCAACGGCATCCTGAAGGTCAGCCACTACATCAACCTGATGCGCCTGGAAGGTGAGCACTTCGGCCAACCGATGATCGTGCGCGGGTCGCTGGAGCGGCTGGCGCCCGTGCTGATGACGGCGCTGGTCACTGCATTCGCGCTGGCACCACTGCTGTTCGAGGCCGAGCGCCCCGGTACCGAGGTACTGCACCCGGTGGCGGTAGTCATCTTCAGCGGCCTGATCAGTTCCACGCTGCTGGACACCTTCCTCACCCCGGCGATGTTCTGGCTGCTGGGCCGCAAGCCCGCCGAACGACTGGTCAACGACCACCGCACCGAAGAGGCGCTGTGATCACGCGCCCCCGTTTCTCCCACCCGCAAAGGACCGAACGATGAAACTCAACCTGATTCTGGCCAGCCTGGCCATCGCCCTGACTGGCATCGCCCACGGAACGCCCCAGCATGACCACAGCCCCAAGCATGGCGGCATCGTCGCCGAGGGCAAGGACTGGGACTACGAGTTGGTCGCCAAGCCCACGACCATCCAGCTGTATGTGCGCGACCACGGCAAGCCGGCCGACATCTCCAAGGCCAGCGCCAAGCTCACGCTGCTGACCGGAACGGACAAGCAGGAGGTGGAGCTCAAGCCGGCGGGCAATCGCCTGGAGGCCACCGGCAGTTTCAAGATCGGCCCAGGCACCAAGGCCGTCGCCGTGGTCACCGTGGCCGGCAAGCCGGCAACCGCGCGCTTCAGCCTGAAGTGAGCGGCGGGCGCGGCGCGTTCGTCCGGCGGACGGGCGCCTTGCGCTGTGAAACAGCCTCTGCCATCAACAATGGCCTCCTGCAATCGTTCTTGCCCCTATCACTCATACACTTAGTCATGGCATCGTTGTTCCAACCCATCACCGTCGGCGCGATGCGTCTGCCCAACCGCATCGTCATGGCGCCGCTCACGCGCAACCGCGCGCCCGGTGCGCTGCCCAACCCGCTGATGGCCACCTACTACGCGCAGCGCGCGCGGCCCGGCGAAGGCGCAGCACTGCTGATCACTGAAGCCACCGCCATCAGCCCCACCGCGCAGGGCTATGCGGACGTGCCCGGGCTGTGGAACCGCGAGCAGGTCAACGGCTGGAAGCGCGTGACCTCTGCGGTGCATGCGCGCGGCGGCCACATCGTCACCCAGCTGTGGCATGTGGGCCGCGTGTCGCATGTGGACCTGCAGCCCGGTGGCGTGGCACCGGTGGCGCCCTCGGCCATCACCGCCAAGACCAAGACGGTGCTGATCCGCAACGGCCTGCCCGAGTTTGTCGAGACTTCGGCGCCGCGCGCGCTCGAGCGCCACGAGATCGCGGGCATCGTGGTCGACTACCGGCTGGCTGCGCGCCGCGCGATCGACGCCGGTTTTGACGGCATTGAGCTGCATGCGGCCAACGGCTACCTGATTGACCAGTTCCTCAAGACCGGTGCCAACCAGCGCACCGACGACTACGGCGGCCCGATCGAGAACCGCGCGCGGCTTCTGGTGGAGGTGATGCGCGCCATCGTGCAGGAGATCGGTGGCGACCGCGTGGGCATCCGCCTGTCGCCGGTGACGCCGGCCAACGACATCGTCGATGCCGACCCGCAGGCCCTGTTCACTTACGTCGTGCAGCAGCTCGCGCCGATGCGGCTGGCCTACCTGCACCTGATCGAAGGCTCCACTGGCGGGCCGCGCGTCATCGACGACCGGCCGTTTGACTACGCCGCGCTGCGCCAGGCCTACCGCGCCGCGGGCGGATACGCCGCGTGGATGGTGAACAACGGCTACGACGCCGCGCTGGCCAGCGACGCGCTGGTGCAAAGCGCCGACCTGGTGGCCTTTGGCAAGCCGTTCATCGCCAACCCCGACCTTGCGCGCCGCATCCGCGAAGGCGCGCCCTGGAACATGCCCGACCGCAAGACCTTCTACGGCGGTGGTGCTGAGGGCTACACCGACTATCCGACGCTGCGCTGAGGCGCGGCGGGCGGGCCGGACTGCGGCCGCCAGCGCCGCAGCAACAGCGCGTTGGTCATCACGCTCACGCTGCTGAGCGCCATCGCCGCGCCGGCCACCACCGGGCTCAGGTAACCGAGCGCGGCCAGCGGAATGCCCGCCACGTTGTAGGCGAAGGCCCAGAACAGGTTCTGCCGGATCTTGGCCACGGTGCGCTGAGACACCTGCAGCGCCGCCCCCACCAGCGCAATGTCGCCGCGCATCAGCGTGATGCCGGCCGCATGCATCGCCACGTCGGTGCCGGTGCCCATGGCAATGCCCACATCGGCAGCGGCCAGTGCGGGCGCATCGTTCACGCCGTCGCCCACCATCGCCACCACATGCGGGCCCTGCCGCAAAGCGACGATCTGCGCGGCCTTGTCAGCGGGCAGCACCTCGGCGCGGATCTCCTCGGGCGCCAGGCCCAGCCGCGCGCCCATGGCCAGCGCCGCCTCGCGCTGGTCGCCCGAGATCATCACCACGCGCAGGCCGCGCGCACGCAGCGCCGCCAGCGCCTCGCGTGCGCCGGGCTTGGGCTCGTCGGCAAAGGCCATCAGCGCGCAGGCCACGGGTACGGGCACGGACGTGGCCACCGATGCAGACGCCTGAGCCTGCGCGCGGCGCTCGGCCAGCACCGACAGCGTGGCGCCCTGCGCGCGCAGCCGCGCGATGTCGGATTGCAGTGCCGACAGGTCCACGCCCAGTTCATCCATCCAGCGCAGGCTGCCGAGCAACAGCGCATGCGCATCGACTTCCCCTTCGCTGCCGCGCCCGGGCACGGCACGCACCGCGCGCACCGCATCGGCCGGCGCCAAGGCCACGCCACGCTCGTGCGCTGCCGCCAGCACCGCGCGCGCCAGCGGGTGCTCGCTGCCGCTTTGCAGGCTGGCGGCCAGGGCCAGCAGTGTCGATTCATCTTCGCCGGGTGCGGCCACAAAGCCCACCAGCCGCGGCTGGCCCACGGTCAGCGTGCCGGTCTTGTCGAAGGCGACCGTGTCCACGCGCTGTGCCAGCTCCAGCGCCTGCGCGTCCTTGATCAGAATGCCGTGCTTCGCTGCCACGCCGGTGCCGGCCATGATGGCCGCGGGCGTGGCCAGGCCCAGCGCGCACGGGCACGCAATCACCAGCACCGCCACCGCGTGGATCAGCGCCGCTTCCAGGCCCGCGCCGCCGAGCATCCAGCCGATGAAGGTGACGATTGCCGCCCCCATCACCGCCGGCACGAACACCGCGCTGACCTGGTCCACCAGCCGCTGGATCGGCGCCTTGGCCGCCTGCGCGTCTTCCACCAGGCGGATGATTTGCGCGAGCACGCTCTCGGAGCCCACCGCGCGCACCTGCATCACGATGCGGCCTTCGCCGTTGATGCTGCCGCCCGTCAACGCCGCGCCCTCGGCCTTGGCCACCGGCAGCGGCTCGCCGGTCAGCATCGATTCATCCACCTGCGTCTGCCCTTGCAGCAGCGTGCCGTCGGCAGGCACGCGCTCGCCGGGGCGCACCACCACCCGGTCGCCCACCAGCAGTTCGTCCACCGGCACATCGCTTTCATCACCGGTCTTGCCGATCAGGTGCGCGGTGTCGGGGCGCAGCGCATGCAGCGCACGGATGGCGGCCGTGGTCTGGCGCTTGGCCCGCGCCTCGAGCCACTTGCCCAGCAACACCAGCGTGATCACCACCGCCGCCGCCTCGAAGTACAGGTGCGGCATGGCGCCTGCCGGTGCGGTGGCCCACAGCCACAGCGACAGCCCGAAGGCCGCACTGGTGCCCAGCGCCACCAGCAAGTCCATGTTGCCGGTCAGCGCACGCAGCGCATGCCAGCCCGCCATGTAAAAGCGCGCGCCCAGGATGAACTGCACCGGCGCGGCCAGCAGCAACTGCACCCATGCGGGCAGCATCCAGTGCGCACCGAACAGGTCGCCTGCCATCGGCAACACCAGCGGCGCGCTCAGCAGCAGGCCAGCCGCCACCGGTGCAAAGCCGGCCCAGGGCGACAGGTCTTCGTCGATCGCGGCCGCGGCGGCACGCGGCTCGTAGCCGGCATCGCGCACCGCGCGCTTGATCAGCGCCTCCACCCGGGCGCGGTCGCCTGCGGTGGGCACGGCAGCGCCGGCCACGGTCACGCGCGCGGATTCGGTGGCCAGGTTCACCGTGGCGGCGTCCACGCCCGGCACCTTCTGCAACGCGCGCTCGACCCGGCTCACGCAGGATGCGCAGGTCATGCCGCCGATGCCCAGGTCCAGCGTGCAGACGTCGCCGTCGGCCTGCGGCGGCACGGTAGCGCCTTGCGGCAAGCGGGTGTCGGCTGTGGTGTTCTCGGGCGTGGTGGCGCTTGAATTCATGGCGGGTAGCCCCATCCTGCCATCATGCCGCCTGCAGGGCCATGGGGTTGACCTGCGTCAAGCCAGGGCCGATGCTCTGGCGCAAGATGAAGCGTCACACACGACCGACGCCAGGCCGCCCGCGAAAGGATTCACCATGAGCAACACACAGACCTTCCAAGTGCAGGGCATGACCTGCGGCCACTGCGAGCGCGCCGTCACCCAGGCGCTCAAGTCGGTGGACCCGCA
>JBDLRH010000106.1:0-26178 GCA_039800165.1 Pseudomonadota bacterium
GCCTGCGCTGCCCGCAGCCGCGCGCGTTGCGGGTACGGGCGCTCGGCCAGGCCCGCGCGGCCGCGCGAGTCGCATTCGCAGGCCCACAGCACCTCGTCAAAGCGCTCGGGCTTGCGGATCGCGTCGCAGCGCTCCAGCAGCCGCATCACCGCGGCGGCACCCAGCTCACCGCTGCGGTGGATGTGCCCGTGCTCGCGCGCCACCACCTCGGCCAGTTCGCGGCAGTCGGTGGGCACGCGCCAGCGCTCGCACACCCGCTGCAGCATCTTCACGCTGCGCTGCTCGTGGCCGATGTGCCGCGGCAATTCGTCGCGCGGCGTATTGCCCTTGCCCAGGTCGTGCAGCAGGCAGGCCAGCCGCACCGTCAGCGGTGCCTGCAGCTTTGCAGCCACATCCATCACCAGCATCATGTGCACACCGGTGTCCACTTCGGGGTGATGCTCTGCCGTCTGCGGCACGCCCCACAGCGCTTGCAGCTCGGGCAGCAGCACCTTCAAGGCACCGCAGTCGCGCAGCACCTGGAACATGCGTGAGGGCTTGGGCTCCATCAGCCCGCGCGAGAGCTCTTGCCACACGCGCTCGGGCACCAGGTGGTCGGCCTCGCCGTCTTTCACCATGTCACGCATCAGCGCCAGCGTCTCGGGCGCCAGCGTGAAGTCGGCAAAGCGCGCGGCAAAGCGTGCCACGCGCAGGATGCGCACCGGGTCTTCGCGGAAGGCGTCGGTCACGTGGCGCAGCACCCGCTGCTGCAGGTCGCGCTGGCCACCGTAGGGGTCGATCAACCCCTCCAGCCCCTTGGCACCTGTGGGCTGCGCGATGGCGTTGATGGTGAGGTCGCGGCGCGCGAGGTCTTGCTCCAGCGTCACATCGGGCGCGGCATGCACGGTGAAGCCGCGGTAGCCGCAGCCGCTTTTGCGCTCGGTGCGGGCCAGCGCGTATTCCTCGCGCGATTGCGGATGCAGGAAGACGGGGAAGTCGCGCCCCACGGGCTGGAAGCCCTGCGCGGTCATCTGCTCGGGCGTGGCGCCGACCACCACCCAGTCCACATCACGAATAGGCAGGCCCAGCAGCGCATCGCGCACCGCACCGCCGACCCGGAAGACTTGCATCGTGCGCCTCTAGCGCCGCAGGCGGTAGGGCTCCTCGAAATCGAGGAAGTCCTGCTCGGCCAGCGCGTCGGTGATCCAGGCCTGCACGCCAGGCAGTGCGCGCACCCGCTCCACATAGGCCTGGATGTCGGGCGGCAGCGGCAGCGCGTAGGTGATGAAGCGCATGCACACTGGCGCGTAGTAGGCGTCGGCGATGCTGAAGTCGCCGAACAGCATCGGCCCGTCGTGGTCTTGCAGCAGCTCGCGCCACATGTGCACGATGCGTTCGACATCGCTGCGCACCGCGGGGCGGTCGCGCCAGACCAGGGAACCGATGTCGGGTAGCGAAGCCTCGATGTTCATCGGGCAGGCACTGCGCAGCGCGCCAAAACCGCTGTGCATCTCGGCGCAGATGCTGCGGGCACGGGCGCGCTGGCGTGCATTGCGCGGCCACAGGTTGTGCTGAGGAAACTTCTCGGCCAGGTACTCGGCAATCGCCAGCGTGTCCCACACCGCCAGGCCGTCGTCCACCAGCAGCGGCACCTTGCCGGTGGGCGTCAGCGCCGACAGTGCGCGCTTGAACTCCGACTGCGCATCAAAGCTGTCAAAGCGCACCAACACCTCGTCAAATGCGATGCCGGACTGGCGCAGCAGCACCCACGGGCGCATCGACCACGACGAATAGTTCTTGTTGCCGATGTAGAGCTGCATCTTGGCCTTCAGAAGCGTCTTGCGCCCTGACGCATGCGGTCCAGCGCGCTGCGCAGGCCGCGCCGGCCCAGGTAGGTGGGCGCCACCGCACTCAGCGCCGCTGGCGTGATGCCCAGCGCCTGCAGGCCCGGCAGCGTGCCGCTGGCCACGTTGTCCACCGACAGCGAGGCCACGTTGTCGCGGCTCATCAGCGGCTCGCCGGGCAGCAGCTCCATCAGCGCGGCCTGCAGCCGCCCCACCGACAGCGGCAGCGCCATCACCGGCCTCTCGTGCCCGGCGCAGCGGCCGGCCAGGCGCACCAGCTCGCCCAGGGTGAAGGTCTCGGGCCCGCAGGCCTCCAGCGTCTGGCCGATGCTGGCGCGGTCTCCCTTCGCACCCAACAGCGCATTCACCACCGCCTGAGCGACGTCTTCCACCCACACCGGCTGAAAACGCGTGCCGGCACCGGCCAGCGGCATCACCGGTGCCACGGCCTGCAGCGATGCGAAGGTGTTGAGGAACTTGTCTTCCGCGCCGAAGATGACGCTCGGGCGCAGCACGGTCACATCCAGCCCGGATTCGCGCAGCACCGCTTCGCCGCGCGCCTTGCTGCGCTGGTACATCGACGGGCCGCCGGCATCGGCGCCCAGCGCGCTGATGTGCACCAGGCGCTTGATGCCCGCCGCATGCATCGCGGCAGCCAGGGTGCGTGGCAGCACCACATGCGCCCGCTCGAACGCCGCCTCGTTGCCGTGCAGGATGGCGATCAGGTTGACCACGGCGTCGTGGCCGGGCAGCAGTCGCGCCAGTTGTGCGGCGTCGTGCACGTCGGCCACCGCCACATCCAGCAGCGGCAGCATCTGGATGTCGCGCGCGCGGTCGATGCGCCGGGTGGGCACGGTCACACGCGTGCCCTGGGCCACCAGCTTTTCGCACACATGGCGGCCCACGAAGCCGGTGCCGCCCAGCACCAGCACGCGCTTCGGTGGGGTGGTCATGGCAGGTCCTTGTTGGGTTCGGGTTGCGAGGCGTCGCGCGGGCCCACCGTGCCCAGCCGCGCCCGCAGCGACTGCGGCTGGCCGCTCAGGATGGCGGCGTAGATGGTGGCGTTGGACAGCACCTTCTTGACGTAGTCGCGCGTCTCGCTGAAGGGCACGTTCTCGGCCCAGATCGCGCCCTCGAGCACCGGGCCGCTGCCGCCCGGCGCACGCCAGGCCCGCGGGCGGCTGGGGCCGGCGTTGTAGGCCGCAGCGGCCAATGGCATCGAGCCGGCAAAGTCGTCCAGCACCAGCTTCAGGTAGCCGGTGCCGATGGCGATGTTGGTGTCGCGGTCGTTGATCTGATCCGGCGTGAAGCCGGTCAGCCCGATCTTGCGCGCCGTCCAGCGCGCGGTGGCCGGCATCACCTGCATCAGCCCCGATGCGCCGACATGCGAGCGCGCGTTCATGATGAAGCGGCTCTCCTGACGGATCAGGCCGTACACGTAGGACGGGTCGAGCCCGATCTCGCGGCTGCGTGCCACCACCTGCTCGCGAAACGGCATCGGGAAGCGCTGCGCCACGTCGATGTCGGTGCGGGTGCGCTCGCTGGTGTTGATGCAGCGGTCCCACACCTCGCGCTCGCAGGCCACCTGCGCGGCCGCCAGCAGCTCGCGCTCGGGCATGCCGCCGGGCGTGGCCAGGTTGGTGCTGTAGTTCCATTCACGCACGCCGTCCGGGCGCAGGCCAATGGCGATGGCGTGCAGCGCGCGCTGCAGCCCGGGGTGGCGGCGCGCCTGCGCCATCTCGTCTGCGGTGGGCGGTGCGGGCACCGGAGGCAGCGTGATCTTCTGGCCGGTGGCTTCCAGCGCCAGCTGCTCATAGAAGCCGCGCATCGACGCAATCGACTGCATCGCGGCCAGGCCTTCGGCGCGGTGTTGCTCTGTCTGGCCCGGCGCCATCAGCGCGCGGGCGCGCCAGTACACCCAGGTCGGGTCTTGCCGGCCGGCCGGGCTCATCGCGCGAATGGCGTCAAACACCTGGTTCCAGCGTGGCGTGGCGCCAGCGCGCAGGGCGGCGCGCGCTTTCCAGCCCAGCATGTCATCGCTCAGGTCGGACAGGCGGGCCACCTGCGCAAAGTGCTCCAGCGCGCGTGCGTCCAGCCGCTGCGCAGCCAGCCGGCCGAGCACCCCCCACACCCAGTGGCGCTCTTCGGGCGTGAGCTGCGGGCCCCACTTGGCATCGAGCTGGCGTGCGGCGCCGTCCAGGTCGGTGGCGGCCAGCCGGATCAGCGCCAGCGTGATCAGCTCACGCCGCGTCTGCGAGAACGCGGTCACGCGGCTGGTGAGGAACTTGGTGGGCGACTGGTGCAGCTCGGCCACGGCCGCCGCCGCCTTGGGCGCCACTGTTTCCACCGCATCGGCCGCCGCGCGCGGGCGGTTGGCCTCGACGGCCAGGCGCGCCTTGCGCCACGCATCCAGCGCCGGCATCTGCTTGTCGGCGATCAGGTGCCTGGCCGCGAGCGTGCAGCCGTCGTCGGCATCGCGCAGTGCATGCCAGTTGCTGCGCACCACCTCGGCCAGCGGCGTGCCCCCGCCGGGGCCGGGCACCACGCCCAGATGCTGCACCAAGGCGGCATAGCAGCGCACCTCGCGGTCGTCGTTCATGCGAAAGCGCGCATGCTCGGCGGCGAAGGCCTGCCATTCACGGCGCTGGCCCAGCACCAGCAGCCAGTCGTTGCGCAGCCGGTCTTCCTGGTAGGTGCCTTCCCAGCGCGTCAGGAAGTCGCGCACCTGCTCGGCGCTGGCTTCATCCAGCCGCGCGCGCAGCTCCCAGTAGGCAGCCCAAGGCTCCAGGATGTGGCCGCGCGTCTGTGGCAGCAGCTGCGACAGCCGGCGCTTGTCGCCGCGGCGAAAGGCCTGCTGCATCTCGAGCACCACCGCGTCGGTGCGCTCGTCGGTGCGCGGCGCGGCTGCCAAGGCCGGGCTGGCCGATGTGCCCTGCGCCAGCGCGCCGCTGGCTGCGCCGAAGCCGGCGCTTGCTGCCACTGCAATCAGTGTCAGAATCGTTCGAAACTGCATCCGGGAATTATGGACAAGTCAGAGGAAAAGCGGATCCTGCGAAAGGCCCTGGTCGAAGACCGGCTTCGCATGCCCGACCGGCTGCAGCGCGCCGAGCTGCTGCAGCGGGTGATGCGCATCTGGCTGGTGGGCCGCCCTGATGTGTCGATTGGCGCCTACTGGCCGATCAAGGGCGAGTTCGATCCGCTGCCCGCGCTGCACCGCTGGAAGGAAGACGGCGAGCTGCTCGACCAGCCGCAGCGCCGCCGCATCGGCCTGCCGGTGGTGGACAAGCTCAAGAAGACGCTGAAGTTCCATGCGTGGTACCCCGGCTGCCCGATGGAGGAAGACGCCTACGGCATCCCCAAGCCCAAGGACACCGAGGTGATCGTGCCCACGCTGCTGTTCGTGCCCTGCGTGGGCTACGGCCCCGGCGGCTACCGGCTGGGCTATGGCGGCGGCTTTTACGACCGCACGCTGGCCGCGCTGCAGCCGCGGCCCTTCACCGTGGGGCTGGGCTACACGCAGGGCTTCCTGCCCGACCTGGACCCCGAGCCGCACGACCAGCCGCTGGACGCCATCCTCAACGACAACGGCGTGGTCTGGCCGATCGGCTGAGGCCTGCGCGGCGCCCCGGTTCACCTCACATGGCCCGTCCCAAGTCACAGCAGCACGAGCTGCGACGCGATGCCATCCTCGACCGCGCGGCCGAGTGCTTTGCGCGCAAGAGCTACCCCGCTGCCACGATGAACGACATCGCACTGGCCTGCGGCACCAGCAAGGCGCGGCTGTACCACTACTACGAAAGCAAGGAAGCGATCCTGTTTGACCTGCTGGACCGCTACACCCAGCGCCTGCTGGCGATCATCGGCCAGGCCGAGGCCACCGCGCAGCGCCGCAGCCTGGACGACCGCGCCTCGCTGCATGAGCTGATCCGCAGCTTCCTGCAGGAATACCAGACCTCGGCCACGCGCCATGTGGCACTGCTGCACGACGCGCCGTTTCTCGGCGAGGAGCAGCGCGAGCTGATCCTCAATCGCCAGCGCGACGTGGTGTCGGCGGTCACGCGCTTCTTGCGCCGCGCCTACCCCACGCGGCTGAACGCGCACAACCAGACGGCCATCACGATGATGCTGTTCGGCATGATCAACTGGACTTTCACCTGGCTGCGACCGGGCGGGCCGATGAGTTATGCCGCCTTTGCCGACGAGGTGATCGCGGTGCTGGAGCGCGGGCTGGCCGCACCCGCAGCGGGTCGGCCAGAGCGAGCAAGCTGAGCGCCCTCAGCCGCCTTGCCATGCATGGCGCACCAGCAGCGCCGACAGCACCAGCATGGTGATGCCGATCAGGCCGTCGAGCACCTGCCACGCGCGCGGCCGCGCAAACCACGGCGCCAGCCAGCGCGCGCCAAAGCCGAGCGCCGCAAACCAGCTCAGGCTGGCGGTGCTGGCCCCACCGATGAACCACGGCTGCAGCGCCGGCGACTGCTGCGCGCCGATGCTGCCCACCAGCAGCACCGTGTCGAGGTACACATGCGGATTGAGCAGGGTGAAGGCAGCGGCCTGTGCCAGCGCGGCGCCGCGACTCAGGCCACCGCCGTCGGCGGACGCCTGCAGCGACTGCGAGGTGCCCGCGCGGCGCAGGGCCCGCAAGCCGTACACCGCCAAAAAGGCTGCCCCGGCCAGCGCCAGCACGCGCGCCAGGCCCGGGCGGTCACCCAGCGCCTGCGCCATGCCCAGCACCCCGGCGGCCATCAGCAAGGCATCGCTGGCTGCGCAAAACAGCACGATGCTCCCCACCTGCTCGCGGCGCAGCCCCTGGCGCAGCACAAAGGCGTTTTGTGCGCCGATGGCCACGATCAGGCTCAGGCCGAGCACGAAGCCCTGCACCGCCACCGACAGCGCCGTCATGTGGGCGCCCGCCATGCACCCGCCTCGCGTTTACTCATTCGAAATGGATTACGGATAGTAAAATTTTCGTTCATCGATTCATTCACAGAGAGCCCCATGTCCAAAGCGTTCGCGTCCCAGGCCGACCTCACCGACAAGAAGATCACCTTCGAGCAGCTCAGCAAGCACTGCTGGGCCTACACCGCCGAGGGCGACCCGAACTCGGGCGTGATCATCGGTGATCGCTTCATCATGGTGAGCGACGCCACCGCCACGCCGGCCATGGCGCAGGACCTGATCAGGAAGATCCGCACCGTCAGCGACAAGCCGATCAAGTATGTGCTGCTGACGCACTACCACGCGGTGCGTGTGCTGGGCGCCTATGCCTACGCGGCCGAGGGCGCGACCGAGATCATCGCCAGCCAGGGCACGCTGGAACTCATCAAGGAGCGCGGCGCGCAGGACATGAAGAGCGAGATGGAGCGCTTTCCGCGCCTGTTCCGCAACGCCGAGTCGGTGCCCGGCCTGACCTGGCCGACCATGGTGATCGACGGCGGCAACCCGGTGAAGGGCGAGGTGCCCGGCAAGCTGCGCATCAACCTGGGTGGCGTGGTGGTGCAGATCTGGCATCCGGGCCCGGGCCACACCCGTGGCGACACGATCGCGTGGGTGGAAGAAGAGGGCGTGCTCTACAGCGGCGACCTGGTCGAGTACGAGGCGGGCGTGTACACCGGTGACGCGCAACTGGAAGAGTGGCCCGCCACGCTGGAGGCGCTGCGCGCGCTGAACGCGCAGTACATCGTGCCCGGCCGCGGCGAGGCGATGAAGGGCCGCGCCAACGTAAACAAGGCGCTGGACTACACCAAGCGCTGGGTTGAGACGCTGTACCGCTGCGGCAAGGAGGCCGCGGCCGCCGGCATGGACCTGAAGGCCGCGATGGCGCACACCCGCAAGGCGATGGACCCGGTGTTCGGCCATGTGTTCATCTACGAGCACTGCCTGCCGTTCGACGTGAGCCGCGCCTACGACGAAGCCAAGGGGATCAAGAACCCGCGCATCTGGACGGCCGAGCGCGACAAGGAGATGTGGGCCGCGCTGCAGGCCTGAGCCTGTGCCGTGCGAATGACGCCGCAGCGCCCTTACCGCGCCGCGGCCAGCTCGCGCAGGTCACGCGCGTAGGCACGCATGCGGCGTGCGGCCGACTCGCGCTGCGCGGTGCTGGTGCTGGCGTGCAGCGCGGCAAACAGGGCGCAGCCTTCGGCCTGCATCGCGTCGCGGTGGCGCTGCCATGCGGGGTCGGGTGAGCTTTGCACGCGGTCGAGCAGCGCACGCACCTGGCGGCGCGCGGCAATCGGCGCGGTGCCCGGGGCGTTGACCTCGCGCAGCACCTGCAGCACGTCGCGCTGGCGTCGCTGGCGCTCGGCCCAGGTCAGGTTCACATCCCAGCCGGACTGCGTGAGCTGCTGGCGCACCAGCGTGCGCTGGCGCTCGTCCAGCGATCCGTAGATGCTTTCGATGCGGTCTACCCAGCTCTTCACGCGCTTGTCCAGGCGGCGCGCGGGCGTGGTGTCGAGCCAGTCCTTGCGCCAGGTGGCGTCGTCGCGCTCAAAGCGGCGCTGCAGGTGCGCGATCTGCTCGGGCGTCATGCTGGTGGCCAGCGTCACCAGGGCGGGCTCGGCCTGGTTGGACACCGCCTGGATGCGTGCACGCACCTCTTGCGCCACCACGCAGGCGCGCGGCGCCGCGATCTCGCCCATGGCCAGCTGCTCCACCTCGTCGAGCAAGGCGGCGTAGCGCGGCAGCTCCTGCGCGCGGTGCCACTGCAGCAGCCGCGACAGGTCTTCCTTCACCTTGGGCGACTGCGTGTCGTTGATCTCCACGTAGCCGTTGAGCCACAGGTAGATGGCCTCGGGCGCGGCGCCGTAGCCGATCTTGATGGCGCTGCAGCCGCCCAGCAGGCCGGTGATCACCGGCAGCGCCAGCAGGCAGATAATCCGTCTCCACAAGGACGATGTGCTCATGACCGCAATGTACGCGCAGCCGAACCCGTTGGATGTGGTCATCATGGCCGCGGGCAAGGGTACGCGCATGAAAAGTGCGCGGCCCAAGGTGCTGCACCGGCTGGCCGGTCGTGCGCTGGCGCAGCATGTGATCGACACCGCACTGGTGCTCGCGGCGCGCCGCGTCATCGTGATCACCGGCCACGGCGCTCAGCAGGTCGAACAGGCGCTGGCCGCCCAGCCGCTCACCGGCAGCGCACAAGGCACGCACGAGCCGCTGCACTTTGTGCGGCAAGAGCCGCAACTCGGCACCGGCCATGCGGTGCAGCAGGCGGTGCCTGACTTGCATGACGACGGCGTGGTGCTCATCCTCAATGGCGACGTGCCGCTGACCGAGGCCAGCACCCTGCGTCACCTGCTCGATGCCTGTGGCGGCCAGCGGCTGGCGCTGCTGACGGTGAACCTGCCCGACCCCACCGGCTATGGCCGCATCGTGCGCTACCACGAGACGGTGCACGCCATCGTCGAGCACAAGGACGCCAACGAGGCGCAGCGCGCCATCCACGAGGTCTACACCGGGGTGATGGCGGTGCCTGCGGCGAAGCTCAAGCGCTGGCTGGCGCGGCTGGACAACCGCAACGCCCAGGGCGAGTACTACCTGACCGACATCGTGAAGTTCGCGGTGGCCGACGACGAGACGGTGGTGGCGGTGCGCACCGACGACCGCCTGCAGGTCGAAGGCGTCAACAGCCCGGTGCAGCTGGCTGAGCTGGAGCGTGCCTACCAAAAGCGCATGGCACAGCGGCTGATGGAGCAGGGTGTGCGCCTGGCCGACCCGGCGCGCATCGACGTGCGCGGCACGCTGGAGTGCGCGCAGGATGTGGAGATCGACGTCAACTGCATCTTCGAAGGCTGCGTGTCGCTGGGCGAGGGCGTGCGCATCGGCGCGAATTGCGTGATTGCCAATGCGTGCATCGAGGCCGGCGCGGTCATCCACCCCTTCACCCACATCGACGGCGAGAAGCTCGGCGTGACGGTGGGCCCCGGCGCGCTGGTGGGCCCGTATGCGCGGCTGCGCCCCGGCGCGCAGCTGGGCGCCGAGGTGCATGTGGGCAACTTCGTCGAGATCAAGAACAGCACGCTGGCCGCCGGCGCCAAGGCCAATCATCTGGCCTACCTGGGTGATGCCACGGTGGGTGAGCGCGTGAACTACGGCGCGGGCAGCATCACCGCCAACTACGACGGCGCCAACAAGCACCGCACCGTGATCGAAGACGACGTGCACGTGGGCAGCAACTGCGTCTTGGTGGCGCCGGTGACCATTGGCGCCGGCGGCACGGTGGGCGGTGGCTCCACCATCACCAAGAGCACCCCGCCCGGCGCCCTGAGCGTGGCGCGCGGCAAGCAGGTCAGCATCCCGAACTGGGAGCGGCCCAAGAAGCAGCCGAAGTAGCCGGTGAACAGGCCATCAGCGCGAGGGGTCGGAAGGCGCAAAGCATGGAACCTCAATCCCGGATGAGAGGCGCCCCCGGCAACGGGTTGTTTGTTGCGCTGCTGGCGATGTTTGTCGGCCATGAACTCGACGCTGTGGCGCAGCACGAGTGGCGCTTGCTCTACGTTCTGCGCGCCATGCCCGACGCGCTGGCGCAAGACATCTTTGTCCTGGCGCATGTACCGATCGTCTTCTTGCTGGTTTGGCTGGGGTGGCACAGCGTCGAGCGCGTGCGTTCAGTCACACGCATGGGTTGCGCGGTGTTCATGATGGTTCATGCCGGCCTGCACTGGCGCTTGCGTGACGACCCGCTGTACACCTTTCACAGCGCGACATCGATGTTTTTGATCTTTGGCAGCCTGGTCCCTGCGGTGTTGCTGCTCGCCTCCGACGTAGCGCAGAGAGCCAGATCCGTATCCAAGCCACGCGCTTGACCCGAACTCGTAGCCATCTTTCATGGCTGTTCGCTGAGGGCCGCGGCCTTATCGCAGTCAAGGAAGGATTCATGCACAGGGATGAGTTGCCATGACCACCGAAGCTCAGGCGGGCGAACGCATCGAGTTTCAGGCAGCTGACGGCACTGTGCTGCGTGGCCGCATGTACCGGCCGCAGGCTCCTGCCCGGCGCCATGTGCTGATTTCCGGGGGCTTGGGAATACCCCAGCGGTTTTATGCGCAATTTGCCTCGTGGCTGGCGCAGCGCGGACACACGGTCATGACCTTTGACCTGCGGGGCATGTGCGAATCGCGGCACCCCGAGCACTTGCGGTCGCTGCGCGGGCTGGATGCCGACATGTTGACCTGGGCCCGGCAGGACTTTGCTGCTGCTGTCGCGAAGGTGCACGCGCTTGCAGGCCGGCAGCCGATCGCCGTGGTGGGACACAGCCTGGGCATGCACCACGCCGCGATGACCGATGAACAAACACAGCAACGCATCGAGGTCGTCGTGTCGGTCGCCGCAGGCTCGGGCTACTGGCGCGACTGGGCAGCGCCCTCGCGGCGACTGGCCCCGTTGATGCTGCACCTTGCGGTACCCCTGCTGACTCCGCTCATGGGCTACTTTCCGGGCAATGCCCTTCGCATGGTCGGCGACCTGCCCGGGCCCGCCGTTCGGCAGTGGACGCGCTGGTGTCGGCATCCCCAGTTCGCGTGGGGAGCCGATCCGGCGCAGGTGCTACCCAGCCTGGAGTCGGCAAGATTTCGCGTTGAGGCTTTCTCGTTCACCGATGACGATGCGATGACGGAAGTCTGCACCCGCAAGCTGTTGGCCGCACTGCCCAACGCAAAGACATCGATCCACGTCGTCTCGCCGTCTGACGTGGGCCTTCAGGCAATCGGTCACGTCGGTGCGTTTCGCAGCGGCGCGCGTGAGCGCCTGTGGCCCTTGATGGCGGACTGTGTTTGAGGCAGCCTCTTCTACGTCCGCGTCACCGCCACCGGCCGGTACGGAGCGAACTTCGCGCGCTTCACGCTGAAGAAGGCCTTGACGTTGCGCACGTTGGCATCTGACGTGAACAGACGCTGCGCCAGCGCCAGGTAGCCCGGCATGTCGGGCGCAAACACCATCAGCACAAAGTCGGGCCCGGGCGACACACGCCAGCACTGCTGCACCGCTTCTTCGGCCACCGCGCGGGCCTCGAATGCGTCGAGCGCCTCGGCGCCCTGATGGTCTAGCGACACCTCGACGATGACGTGCAGGCCATGGCCGAGCAGCGGGCCAAGCCGGTCGTCGTTCAGGATGGCGACCTGGCGCTCGATCAGGCCGGCCTCGTGCAGGCGGCGCACGCGGCGCAGGCAGGTGGGCGGTGACACATGCACCCGCTCGGCCAGGGCCTGGTTGCTCTGGCTGGCGTCGCGCTGCAGTTCTTCGAGCAGGCGCAGGTCGACGGTGTCAAGGGAGATGGATTCCATAAAAGCAATTTCAATGAAATATTAGTTCATTTATCGATCATGTCGCAAGAATATTTCTCAAAATGATTGATTTCATCCTGAAATTTCTTGGTGCTCCCCCTACATTGACTCCCTCGGTCAGTGAAAGGACGCCCCCATGTGCGGCATCGTCGGCGCGGTTTCTGCGCGCAACATCGTTCCCATCCTCGTTCAGGGCCTGCAGCGGCTGGAATACCGCGGCTACGACTCGTGCGGCGTGGCGGTGCACGCCGGTGGCGGCAACGGCGGTGGACTGAAGCGCGCGCGCAGCACGGCGCGCGTGGCCGAGTTGATGGAGCAGGTGGCCACCGAGCGCATCGAAGGCGGCACCGGCATCGCGCACACCCGCTGGGCCACGCATGGCGCGCCGGCGGTGCACAACGCGCATCCGCACTTCAGCCACGGCCCGGGGGGTGACGCAGCGCAGCGCGCGGGCCGCATTGCGCTGGTGCACAACGGCATCATCGAAAACCACGACGAGCTGCGCGCGCAACTGCAGCAGCGCGGCTATGTGTTTGCCAGCCAGACCGATACCGAAGTCATCGCGCACCTGATCGACAGCCTGTACGACGGCGACCTGTTCGGCGCGGTGCAGCAGGCGGTGCGCCAGTTGCACGGCGCCTATGCGATTGCAGTGTTCTGCAAGGACGAGCCGCAGCGCGTGGTGGGCGCGCGCGCCGGCTCGCCGCTGATCCTGGGCGTGGGGCGCGATGCCGCCGGGGGCGGCGAGCACTTCCTGGCCAGCGACGCGATGGCGCTGGCTGGCGTGACCGACCAGATCGTCTACCTGGAAGAAGGCGACGTGGTGGACCTGCAGCTGGGCAAGTACTGGATTGCCGACCGCAACGGCAAGACGCTGAGCGCCGCGCAGCGGCCGGTGAAGACGGTGCAGGCCCACAGCGGCGCGGCCGAGCTGGGCCCGTACCGCCACTACATGCAAAAAGAGATCTTCGAGCAGCCGCGCGCCGCCGCCGACACGCTGGAGGGCGTGGAAGGCATCGCACCCGAGCTGTTCGAGGCCTCGGGCAACCACGCGCCGGGGCAGGGCGCACACGCCACCTTCAAGCAGATCGATTCGGTGCTGATCCTGGCCTGCGGCACCAGCTACTACAGCGGCTGCGTGGCCAAGTACTGGCTGGAGGCGATGGCCAGGGTGCCCACGCAGGTAGAGATTGCCAGCGAATACCGGTACCGCGAATCGGTGCCCCACCCGAACACGCTGGTCGTCACCATCAGCCAGAGCGGCGAGACCGCCGACACCCTGGCCGCGCTGCGCCACGCCAAGGGCCTCGGCATGCAGCGCACGCTGACCATCTGCAACGTGGCCACCAGCGCCATGGTGCGCGAATGCGCGCTGGCCTGCATCACGCGTGCGGGCGCCGAGATCGGCGTGGCGTCCACCAAGGCCTTCAGCACGCAGCTGATTGCATTGTTCTTGCTGACGCTGGCGATTGCGCAGGCCAAGGGCCGCTTGTCAGAGGCGGACGAGGCGGCGCACATCAAGGCGCTGCGGCACCTGCCGGTGGCGCTGCAGGCGGTGCTGGCGCTGGAGCCACAGCTCATCGGCTGGGCCGAGCAGTTTGCGACCAAAGAGAACGCGCTGTTCCTCGGCCGCGGGCTGCACTACCCGATTGCGCAGGAAGGCGCGCTCAAGCTCAAAGAGATCACCTACATCCACGCCGAGGCGTATGCCGCCGGCGAGTTGAAGCACGGCCCGTTGGCACTCGTCACCAGCGAGATGCCGGTGGTGACCGTGGCGCCCAACGACGCGCTGCTGGAAAAACTGAAAAGCAACATGCAGGAAGTGCGCGCCCGCGGCGGCGTGCTGTACGTGCTGGCCGACGCCGACACCCGCATCGACAGCAGCGAAGGCATTCACGTCATCCGCATGCCCGAGCACTACGGCCCCTTGAGCCCCGTGCTGCACGTGGTGCCGCTGCAGCTGCTGGCGTATCACACCGCGTGTGCACGGGGGACGGATGTGGACAAGCCGAGGAATCTGGCGAAGAGCGTGACGGTGGAGTGAGGGCCTTGTGCTACCATTGTGCTTACATGAGGACAACGCCATGGAAGTCGCAATCCGCAAGATGGGCAATTCGCAAGGGGTGGTGATTCCCAAGCCCATCCTCGCCCAGGTGGGCCTGGACAAAACCGCCGACCTGCTGGTGGTGGACGGGCAGATCATCATTCGGCCGGTGCGCGTCAACCCGCGCGAAGGCTGGGCGACTGACGCGCAACGTGTGGCCGCGGCGGGCGATGACGCCCTGGTGTGGCCCGAGTTCGGCAACGCCGACGATGCTGACCTGACATGGTGACGCTCAAGCCCGGAGAAATCTGGCTTGCGCAGCTCGACCCGACGGTGGGCAGTGAAATCCGCAAGACGCGCCCCTGCGTGATCGTGTCGCCGGTCGAGATGAATCAGTACCTGCGCACCGTGATCGTGGCGCCCATGACCACCGGCTCGCGGCCTGCAGGATTCCGGGTGGGCCTGACCTTTCAGGGCAAGCAGGGCCTCATCCTGCTGGACCAGATTCGCACGCTGGACCGCGCACGCCTGGTGCAGCGCCTCGGCGCCCTGCGGCCCGCCACGCTTGCGCAGGTCCAGCAGGTGCTGGGGCAGATGTTTTCTCCCTGACGCAGTGCCGGGCTGTCGCTCAGCGCTTCAACCAGATCAGCGGGACTGCCACGCGATCCAGCCCGCAACGCCCAGCAGCAGGTACAGCGGCACGAAGATGCGCAGCGACTGCAGGGCCTGCGCGCGGGTGGCGCGGCCGGTGTGCACGCGCCACCAGGCGTGCAGCAGTGGCGCGGCGACGATCACGCCGAACTCGATGGCCAGTTCCAGTTGCACCAGGCCCGTGCTCATGCAGGGCCTGTCAAACCCTTGGCGATGGCGTCCATCTGCCGCGCCAGTTCGATGTCGCGCAGCGACAGGCCCTGCACGTCGTGGGTGGTCAGCGTCACCGACACGTGGCGGTAGACGTTGCTCCACTCGGGGTGATGGTTCATGCGCTCGGCCACCCGTGCGCATTGCGCCATGAAGCCGAAGGCCTGGGTGAAGTCGGCAAACGCAAAGTCGCGCCGGATCAGGCCGCCGCGCTCATCGGCCCAGGCCCACAGCGGCAGCGATTGCAAATGGGTGCGTGCCTGTTCGGCGCTCAGGCGGCCAGCGGCAGCCGGGGGGAGGTCAGTTCGGGTGTCAGACATGGTGCGGCAGGCCGGGGCGTGTCGCACGATTGTCTGCCCACCGCCGCGGGCTGTGTGGCGGGCCCGCTGCAAAGCCCTTCAAGGCAGGCGATGAATGCCTGCTCGATCTGCCGCACCGTGGCAGGCGTGTCAAACAGCGGCCCCTGCTTGCGCGCAAGCGCCAGCGCCGCGCGCAGGCGTGGCAGCTCGCTGCCGTGGGCGGCCAGTGCCACTGCGCGCTCTTCGTACTGTGGCAGCGAGTCGGTGATCAGCTCGGGCAGCCCCGCTGCACTCAGCAGCGCACCGGCCATGCGCGACGCGAAGGTGCGGCCGCTTTGCGTGAGCACCGGCAGGCCCATCCACAGCGCATCGTTGGCGGTGGTGCCGCCATTGAACGGAAAAGTGTCGAGGAACAGGTCGGCCAGTGCGTAGCGGGCCAGGTAGTCGGCGGGTGCAGCGCGCGTGGCAAACACCAGCCGCGCCGCATCCACGCCGCGCGCCATGGCTTCGCGCTGCAGGTTGGCACGCGCATACGGGTTATCGGCCAGCAGCCACAACACGCTGCCCGGCGTGCGCTGCAGGATGCGCATCCACGCATCAAACACCGCAGGCGTGATCTTGTAGTTGTTGTTGAAGGCGCAGAACACAAACGCGCCTTCGGGCAGGCCGCACTCTGCGCGTATGGGCGTGCGGCCGACCAGCCGCTGGCGGTCGCTGACCTGGTACACGCCCTGCAGGTACAGCGCCCGCTCGGAATGAAAGGGCTGCTCTTGCTCGGGGATGAGGTAGCGGTCGGCGATGACGAAGTCGATGAACGGCAGGCCGGTGGTGGCCGGCAGGCCGAGGTAGGTCACCTGCACCGGCGCAGGCCGCCAGGCCAGCATGTTGGCGCGCGCGCCAAGCGTCTGGCCCTGCAGGTCGAGCAGGACGTCAATCTCTTGCGCGCGGATCAGCCGCGCCGCAGCCTCGTCGCTCAGGGCGTGGACCGGGTGCACCGTGTCGGCGGCGGCCAGCACGCGCTTGCGCAGCGCCGAGCCGTCTTCGCGGCTCCAGTCGAACAGGTGCAGCTCGAAGCGGTTGCGGTCGATGAGCTCAAGCATCTCAACCGTGAGCATGGCCACCGGATGCAGGCACAGGTCGCCCGAGCACACGCCGATGCGGATGCGCGCATGCCCGTAGGGCTGCGTGGGGGCCAGCCGCGGCACGTCCAGCCGCAGCTTCTTGCGAACGTATTCGCGCGCGGCGTCCAGCTGCTCTTGCGGATCCTGCGACTGGCTGATCATCGCCAGCGCCGAGGTGTGGCGGCGCTGCGTGGCCTCGTCCAGCCCCGGCAGCGGCGAATGCACCGGCCACTGGCACTGGCGCGCGCGCAGGAACACCCAGTGGTGGATGGCATCGGGCTGCTGCGGCTCGATGCGCAGGCTGCGCGTGAGCGCCGACAGCGCCTCGGCCAGCCGGCCGCGTTCTTCAAGATGACGCCCCAGGTTGTTGAGCGCCAGCAGCAGCAGCGGACGCTGCGATGCATCGTCGGCGCTGGCGTGCTGCTCGATCCACAGCCACTGCGCGACCGCCGCATCGTGCTCGCCCAGCCGCTCGAGCGTCAGGCCCAGGTTGAAGCGCGGCTGCAGGAAGTGCGGCGCCAGATGCAGCGCCTGCGAATACGCCTCGCGCGCGCCGGCGGCGTCGCCTTCGGCAAACAGCGTCACGCCCAGGTTGAACAGCACCAGCGGTCGCTGCGCGTCATGCCGGCGCGCCAGCCAGGTGCGGTACAGCGTGGCAGCCAGCGGGCCCTGGCCCTGCTCGCACAGGGCACTGGCGGCATCCAGCAGCGCGGGCAGGTCCAGCGCGCCATCCCACGCCGCCCGCGTGAGCGCCGCATAGTCGCGCTGCGGGTCGAGGCGAGGCGTCATCTCCATCTGTGCGGGTGCGTGGTGTGCTGCCTTGGCCATGCATCACGGGAACAGGGTGGCGTAGTCGCTGGCGCTGAGGGTCTGCGCCAGCACATCTTTCTGGTCGGCGGTCATCGCGCTGCGGTTGGCAAGGTCTGTGAGCTGCTGCACCGACAGCGCGGCCACCTGTGCCAGCGTCATCTGCTCGATCTGGCTGCCCGACATCACGCCGAGCTGGCTGGCGCTGAGGGCCTGCATCTGCGTGGTGGTGAGCGCCCGCACCTGCGCACCGCTGAGGTCGCCCACCTGCGCGTCCGACATCAGCGTCACGTCCAGCGCGGCCACCTGGCTGGCCAGCAGCCATTCGACATCCAGCGCCTGCAGCTGCTGCGCGCTGAAGGCATTGAGCTGCGCCGAGCCGAGCGCGCGCACCTGCGCGGCGCCCAGCAAGGGAATTTGCGTGGTGGTGAGCTGGTCGACATCGGTACCGAGCGCGGCCACCTGCGTGTCGGTGAGTGCGCTGATGCGCGTGTCCAGCAGCACCAGCAGCGAATCGGCCGGGCCGGTCAGCACGCTGGTGAGCTGCGCGCTGGTCAGCGCCTGCAGTTGCGTGTCAGAAAGGTTGCCCAGCTGCGTGGTGCTCAGGCCGGTGACATCCAGCGCGCTGACCTGGTCACGCGACAGGTCGCCCATCTGCGTGAGCCGCGGCAGCACCAGTGCCACCTGCGCATTGCTGAGCGCCTGCACCTGGTCGGACGACAGCGCGTTCACCTGGCGGCTGGTCAGGCTGGACAGCGCGCCGTTGCTCAGGCCTGCCACCTGGTCCGCGCCCAGCTGGCCGATGTCGGCGGCCGAGGCGATGTCGCGCACCACCTCGAGCTGCGATGCATCCAGCGCGCGCAGCTGGCCCGCGGACAGCGCGGCGATCTGGGCGCTGGTCATCGCCTGCAGTTGCGCGGTGGACAGGGCGCGCACCTGGCTGGTGGACAGCGCCTGCACCTGCGTGGTCGACAGGTCGCCCAGCACCGCGCCGAGCTGTGACGCATCCAGTGCGCGCAGCTGGGTGCTGCCCAGCGCCTGCACCTGCGCAGAGGTGAGGAACTGCAATTGCGACGACAGCAGCGACGCCACCTGCGACGACTGCATGGCCTGCAGGTCGGCTACCTCGATGGACGCGATCTGCCCGCCCGACAGCGCGCGCAGCTGCGTGCTGCTCATCGACGCCACCTGCGCGGTGGTCAGCGCGGCGATCTGGCTGTACGCGAGCACGGCCAGCTGCCCGGTGCCCAGTGCCCGCACCTGCGCGGTGCCCAGCGCCGAAATGTCGGTGCCCAGCGTGGCCAGTTGTCCGGCGTTGAGCGCCTGCACCTGCTGTGTCTGCAGCAGCGTCTTCACCGTGGCCAGGTCATTGGCCTCCAGCGCATTGAGCTGCTGCGACGTGAGCGCGCGGGCCTGGGTGCTGCTGAGGCTGGAGATCTGCCCGTCGGTCATGGCGCGCAGCTGCGCGGTGGTCAGGGCGGCAAGCTGCGCGGTCGACAGGGCCGCCACCGCGCCGGTGCTGCCGGTGGTGAGTGCAGCCACCGCCTCGTTGGTCAGCGCCTGCAGCTGCGCGGTGCCCAGGGCCCGCACCTGCGCCGAGGTCAGCGCGCCGGCCTGCGTGGCCGACAGTGCTGCCATCTGCGTGTTGGTGAGTGATGCCACTTGTGCGCTGCCCAGGGCAGCCACCTGCGCGGTGCCCAGCGACTGCACCTGCTCTTCGGTGAGGGACGCGATCTGGCTGGCCTGGATGCGCGACTGCAGCGCGGCCACGTCGGCGGCCTCCAGCGCCTGCAGCTGCGACGAAGTCATGGCCTTCACCGCAGCCACGCCCAGGCCCGCTGCCTGCACATCGGTCAGGCTGCGGATCTGCTCGGCGCTGAGCGCCTGTACCTGGTCGGTCTTGAGGGCCGCAATGGCGGCGGAACTCAGGGCAGCGATCTGTTCGGCCCCCAGCGCCTGCAGCTGGCCGGTACCCGGGTCGGTGCTCAGGGCGCGCGCCTGTGCCGTGGTCAGCGCCGCGAGCTGGGCGGTGGTCAGGCCAGCGACCTGCTCGCTCGTCATGGCCGCCACCTGTGCCGTGGTGAGGGCGGCGATTTGCGCGGTGGTGAATGACTGCACCTGCTCCACGCCGAGCGCCTGCACCTGGTTGGCGCGCAGCGTGGGCAGCAGCGAGGCCACGGTGCTGTAGGCCAGCGCCTGCAATTGCGAGCCCGACAGCTCGCGTGCAGCGGCGGTGCTCAGGCGGGCCACCTGGCCACTGGTGAAGCTGCGCACCTGGTCGGTGGACAGCGCCTGGATCTGTGCGGTGCTCAGCGCCGCCACCGCACCGGTGGCCAGTGCCGCCACCTGCTCGTTGGTGAGCGCGCCCACGCCGCTGGCGTTGGCACTCAGGGCCGACATCTGCGCCGAGGTCAGTGCCCCGGCCTGCGCGCTGGTCAGGCTGCGCAGCTGGTCCGATGACAGCGCGGCCACCTGCTGCGTGGTCAGTGCGCGGATGGCGGCACTGGACAGCGCAGCGATGCGGTCATCGGTCAGTGCGCCGATGCCGCCGGAGCCTGCCGCCAGCGCACGCGCCTGCGCCGTGGTCAGCGCGCCCAGCTGGGCATCGGACAGCGCCTGCAGTTGCGCCGAGCCAAGCTGGCCGACCTGCGACGCGGTCAGGGCCGCCACTGCGCCGGTGGATAGCGCCGCCACCTGAGCGGCCGACAGCAGGCCGATCTGGCCGGCCTTGATGGCACCGGCCTGGCCGTTGAGCAGCGCACCCATCTGCTCGTCGCCAAGCGCCTGCACCTGCGCATTGGTCAGGGCCTGAATCTGGGCGGTGGTGAGCGCGCGGACGGCGGCCGTGCCGAGCGCAGCCACCTGCTCGGTGGTGAGTGCGGCCACCTGCGCGCTGCCCAGCGAACGGATCTGTGCATCGCTGAGCTGCTTGACCTGGTCTTCGGTGAGCGCGGCCACCTGCGTGGTGGTGAGCGAACGCACCTGGCTGGCCGTCAGCGCCGCGATCTGTGCCGTGCCGATGCTCTGGATCTGGGCGGTGGTCAGGGCCTGCAGCTGCTTGCTGCTGAGTGCGGCCACCTGGCTGCCCAGCGCATCGATGGCGGCCATCTGCGCGGTGGTGAGCGACTGCACTTGCGTGCTGCTCAGCGCGGCCATCTGCTCGGTGCTCATCAGGCGCAGCTGGTCTTCGCTGAGGGCCTGCACCTGCTTGACACCGATGGCGCGGATCTGTCCGGTGGAGAAGGTGGTCAGTGCATCGAGCTGGCCGCCGGCCAGCGCCTGGATCTGCGCGCTGGTGAGCTGCTCGCCGCTGTTGTCTTCCAGTGCGGCAAGCTGCTCGGCCGACAGCGCACGCAGCTGACCGGTGGTGAGTGCCGCCACATGTGCGGTGGCAATCGCATCGATCTGCTCGTAGGCCAGCGCCGCCAGCTGCGCGGTACCGATGGCTGCCAGCTGCGCGGTGCCGAACTGGCTGATCTGCCCGGTCGTCAAGCCGAACTGCGCCTGGTAGGGCGTGAAGGCGGCGATCTGCTGGCCGCTGAGCGCAACGATCACGCTGCTGTCGTAGCCCGAGCTGGTCTGCCCGATGGCGGCGATCTGCTCGGGCGACAGCGCCTGGATCTGCACGGTGGACAGCGAGCGGATGGCGTCCGAGGTCGCGCCACTGATTTCAGTGGGCGTGAGCGCTGCAATCTGGTCTGCGGTGTAGCTCTTGAAGCTGGTGATGGCGGTCATGGTGAACCCTTCCCTGCGGGCACGAACTGCCGCACACGACCTTTATCGGCGGCCCTCTCAGGGGGTTAAGGCCAGAACTGCGCTGCACTTGCCGCCCAGATCCGGCGATCGCCAGGGCAAGTACGCAAGCACAGGAGTTGCGTGCACTCAATGCACGCCGGGCACCAGGCGCCTACAGTGAAGGCGTGCGTTCGGGATTCAAACCCCGGGCGCGCCTCCCGAGCCGTGATGAGCGGCGAGGGTGCGAACCCGGTACTCTGATGCCGGGATGCACGGAGACAGACTCAGACCGGAACGGATTCGCTCCCCCGGGGTCTCCGTCGGGCCCGCCGCCTGTTCCAACAAGCGGCGGGCTTTCCTTTGGCCGCCGCGCTGAAGGGCTTGCCTGCGTGGGGGCAAGCGCCTTGTGGGACGATCGCGCCCATGGATTCGCTGACGCAGATTGCGCTGGGCGCTTCGCTCGGCGTGGCGGTGATGGGCCGGCGCACCGCGGTGTGGAAAGCCGCCGTGTGGGGCGGCGTGGCCGGGCTGCTGCCCGACCTGGACGTGCTGGTCGACCATGGCGACGCGGTGCTCAACATGGTGCGGCACCGCGCCGAAAGCCATTCGCTGTTCTACCTGACGCTGCTGTCCTTGCCGATGGCCTGGCTGGTGGCGCGGCTGCACGGCGAGCGCGCATTGCTGATGCGCTGGTGGCTGGCACTGTGGCTGGCGCTGTTCACCCACCCGCTGCTCGACCTGATGACCATCTACGGGACGCAGGCGCTGCAGCCCTTCACCGACGAGGCCTGGGGCCTGGGCAGCATCTTCATCATCGACCCGCTGTATTCGCTGCCGCTGTTTGCCGGCGTGCTGCTGGCCGTGATGCGATCCGACCTGGCGCGCGGGCTGCGTGCCAACCGCATCGGTCTGGTGCTCAGCACCGCGTATCTGGCCTGGAGCGCGCTCGCGCAGGCCTGGGTGACGCAGCAGGCCACGCGGTCACTGGCAGCACAGGGCTTGCCGGCGCGGCAGCTGCTGGTGACGCCCGCGCCGCTGACCACCGTGGTGTGGCGCGTGGTGTCGATCGACGGCGACCGCTTTCACGAAGGCTTTTATTCGCTGCTTGACGGTGCGCGGCCGATGCGCTTTGTGGCGCACGCGCGCGGTGAGGCACTGCTGGCCCAGCACAGTGCGCATCCGCAGGTGCAGCGCAAGCTGCGCTTTGCCGACGGCTTTGTGAAGATGCGCCACGACGGCCAGCACCTGTGGATCACCGACCTGCGCATGGGCCAGGAGCCGCACTACGTGTTCAGCTTCAACATCGGCCCGCCGCTGGCTGCCGGTCAGGCGCATCCGCCGGCGTGGCAGGCCTCCAGCCGCATGCCGGTGCGCGAAGGCCTGGCCTGGCTGGGCCGGCGCCTGGTCGGTGAAGACCTGCCGCCGCCGGGCTGAACGCTGCCCCGATTCGGTCAGGCCGAGGGCTTGAGATCGAACACCAGGCAGGTGGTGGTGGCGTGCGCGTACAGCGTGCCGTCCGGTCCCACCAGCCGGCCTTCGGCAGTGGCCAGTTGCCGGCCGCAGTGCAGCACCTGTCCGATGGCGCGCACCCGCGGTACCTTGGGCGTGAGGGCGCGCACGATGTTCAGGCTGAACTCGGCGGTGGTGTAGCCGCGGCCCGCGGGCATCTTGGTGTGCACCGCGCAGCCCAGCGCCGAATCCAGCAGCGTCGCAAACCAGCCGCCATGCACCGTGCCCATCGGGTTGAGGTGCGCCACGCCGGGCGTGCCCTGAAAGATGGCCAGGCCGTCGCCCACCTCCACCAGCAGATAGTCCAGCGTGTGCGCCATCGTGGCCGAGGGCAGCGTGCCTTCGGCCATGCCCTGCATCATCTGCAGCCCGCTCAGGCCGGCGATCTGCTGCGCGCTGGCCACCCCCGGGCCCATGCGTTCGCGCTGGCGCAGCGCGTCCTCGCGGGCGATCCAGGCCTCCAGTTCATGGGGTGCAGTCTGCGTGTTCGATGCCGTGCTCATGCGCCTATCTTGCCTCATCACCCGCGCGACCGCGCACCACGGCCCGACGCGCAGGGGGATGAGCTAGTAGGGCATCAGCTGCAGTTGAAGCGGTGGTGCCGCAGCGGCGTCGGGGTCGGCATGCCAGGCACTGCCGTTGGCGGCTGCTGCGGCCGCGGCCGCGAAAGGGGCGTCGGTGGCTGGCGACTCCAGGCGGAAACGCCGCATGCGCATCGGCCGCAGGCCCAGGTCGAGCAGGCTGCCCGTGTGCGCGTCAATCTGCGCGAAATACAGGCACATGGTCTCGTCGCGGATCGGCTGGGTGTCGGCAATGCCCTCGTAGTCGTTGATCAGGTCACCGCATCCGTACAGGATGAGGCGGCCGTGGTACACCTCCAGCGGCATGGGGTGATGCGACGAATGCCCGTGCACCACATCGGCGGCATCCAGGTCAATCAGGCGGCGTGCAAAGCGGCGGTGCGCGTCGGGCAGGCGCTCTTCCCAGTTGGCGCCCCAATGCAGCGAGACCACCACGCGGTCGCCGGCGCGGCGCGCGGCGAACACGCAAGCGGCCACATGGTGCGCGGCCTCGTCGTCCAGCTCGTCGAGCAGCGCCACGCCCGGGCGGTGCTCCATCGCGCGCCATGAATCGGGCACCCCGCTGCTGCGGCACGCCCACGCGAACACCAGCAAGCGTCGGCCGTGCGCCAGCGGCACGATGGCCGGCGCGCATGCGCTGGCGCCGTCCAGCCCTGCGCCGGCGCTGCCCAGCCCGGCATGGCGCAAGTGCGCCAGCGTGTCGCGCAGCCCCTTGGTGCCCCAGTCCAGTACATGGTTGTTGGCCAGGGTGCACACGTTCACGCCCGCGGCCAGCAGGGTGTCCAGATTGTCCGGGTGCATGCGGTAGTGCGCCGGCTTGTCCGGCCACGGGGTGTCGCTGAGCGTGACTGCGGTCTCCAGGTTGACGATGGCCGCATGAGGCCGGCGCACCAGCACCTCTTGCAGCGCATCGCCCCAGACGTAATGCGAATTCACCGGCGCCGGAATGACGCCGTGCATGCGCTCGGCAAGCTGCATGTAGACGCGGGCGTCTTGCACGCCTTCCTCATGCAGCGTCGGGTCGCTGGCGCGGGCGCGCGTCTGGTCGATGCCGCGTCCGGTCATCACGTCACCGGCCAGCCACAGGTTGATGCGGTCGTTCATGCGAGGCTCATCAGCGATGGAAGCCCGCGGCGAGGATTTGGTTTGGGCATGAAATGTCATGCAATCGATTCTGTCGATCACGCTGCTAAGCCGCGTGAGCGCGCGCAAGCGGCCCGCGCTTGCGCTTCATCGCCTGCGCTGGCTCAGGGTGTTGGCGCGTCGCGCTCGCGCACCCGCTGGCCGTGCTGCAGCGCCGAAGGCGGGTATATCACCACCCGCGTGCCGACCGGCAGGCGGTCGTCTACCCACGCCTGCTGCGCATGGCGGGCATGCACTGTCACCGGTGTCAGGCGGGCGCGGCCCGCGTCGATCACGAACACCGCCATGCCGGCGCCCGACGGAAACACCGCGCTGGCAGGCACCTGGCGTGCACGCCCTTCGCGTTGCACCACGATGCGCGCATCGACACGCCACGCATCGCCCAGCCGCATCCACGCCTCGCGCTGCGCTGCATCCGCATCGGCACGCAGCTGCAGCACCACAAGAACCCGCTGCTCTTCCACGCCAAGCGCCGACACCTTGGTGAAGCCCCCCGGCTCGATGCGCGCCACCACCGCTGGCAGCGCACCGGTCTGTGCACTCATCCAGGCCGCAGCACCAGGGCGCACCTGCTCAGCCTCTTCGGTCAGCAGGTCCACCACAGCCTCGCGCTGCGTCAGGTCGCCCACCTCCAGCAGCGCCGCGCCCTGCGCCACCTCGCCTTCGCTGTCCTTGTGCAGCCGGATCACGCGGCCGGCGACCGGCGCACGCACGTCCAGCCAGGCACCTGATCCCGCCAACATGTTCGCGCCGGCAGCGGCCGGTCGCAGCGCCACTTGCGCCAGTGCCAGCTGATGCCGTGCCGCGGTCACGTCTTGTAGGGCGGCATCACGCTCGGCGCTGCGCAGGCGAAGCGCAAGCCGCTGCGACTCGGCTTGCAACGGCGACACAAAGCCCTGCGCCGCCAGTGCCTCGGTGCGCGACAGGTCGGCCCGGGCTTGCGCGGTTGCCGCTTCGGTCTGCGCCACCAGCACCTGCGCACGCGCAAGCTGCGCCGCAAGTGCGGCCACGCGTTCGCGCTGCTCGTCGCTGCCGCGGGCATCCAGCAGGGCCACCGCCTGCGGCGCAATGCGTGCAAGCACCTGCCCGCGCTGTACCGCATCGCCCTCGCGCAGGGTGATGCGCTGCAAGCGCCCGGCCACCGGTGCGGTGATGACATGGCGCTGGCTCAATCGCGTCTTGCCGTCGCGCGCGAGCGTGCGCTCAAACACGCCTTCGCTGATGGTGCCCACATCCACCGCTAGCGCGCGCGGCCACAGCGCCCACGCCAGCAGCGCCGTGGCGCCCAGCACCAGAACGATGAGTGCAAGCCAGCCTTTCCAGGTGGTGGGTTTCATGGCGTTCTCATCTCCTTGTGCTCATTCCCTGACCTTGAGCACTGCCACCAGGTCCAGCCGCTGCACGCTGCGCTGAACCACCCAGGCGCTGGCGGCGGCAGCCAGCAGCACGCACAGGGCGGCGTAGGCATGGGTGGCGGGGCGCACCACCGCCTCGAAGGCGAATTCATCAGTGTGGATCAGTGCCGCCACCAGGCCCGCCAGGCCGCGGCCGGCCAGCAGCCCGACGGGGATCGCCACCAGCACCAGCAGCGCCAGCTCGCCGATCAGCAGGCCCGAGACCTCATGCCGCGCAAAGCCCAGCACCCGCAGCGATGCGAGCTCCCACGCGCGCTCGGCCAGCGCAATGCGCGCCTGGTTGTAGACCACGCCCACCGCAATCACCGTGGCAAACGCGGTCAGGATGGCGCTGAACACCAGCAGGTTGCGCGCGGTCACGCTGTCGATGTTGCGCAGCATCACCGTCTTGCTGAAGGCCGCGCCGATGCGCGGCAGCGCCTGCATGCGCTCGACCACCGCCTCGTCGCGGCCCCGTGCCACCTGCAGCACCGCCTGGTTGATGCGGTCGCCTTCGCGCAACAGGTCGTTGAGCGCGCTGCGGTCGATGTACGCGCCCATGCCCATCGGCTCATCGA
>JBDLRH010000107.1:0-2801 GCA_039800165.1 Pseudomonadota bacterium
ACGATGGTCTGGCGCCGGTGCTTGCCCGGCTCTGCCCCGGCACGCGCCACCATGCGCCTGGCCACCTCGCGCGCATTCAGGAAGCCGGCAAAGCAGGCCATCTCCCAGATCTTGAAGTAGCGGCGCGCGGTCTCCTCCAGGATGGAGGTGCGCACGTTCGCGCCAATGTTGAACACCATCACCTCGATCGGGCCGATGTCGCGCTCGATCTGCTCGACCAGCGCTGCCACGTCCTCTTCCTTGCGCGCATCGGAGCCAAAGCCGTGCGCCGTGCCGCCCTCGGCGCGGATCGCCTGCAGCAGCGGTTGCAGCGCAGCCTCGTCGCGGCGCGTCACGCAGGCGGTATAGCCCTCGCGTGCGAAGCGGCGCGCCACCGCTCCGCCGGTGGCATCGCCTGCGCCGATCACCAGGGCCACAGGTTTGCGCGCAGCGTCAGTCATCGTGAACTGCCTCCGGTACGGGTGTGGGCGCGACGCATGGGCGGCGTCACTCCTTGTAGTAGACCAGCTGGTGCGTGGTGGCGAGCAGCTCGCCGACTTCGCTCCAGATCTGGCCCGTCTGGTCAAGGTAGCCCATGTGGAAGCGCTGGCCCTGCGCCTGCCCCAGCAGGTAGCCGCTGCCCACACTGGCGATTTGCTGCGCGTCGGCGAGGAAGTACACCGTCATCGTCACCGTGCCCAGCGGCACCAGCGTCGCGCGGCGCGACCACAGGCGCGGAAAGAACAGGTCGGCGATGGCCGCGAGCGACGGGTAGTCCAGCGGCCGCAGCGCGCCGTCGCGCATCCACAAGCGCGTGCGGCTGTGGCCAAGGTCGGTGCCGTCCCACTGCGCGGGGATGGCGCCCTCGATCGGACGCATCTCGTAGCGGCCCACCCATTCCGGGCGGGTGCGCGCATGCACCTGCGGCACCTGCTCAGGCGGCGACACCGGGGGGATGGAATGCTCGGTCACGCCGAAGGTCTCGCGGCGCAGCGCGGTCATGGCGCTGCCGCTCATCACCACCGCATCGCCTTGCAGCATGCGCAGCATCCAGTGCTGGGTGGAGCGGTTGGTGCGCGCGGGCACCGCCTCGATGGTGAACGGCCCGTCGGCCACCGCCGCGCAGAAGTTCACCGTGAGGGCCACCGGGTCGCCCAGCCGCTGCGGATGCATCAGCACCGCCTGCAGCAGTTGCGCGGCGGTGATGCCGCCGAACGGCCCGACCATGTTGGCCCAGGCCGGATGGGTGGCGCCGGCAAAGGCGTCGCCGCCGGTGTGGGTCAGCGCAATGGCTTCGTCGAAAACGTGCATGAGGTCAGGAAGTGGACGCGAACGCCACGGCGACCTCAGACACGTTCGAAGATACCGGCAGCGCCCTGCCCCATCCCCACGCACATGGTCACCATGCCATAGCGCAGATTCTTGCGTCGCAGCGCATGCACCACTGTCGCCGAGCGGATAGCACCCGTGGCGCCCAGGGGATGGCCCAGCGCGATTGCGCCGCCCATCGGGTTGACTTTGGCCGGGTCCAGCCCCAGCGTGTTCATCACCGCCAGCGACTGCGCAGCAAAGGCCTCGTTGAGCTCGAACCAGTCGATGTCGTCTTGCTTGAGGCCCGCGTTCCTGAGCGCCGCGGGAATCGCCTCGATCGGGCCGATGCCCATGATGTGAGGCGGCACGCCGCGGCTGGCGTAGCTCACGAAGCGCGCCAGCGGTACCAGGCCAAAGTGCTTGACCGCCGACTCGCTGGCCAGGATCAGCGCACCGGCGCCGTCGGATGTCTGCGAGCTGTTGCCCGCGGTCACCGAGCCGCGCGCCGCGAACACCGGGCGCAGCTTGGCCAGGCCTTCGGGCGTGGTGTCCGGGCGCGCGCCTTCGTCGAGCTTGAGCGTGCGCATGGCGACGCTGACCTGCGCGCTGTCCAGATCGACACTGCGCTCGGCCACATCGATCGGCGTGATCTCGCCGGCGAATTCGCCGGCCTGCATCGCCGCCACCGCCTTCATGTGCGAGCGGTACGCAAATTCGTCTTGCGCGGCGCGCGACACCTTCCACTGCTGCGCCACCTTCTCTGCCGTCATGCCCATGCCGTAGGCGATGCCGTAGCTCTCGATGTCGTCCGGATGAGCAAACACCGAGGGCGCAAGGCTGGGCGAGTTGCCCATCATCGGCACCTGGCTCATGCTCTCGGTGCCGGCGGCGATCATCACTTCGGCCTCGCCGACACGGATGCGGTCGGCCGCGATCTGCACCGCGCTCAGGCCCGAGGCGCAGAAGCGGTTGACGGTGATGCCGGCCACGCTCTTGGGCAGGCCGGCCAGCACCGCGCCGATGCGCGCCACGTTCAGCCCCTGCGGACCTTCGGGGATGGCACAGCCGCAGACCACGTCTTCGATCACGGCCGGGTCCAGCCCCGGCGCCTGCGCGAGGGCGGCACGGATCACATGCGCGAGGAGCTCGTCCGGGCGCGTGTGGCGCAGGCTGCCCTTGTGTGAGCGGCCGATCGGGCTGCGGGTGGCGGCGACGATGTAGGCGTCTTGAACTTGCTTCATGTCTTGTCCTTGATCAGTTTCGCCACGTCAGTTGCGGAGAGGTTTCCCCGCAGACAGCATCGCCATGATGCGGTCCTGCGTCTTGGGCATGCCCAGTAGCGCACAGAACGCTTCGCGCTCCAGCGTCATCAGGTATTCCTCGGTCACCAGCGTGTTGGCGTCGACGTCGCCGCCGGTCACCACATGGGCAATGCGGCTGGCGATCTCGAAGTCGTGCGCGCTGATGAAGCCGCCATCGCGCATGTTGACCAGCTGGCCCTGGATCGTGGC
>JBDLRH010000108.1:0-5443 GCA_039800165.1 Pseudomonadota bacterium
AGCGTGATCGCGGCCTGGGGCGAGCCGGTCGGCATGGCCGGACGCATGCCCGCATGGAAGGGCGACGGCAGCGAAAGCGCCTTCGAGCAGGAGGCGCAGATGGGCATGCATCACGATGCGATCGAGTACCTGCCGATCGACGGCTCCAGGCGCGGCCTGCTGGTGATGAACCACGAATATGTGGACGACGGCCTGCTGCACCGCGACGGCCTGAAGACCTGGACGGCCGAGAAGGTGCGCAAGTCGCAGGCGGCACATGGCATCTCGGTGATCGAGGTTGAGCAGGCAGCCGAGGGCTGGCGCATGGTGCGGCCCTCGCGCTATGCGCGCCGACTCACCGCCAACACGCCCTTCAACGTGGGCGGGCCTGCTGCCGGCCACGCGATGATGCGCACCGCCGCCGACCCGGCCGGCCGCGTGGTGCTGGGCACGTTCAACAACTGCGCCGCATCGCTGACGCCCTGGGGCACCTACCTGAGCGGCGAGGAAAATTTCCGCTTCTACTTCGGCGGCGCCGATGACAAGGACGCGCACCAGCGCCGCTGGGGTCTCACGCGCAACGCCTTCTTCCGCTGGGCCGAGCACGATCCGCGCTTTGACATCCGGCAGAACCCCAACGAGCCCAACCGCTTTGGCTGGGTGGTCGAGGTCGATCCGATGGACCCGCAATCCACGCCCGTCAAGCGCACTGCGCTGGGCCGCGCTGCACACGAAGGCGCATGGGTGGCAGTCACCAAGGACGGCCGTGCGGTGGTCTACAGCGGCGAGGACGCCCGCTTCGAATACATCTACAAGTTCGTCAGCCGCGACCGCATCCGCCCTGCGGGCAACGGCCTGACTGCCGCGCAGGCCAACCGCGACCTGCTGGATCACGGCACGCTGTATGTGGCGCGCTTTGATGCCGACGGCACCGGCACCTGGCTGCCGCTGGTGCACGGCCAGGGCCCGCTGACTGCTGCCAACGGCTTTGCCGACCAGGGCGAGGTGGTGATCAAGGCGCGGCAGGCCAGCGACGCGCTGGGTGCGACCAAGATGGACCGGCCCGAGTGGCTGGCCATCGACCCGGCCAACGGCACGGTGTACTGCACCCTCACCAACAACAGCGACCGCGGCAAGGCCGGGCTTCCGGGTGCCGACGCCGCCAACCCGCGCAACAACAACACACATGGCCACATCATCCGCTGGCAGGAAGGTTCCGCAGCAGGTGGCGACTTCGATGCGCCGCGCTTTCGATGGAACCACCTGGTGCTGGCCGGCGACCCGGCACAGCCGCGTGCCGAGGCGCGTGGCAACATCCGTGGCGACATCTACGGCTGCCCCGACGGCATTGCGTTTGATGCGCGCGGCATGCTGTGGATCCAGACCGATGCACACGCCACGCAGATGTACCGAGGCGAGTTCACGAACATCGGCAACAACCAGATGCTGGCCTGCGATGTGGCCACCGGCGAGGCGCGCCGCTTCCTCACCGGGCCCACCAACTGCGAGATCACCGGCGTGACCTGGACACCGGACGGGCGCACGATGTTCATCAATGTGCAGCACCCGGGCGAAACGCCCAGCGACCGCAGCGACCCGCAGGCACCCGCCAAGTTTTCGAACTGGCCCGACTACCGCCCGGGCGGACGCCCGCGCTCGGCCACGGTGGTGGTTCGCAAGCGCGACGGCGGCGTGATCGGCACCTGAGGCTCGCGCGGCTGGCGGGGCCGGTCGTCGGTCAGGCCCGAGCGCCGCGTGCGCTTATTCCAGGCCCAGTTCCTGGATCTTGCGGGTGATGGTGTTGCGCCCGATGCCGAGCTTCTGTGCCGCTTCGATGCGACGACCGCGGGTGCTGGCCAGCGCCGTCAGGATCAGTCGCGACTCGAAGCGGCGCGTGAGCTCATCCCACACATCGCTGCGGCCTTCGGCCAGCAACTCGAGCGCAGCCGACTCCAGGCCGTCTTCCCAGGCGGAGATATCGGCCACGCCAGTGCCAGGTGCAGCGGCTGCAATACCCGACACCGCTGTCGGCGTTGCAGCGGCATTCACTAAAGACGCTGCATGGGCGCCCGACGCTTCGTCAGGCGTGCGGTCGGCCAGCGGCGAACCTGGTGAAGCGGCCTGTACAGAGGCAGCCACAGCGAGTGGCTTCGCCGCTGCAGCAGCCTCCGTGGCTCCCTCCGCAGACGCCGATGCCGATGCCGATGCCGGGGTGGAGTCCAGCACCTCGGGCGGCAAGTCCTTGGGCTCGACCAGCTGGGCCGGCGCCATCACCGTGAGCCAGTGGCACAGGTTTTCGAGCTGGCGCACGTTGCCCGGAAAGCCGAAGTCCGTCAGGCGCGCCAGCGCCGCATCGGAAATGCGCTTGGGCTCCACGCCCAGCTGCTTGGCGCTGTGCTGCAGGAAGTGCCGCGCGAGCATCGGGATGTCTTCGCGGCGCTCACGCAGCGCCGGCAGGCGCAGGCGGATCACGTTGAGGCGGTGGAACAGGTCTTCGCGGAAGCTGCCTTCCTTGACCCGCTGCTCCAGGTGCTGGTGGGTGGCGGCGATCACGCGCACGTTGGACTTGATCGCGCTGTGGCCGCCCACGCGGTAGAAGTTGCCGTCGGACAGCACGCGCAGCAGCCGCGTCTGCAGGTCAAACGGCATGTCGCCGATTTCGTCGAGGAACAGCGTGCCGCCCTCGGCCTGTTCAAAGCGGCCGCGGCGCATGGTCTGCGCGCCGGTGAAGGCACCGCGCTCGTGGCCGAACAGTTCGCTTTCGAGCAGGTCTTTCGGAATGGCAGCGGTGTTGATCGCAACGAACGGCCCGTTGGCGCGCGGCGAATGCTTGTGCAGCGCACGCGCCACCAGCTCCTTGCCCGAGCCGCTCTCACCGGTGATCAGCACCGTGACATTGCTCTGGCTCAGGCGCCCGATGGCGCGAAAGACGTCCTGCATCGCAGGGGCCTGACCCAGCATCTCCGGGGTGGCGGCCATGCGCTCTTCGGCCACCTCTTCGCGCTGGCTTTCCTCGACCGCGCGGCGGATCAGCTCGATCGCCTTGGGCAGGTCAAAGGGCTTGGGCAGGTACTCGAACGCACCGCCCTGAAAGGCCGACACCGCGCTGTCCAGGTCAGAGAACGCGGTCATGATGATGACCGGCAGGCCGGGGTGGCGCTCCTTGATCTTGCTCAGCAGGTCCAGGCCCGAGCCGCCCGGCATGCGGATGTCGCTCACCAGGATCTGCGGTCCGTCTTCGTCGTTGGCGGCGTCCAGCGCCTGCAGCACCTCGCGCGGGTTGGTGAAGCTGCGCGTGGGCAGGTCTTCGCGCAGCAGCGCTTTCTCCAGCACGAAGCGGATGCTTTGGTCATCGTCAACGATCCAGATCGGCTTCATCATGTGTGCTGCGGTTCGGTGCTCAGGGCAAGGGAATCAGGATCTTGAAATCCGTACGACCGGGCTCGGAGTCGCACTCGATCAGGCCGTGGTGCTGCTGCACGAAGGTTTGCGCCAGCGTCAGCCCCAGGCCGGAACCGCCCTCGCGCCCCGACACCAGCGGGAAGAAGATGCGGTCCCTGATCGAGTCCGGCACGCCGGGCCCGTTGTCGATGACATGCAATTCCAGTGCCAGCCGGTAGCGCTGCCGCCCGAAGGTGACCTGCCGGGCAATGCGGGTGCGCAGGATCAGCTCGGCGTCGCCGCCGGCGATGCGCTCGTCCAGCGCTTCGCAGGCGTTGTGGGCGATGTTCAGCACCGCCTGGATCAGCTGCTCCTTGTCGCCGCGGAATTCGGGGATGGAGGTGTCGTAGTCGCGCCGCACCCTCAGGCCGCGCGGAAACTCGGCCACGATCAGCGAGCGCACCCGCTCGCACACCTCGTGGATGTTCACGTCGCCCACCAGCTTGGCGCGCCGGTGCGGTGCCAGCAGCCGGTCCACCAGCGACTGCAGCCGGTCGGCCTCGTGGATGATGACCCGGGTGTACTCGGTCAGTCCGCTGTCGATCTCGAGCTGAAGCAGCTGCGCTGCGCCGCGGATGCCGCCCAGCGGATTCTTGATCTCGTGCGCCAGGTTGCGGATCAGCTCCTTGGTGGCCTGCGCCTGGTCGATCAGGCGCTCTTCGCGGTCCTGGCGCGACTGCGCCTCCAGCGGCAGCATCTCCACCACCACCTCACCGGGCTGCTCGGTCTGCGCCACCACCACATGCACCGGCAGCGGCTCGTGGGCACTGCGCCGCAGCAGCGCGTCGTAGCGCAAGGCACCGAAGGCGTTGCCGCCGGCGCCCCGCAGCGCGTTGTTCAGCGCCTCGGGCTCGGCGAAGGCATCGGCCAGGCGCGAGCCGGCGATCGAGCGGCGCGAGACACCGGTGGCATCTTCCAGCGCGGCATTGGCATAGACCACCACGCCGTCGAGCCGCACCACTGCCACCAGCGTGGCAAGCAGGTCGAAGGCCTGGAAACGCAAGGCCGCATCGGGGCGCGCGGCGCTCACGGTCACGAACGGGGCGGTAGCCGCGCGATCTCGCGCCGGATGCCCGCGATGTCGCTCTCGGTGCGGCTGATCGCCGCCTTGAGCTCGGCCACGCGGTCGAGGTACTTCTGGTGGTTGCGGAATTCGGGGCCCACCTTCTCGGGCTCGCCGTTGTTGTATTCCTTCTGCAGCTCGGTCAGGCGGACCTCGGCCTTGCGCAGCTCGGCCTCAAGGATGGTGCGCGCCTCGGCGTCGCGTGCACGCTGCTCCGCCGACTCCACCCGCGGGCTGCCGGCGGGCGACGTGGCTGCGGCGCTGCCGGTGCGCGGAGCCGCCTGCGGCGCAGGGCGCGGGGCCTCGATGATGGTCACGTTGCCGCCATCGATCGGCTTGCAGCCGCGCAGTTGCGCGTCCTGCGGGTTGTTGGTGTATTCGTTGCCGCAGCGGTAGATGCGGGTGGACTGCGCCTGCGACGGCGCAGCCAGCGCCAGCAGCGCGGCGGCCAGCGTCCCTGTAACAAGCAGCATGGACTTTGTCATCGTGCGCAAGTATCACGCAAGCCCGCGCTGGATGAGTACGCTCCAACGCAAAAAGGGACGGCCGGGGCCGTCCCTTTCGTGCCGCTGTCGCGGCGACCTGCGCGATGGCAGGCCGGTCGCATCACAGCGAGTAGTACATGTCGTACTCGACCGGGTGCGGTGCCATGCGGAAGCGCGTGACCTCGCCCATCTTGAGCTCGATGTAGGCGTCGAGCATCGAGTCGGTGAACACACCGCCCTTGGTCAGGAAGGCGCGGTCCTTGTCGAGGTGCTCCAGCGCCTGGTCGAGGCTGTGGCACACGGTCGGCACCTTCGCATCTTCTTCCGGCGGCAGGTGGTACAGGTCCTTGGTGGCGGCCTCGCCCGGGTGGATCTTGTTCTCCACGCCATCCAGGCCGGCCATCATCAGCGCCGAGAAGGCGAGGTACGGGTTGGCCGAAGGATCGGGGAAGCGCGCCTCGATGCGACGGCCCTT
>JBDLRH010000109.1:0-21960 GCA_039800165.1 Pseudomonadota bacterium
CTCAATGTATCCCAATGCGTTCGCCTCAGGGCGATTCATGGCGCATGGCCCTCTGATAAATACGCCGCTTTTACGATCGTTTACTGAAGCGTCCATCTTGAAGACAGTGCCGTGTGTCATACGATGAAGACAATGCGGGCCCATGCGATGCGCTCTTGAAATCACTCTGGGCGATACTCACGCCGAGCCGAAGCCACCCCTGCCGATGAACGCCGCCGCCCCCGCCCGCCTGAGCCTGCAGGGCATCACCAAGCGCTATCCGTCGGTGGTGGCGAACGACGGCGTGTCGCTGACGGTGCAGCCCGGCGAGATTCACGCGGTGCTGGGCGAAAACGGCGCGGGCAAGTCCACGCTGATGAAGATCATCTACGGCTCGGTGCAGCCCGACGCCGGCGAGGTGCGCTTCAACGGCCAGCCGGTGCGCGTGCGCAACCCGCAAGAGGCGCGCGCCTTGGGCATCGGCATGGTGTTCCAGCACTTCAGCCTGTTTGACACGCTGACCGTGGCCGAAAACGTGTGGCTGGGCCTGGACAAGTCGATCGCGCTGCCCGAGGTGGCGCGCCGCATCACCGAGCGCGCGGCCGAATACGGCCTGGACATCGACCCGCAGCGGCCGGTGCACACCCTGAGCGTGGGCGAGATGCAGCGCGTGGAGATCGTGCGCGCGCTGCTGATTAATCCGCAACTGCTGATCCTGGACGAGCCCACCTCGGTGCTGACACCGCAGGCGGTGGAGCGGCTGTTTGTGGTGCTGCGCCGCCTGGCCGAGACCGGCTGCAGCATCCTGTACATCAGCCACAAGCTGCACGAGATCCGTGCGCTGTGCACCGCCTGCACCGTGCTGCGCGGCGGCAAGGTGACCGGCGTGTGCGACCCGCGGCAAGAAAGTAATGCGTCGCTGTCGCGGCTGATGATCGGCGCCGAGCCGCCCGCGCTCAAGCACGAAGAGCGCACGCCGGGCGATCGGGTGCTGGATGTGCGTGCGCTGTCGCTGCCCAGCGATGACCCGTTTGGCGTGGCGCTGCACGACGTGTCGCTGCAGGTGCGCGCCGGCGAGGTGGTGGGCATTGCGGGCGTGTCTGGCAACGGCCAGCGCGAGCTGCTGCGCGCGCTGTCGGGCGAAGACACGCGCGCCGAGCCGGCGATGGTGCAGGCGCTGGGCCACGCCATGGGCCGCTGGTCGCCGACGCGGCGTCGCGCCGCCGGGCTGCACTTTGTTCCCGAAGAGCGGCTGGGCCGCGGCGCGGTGCCCTCGATGAGCCTGGCGCACAACCTGCTGCTCACGCGCAGCGAATCGCTCGGCGCGCTGGGCTGGATCCGCATGGGCGCGCTGCGCGAGCAGGCGCGTGGCGTGATCGCGCGCTTTGGCGTGAAGGCCGGTGGCCCCGATGCGCCGGCGCGTTCGCTGTCGGGCGGCAACCTGCAGAAGTTCATCGTCGGCCGCGAGGTGTCGGCGCAGCCCAGGCTGCTGATCGTCTCGCAGCCGACCTGGGGCGTGGATGTGGGCGCGGCAGCGCAGATCCGCGGCGAGATTCTTGCGCTGCGCGACGCCGGCTGCGCGGTGCTGGTGGTGAGCGAAGAACTCGACGAGCTGTTCGAGATCAGCGACCGGCTGCATGTGATGGCGCGCGGCCGCATTTCGCCGTCGATGGTGCGTGCCGAGGCCACGGTGGCGCAAGTGGGTGAATGGATGAGCGGCCTGTGGCCTGGCCACCCGAAAGACGCCGAGACCGCAGGGGGCACCCATGCTGCGGCTTGAACCGCGCGCCGAAGTCTCGCGCGCCTGGAGCATCGGCTCGCCGCTGCTGGCGCTGCTGCTCACGGTGGCCATCGGCGTGCTGCTGTTCAGCGCTTTGGGCAAGGACCCGGTGCGCGGCCTGTCGATGTTCTTCTGGGAGCCGGTCAAGTCGGCCTATGCGCTGGGCGAGCTGATGGTCAAGGCCACGCCGCTGCTGCTGATCGCGCTGGGCCTGGCGGTGTGCTTTCGCTCCAACGTGTGGAACATCGGCGCCGAGGGCCAGTTCGTCATCGGTGCGGTATTCGCCGGCGGCGTGGCGCTGATGGCCGACAAGACCACCGGTGGCTGGATCGTGCTGGCGGTGATGCTGGCCGGTGTGCTGGGCGGCATGCTGTGGGCGGCCCTGACCGCACTGCTGCGCGACCGCTTCAATGCCAACGAAATTCTCGTCAGCCTGATGCTGGTGTACGTGGCGATTCTGGTGCTGGGCTATCTGGTCTATGGCCCGTGGAAGGACCCGGCGGGCTACAACTTTCCGCAGACCAAGACGTTTGAGCGCGTGACGCAGATCCCGCGGCTGATGCAGGGCTCGCGGGTCAGCATCGGGCTGCTGATCGCACTGGCCGCTGCCGCAATGCTGTGGGTCTATCTGTTTCGCACCCGCGCGGGCTTTGCGCAGCAGGTCGGCGGCCTGGCACCGATGGCGGCGCGCTATGCGGGCTTTTCGTCGCGCCGCGCGCTGTGGACAGCGCTGCTGATCTCGGGCGGCGCCGCAGGCCTGGCCGGCGCGCTGGAGGTGGCCGGCCCGATCGGGCAGCTCACGCCCTACGTGCCCGCAGGCTACGGCTTCGCCGCCATCATCGTGGCCTTCGTCGGTCGCCTGCATCCGCTGGGCATGGTGTTCTCGGCCATCCTGATGAGCATGTTCTACATCGGCGGCGAACTCGCGCAGTCGCGCATGGGCCTGCCCAAGTCGCTGACCGGCGTGTTCCAGGGCCTGCTGCTGTTCTGCCTGCTGGCCTGCGACACGCTGGTGGCGTATCGGGTGCGGTGGGGAAGGCGGGTGGCGTGATGGGTTGCATGCTTCTGCTTGGCCAGCGCAACGCCGCAGCCCGTGGTGCCTGCGCCATGACCCCACACCAAGCCCATTAAGCGCCATGGAAAGCTACGCCCTCTTGCTGGCCGCCACGCTGAACGCGGGCACGGTGCTGGCCATTGCCGCGCTGGGGCTGCTGATCAACGAGAAGGCCGGCATCGTCAACCTGGGCGCCGAGGGCATGATGCTGTGCGCGGCCATCGCCGGCTTTGCCGCGGTGGTGCACACCGGCAGCGACGCGCTTGGCTTTGTGGCGGGCATGGGGGCCGGCGCGCTGATGGCGCTGTGCTTTGGCGTGCTGACGATCTGGCTCAACACCAACCAGTACGCCACCGGGCTGGCGCTCAGCCTGTTTGGCACCGGCTTCTCTGCGTTTGCCGGCATCTCGTATGTGCAGGAGAAGCTGCCCGAGCGCGCCGACTTTGCCATTCCGCTGCTGGCCGACATCCCGCTGCTGGGCCCGGCGCTGTTTCGCCAGCATCCGATGGTCTACGCGACCATGGCGCTGGCGGTGGCACTGATCTGGTTCCTGTACCACTCGCGCACCGGCTTGGTGCTGCGGGCGGTGGGCGAGTCGCCCGAATCGGCGCATGCGCTGGGCTATCCGGTGCGGCGCATCCGCCTGGCCGCGGTGGTGGCGGGCGGTGCGCTGTGCGGGCTGGCCGGCGCCTACCTGTCGGTGATCTACACCCCGCTGTGGGTGGAGGGCATGGTGGCGGGCAAGGGCTGGATTGCGCTGGCGCTGACCACCTTTGCCACCTGGCGCCCGGCGCGCGTGTTGCTGGGGGCCTACCTGTTCGGCGGCGTGACCATGCTGCAGTTCCACCTGCAGGGCATCGGGGTGCAGGTGCCGGCCCAGTTCCTGAGCATGCTGCCCTATGTGGCTACCATCGTGGTGCTGGCTCTGATCTCGCGCAACCCTACATGGATCCGGGTCAACATGCCGGCCTCGCTGGGCAAGCCGTTCCATCCCGGCGCATAATTTTTGCTTTCGTCCCGCTTTCCCTTGTCTCAACCCCCTCAAGAAGGACTTGACATGACTGACCTGAAGAAACGTTCGCTGCTCCAAGTGGCGGCCATCTCCGCGATTGCGGCCGCTGCCCTGGTGGGTTGCGGCAAGAAGGAAGAGCCCAAGAAGGCCGAGGCGCCCGCACCGGCGGCCAAGCCCGAGCCGCTGAAGATCGCGTTTGCCTACGTCGGCCCGGTGGGCGACGGCGGCTGGACCTTCGCGCACGACAACGGCCGCAAGGCGATCGAGAAGGAGTTCGGCGACAAGGTGGTCACCAGCTTCGTCGAGAAGGTGCCCGAGAGCGCGGACGCCGAGCGCGTGATCCGCGACATGGTGGCGCAGGGCAACAAGCTGATCTTCGGCACCACCTTCGGCTACATGGAGCCGATGCTCAAGGTCGCCGCCGACAACGCCGGCGTCAAGTTCGAGCACGCCACCGGCTACAAGACCGCGCCGAACATGCGCACCTACGACAGCCGCACCTACGAAGGCGCGTACATGGCGGGCGTGATCGCCGGCAAGATGACCAAGTCCAACACCCTGGGCGTGGTGGCGTCGATCCCGATTCCCGAGGTGATCCGCAACATCAACAGCTTCACCATGGGCGCGCAGAGCGTCAACCCGAAGGTCAAGACCAAGGTGGTGTGGGTCAACGAGTGGTTCAACCCGCCGAAAGAGAGCGAAGCCGCCACCGCGCTGATCAACGGCGGCGCCGACGTGCTGATGCAGAACACCGACTCGTCGGCCGTGCTGCAGACCGCCGAGAAGATGGGCAAGCGCGCCTTCGGCTGGGATTCGGACATGACCGCCTACGGCCCGAAGGCCCACCTGGGTTCGGCCATCATCAACTGGGCGCCGTACTACATCAAGGCCACCAAGGACGCGCTGGAAGGCACCTGGCAGACCGGCGGCGTGTGGTGGGGCCACAAGGAAGGCGCGATCGACATGGTGTCGGTGGCCGCTGACGTGCCTGAGGACATCAAGAAGAAGATCGACGAGATCAAGGCGGGCCTGAAGGCCGGCACCTTCGCGATCTGGAAGGGCCCGATCGTTGGCCAGGACGGCAAGGAAGTCCTGAAGAAGGACGAAGTGGCCGATGACAAGTTCCTGGGCGGCGTGAACTTCTACGTCAAGGGCGTGGAAGGCAAGATCCCCGGCGACAAGAAGTAATTTCTGGCGAGCGCGGCCCGGTCCGGACTCCGGGTCGCATCCTCTGCAACCGGCCTCAGGGCCGGTTTTTTGTTGCCGGTGCTTCTGCTACGCTGACCGCATGAACGCCCGCGAGCTTGCTGCGCCTTCGCCTGATGCGGCGGCTGCGCCCTGCGTCGAAGACCGGCTGTGGCATCCGGTGGCGGCGCAGTCGGCGCTGCAGGATGCAGCCACCGCCCCGATGGCGGTGCAGCTGCTCGGTCGCGCGCTGGTGCTGTGGCGTGATGCGCAGGGCGGCCTGCATGCCTGGGCCGACCGCTGCCCGCACCGCGGCGCGCGGCTGTCGCTGGGCAGCGTGCAGGGCGATGCGCTGCAGTGTCCGTATCACGGCTGGCGCTTTGCGGCTGGCGGTGGTGCTGGTGGAGCAGCCAACACCGCGGGTGCAGCCGATGCTGCCGGGGCGCGCGAAGGCCAGTGCATTGCAGTGCCTGCGGCGCCGGGCTTTGTGCCGCCGGCGGGCCATGCCTGCACCGTGTTCGACGTGCGCTGCGCGCATGGCCTGGTGTGGGTGCGCCTGGCCCGCGCGGCGCACCCGCTGTGGCCTGAGCCGCCGCGCTTTGAAGCCGGGCAGGGCGATGACGCGCGGCGCATCGTCTGCGGCCCGTACACGGTGGCCAGCAGCCCGGGGCGGCTGATCGAAAACTTTCTGGACCTGTCGCACTTCGGTTTCGTGCATGCCGGCTGGCTGGGCGATGCGGCCCATGCCGAAGTCGACACCGGCGAGGTGCGCGAGCGCGACGATGGCGTGGTGGCCGAGCGCTGCCGGGCGCTGCAGCCGCGCGGCTTTGCTGCCAGCGCTTGCGTTGACGCGCCCGAAACCGCCCCCGCCCCGTGGGTCGATTACCACTACGCGGTCGAGGCGCCCTTTGCCGCCATGCTGCGCAAGCGTGCGCCCTCTTCGGACGCCGCGGATGCCGCGGGTGCCGCCACCGAGAACGCGATCGCGCTGTTCGTGCAGCCGCTGGAGCCCGGCCGCTCGGTGGCGTGGTTCGTGATGGTCACGCGCAACGACCCCAGCGACGAGGCGTCGCTGCGCGCCTTTCAGGACGACGTGTTTGCGCAAGACCGCCCGGTGGTCGAATCGCAGCCGGTGCTGCTGCCCATTGGTCGCTTGGCCGCAAGCGATGCACCGCGCGAGGTGCATGGCCCGGCCGACCGCATGTCGGCTGCCTACCGCCGCATGCTGCTGCGCGCAGGCATCGCCTGGGGCACCTGCTGAATCCCGGTTGTCTGCCTGTCAACGCACGCACGCCATGCCCACCCTGTCACGCACCGATCTGCATGCCCTGCTGCGCCGCATGCCCAAGGCCGAGCTGCACATGCACGTCGAAGGCTCGCTCGAGCCCGAGCTCATCTTCGCGCTGGCGCAGCGCAACGGCGTGAGCCTGCCATATGCGAGCGTCGAAGCCCTGCGAGCGGCCTATGCCTTCACCGACCTGCAAAGCTTTCTGGACATCTACTACGCCGGCGCGAGCGTGCTGCACACCGAGGCCGACTTCTTTGACATGGCCTCGGCGTATTTCGCGCGGGCCCATGCCGACGGTGTGGTGCATGCAGAAATCTTCTTCGACCCGCAGACGCACACCGCGCGCGGCGTGCCGATGGCAGCGGTGATTGGCGGCCTGAACCGCGCCTGCGATGCAGCGCAGCGCGAGTACGGCCTGAGTGCGCAGCTCATCCTGTGCTTCCTGCGCCACCTGAGCGAAGACGAGGCCTTTGCGACGCTGGAGCAGGCGCTGCCGCACCGCCAGCACTTCATCGGCGTGGGCCTGGACTCCAGCGAGAAGGGCCATCCCCCCGAAAAGTTTGCCCGGGTGTTCGCGCGCTGCCGCGAGCTCGGCCTGCATGTGGTGGCGCACGCCGGCGAAGAGGGGCCGCCTGCCTACGTGTGGGGCGCGCTGGATGTGCTGAAGGCCGAACGCATCGACCACGGGGTGCAGGCGGTGCACGACGCGGCGCTGATGCAGCGCCTGGCGCGCGAGCGCGTGCCACTGACGGTGTGCCCGCTGTCCAACATCAAGCTGTGCGTGTTCCCCACGCTGGCGCAGCACAACCTGAAGACGCTGCTGGACGCCGGCTTGTGCGCCACCGTCCATTCCGATGACCCGGCGTACTTTGGCGGCTACCTGCTGGAGAACTTCACGCAGACCTTTGATGCACTCGCGCTGGGCCCAGCCGAGGCGTATGCGCTGGCGCGCAACAGCCTTGAGGCGAGCTTCATCACGCCTGCCGAACGCGCACGCCACGTGGCGGCGCTGGATGCCTGCTTTGCAGGTGTTGCGCACTGACTTGCAAGAGGGGGGATGCCGATGCTCAAGCGATGGACCTGGCGTGCACTGCTGCTGGTGGGCGCACTGATCGTTGTCGTTGCCACGGCACTGGCGGTGTATGCCTGGCGCAGCCTGCCGGCGCTGGACGGCCAGCTGCGCGCCAGCGGGCTGAAAGCTGCGGTGCAGGTGCGACGCGATGCTGCCGATGTGACGCACATCGAGGCACAGTCGCTGCGTGATGCGAGCTTTGCCATCGGCTGGGTGCATGCGCAAGAGCGCAGCTGGCAGCTCGAGTTCAACCGGCGGGTGATGAGCGGCACCTTGTCCGAAGTGTTCGGGCCGGCCACGCTGGAGACCGACAAGCTGCTGCGCACGCTGGGCATCCGGCAGGCGGCGCAGGCGCAATGGGCGCGGCTGCCCGCGGCGGCGCAGGCGGTGCTGCAGGCCTATGCCGACGGCATCAATGCCTTCCACGCCCAGGCCTCGCAGGCGCTGCCACCCGAGTTTCATGTGCTGCGCATTCGCCCCGGCGCCTGGACGCCGCAAGACAGCGTGGGCTGGGCACTGATGATGGCGCTGGACCTGGGCGGCAACTGGGGCAACGAGTTTGCGCGCCTGTCGCTGCTGCAGGTGCTGGGCACCGAGCAGCTGTGGCAGATGATGCCGCCCTACCCGGGCGATGCACCCGCCACGCGGGTGGACCTGGCCGCGCTGTACCGCAGCCTGGGCGTGTACCGCACCGACATCGACCCGGGCATGCGGCCCGGTGGCGCCGCACCTGCGCGCACCACGCACGACAGCCAGCCGCAGCGCGACGGCCTGCACCACAGCATGCTCACCGCCATGGCGCAGGGCGCCAACGACTGGGTCGACCAGCTGGGCGCGGTGGACGGCAAGGGCTCCAACAACTGGGTGATTGCCGGCGAGCGCAGCGCCAGCGGCAAGCCCATCGTCGCCAACGACCCGCATCTGGCGCTGGGTGCGCCGGCCATCTGGTACTTCGCGCGCCTGAAGGCGCCTGCGGGTGACGGGCTGCCAGCCACCGACGTGATTGGCGCCACGCTTCCCGGCTTGCCGATGGTGGTGCTGGGCCGCACCGCCGGCGTGGCCTGGGGCTTCACCAACACCGGCCCCGATGTGCAAGACCTCTACCTTGAGCAGATTCACCCGGAAGACCCGACGAAGTACCGCACACCCGAGGGCTGGGCCGCGTTCGAGTCACGCGAAGAAGTCATCCGCGTGAAGGGCCAGCCCGATATGAAGCTCAACGTGCGGCGTACGCGCCATGGCCCGGTGCTGAGCGATGCGCAGGCGAGCCACGGCAGGGTGATCGATACGCGGCGCTTTGTGCTGGCGCTGCGCTGGAGCGCGCTGGACGCCGACAACCAGACGGTGCTGGCCGGCATGCAGGCCAACTTTGCGCAGAACATCGACGAACTGCAGCGCGCGTTTGCACTGCACCACTCGCCGATGCAAAACCTGGTGGCGGCCGACACCGCAGGGCAGACGGCGTACCGCGCGATCGGCCGCGTGCCGCTGCGCAAGCCGGCGCATGACTTGCGTGGCGTGGCGCCCGCGCCCGGCTGGGACGCGCGCTATGACTGGGCGGGCTGGCTGCCGGCCGATCAGGTGCCGCAGGCAAGCCATGAGCAGATCCGCGCACGTGGCTGGCATGCCACCGCCAACCAGCGCATCCACGCGGCCGACTATCCGCACTTCATCACCTCGGACTGGAACACGCCCGAGCGGCAGCAGCGCATCGAGGCGCTGCTGCAGGCGCGCCCCAGCCACGACCTGAACAGCGTGCGCGCCATCCAGGGCGACCTGGTGTCGCTGTCGGCGCAGGCGCTGCTGCCGGTGCTGCGCGCCACGCCAAGTGCGCACCCGCTGGCGAACGCAGCGCAGGCCCTGCTGAAAGACTTTGACGGCGGCATGCGCGCTGACAGCGGTGCGGCGCTGGTGCTGTCGGTGTGGTCCGACGAGCTGACCCGCGCGATGCTGGCACCGCGCATTGGCGAAGAGCGCTTCAAGTCGCTGTACGGAAAGCGGCACTTCCGCGAGGGCGTCAAGCGCATCCTGGCCGATCCGCAGGCATCGGCCTTCTGGTGTGGTGGCAAGCCGTGTGCAGAGGTGTCGGCCCAGGCGCTGGCCCGCGCGCTCGACCGCATCCGCGCGATGCAGGGTGACGATGTGGCGCGCTGGCGCTGGGGCGACGCGCATCCGGCGCTGTCGAGCCACAAGCCCTTTGGCAATGTGGCGGCGCTTGCGCGTTTCTTTGATGTGAGCGTACCCACCGGCGGTGATTCGTGGACGGTGAACGTGGGGCAGTACTGGCCCAACAGCGAGCGCATGCCGTTTGCCAACCGCCATGCGGCCAGCCTGCGCGCCATCTACGACCTGAGCGACCTGGAGCGCTCGCGCTTCATCTACCAGACCGGGCAGAGCGGCCTGGTGTTCTCATCGCGCGATCGCGACATGCGCGACGAATGGGCCGCGGTGCGCGACCGCCCGCTGCAGCTCAAGCCCCCTGCGTGGGCGCACCAGCTGCTGCTCACCCCGTGATTAATCGGGGTCAGAACCCGATTAATTACAATCAAGGCTTGAAAGGTCGCGCCCCGGCGGCCTTTTTCTTTGTCCTTTTTCCACCATCCCCGGGGCCATGTAGAGGAACACCATGTACAAAAACCTCGCAGCCAGCCTCGCGCTGGCGTGCCTGACGTTTTCCGCTTCCCCCTTGTCGAACGCGCAGTCGCCTGCTGCGGGCGCAGCTTCATCCGCACCGCTGAAGGTGGCCTTCATCCACATCGGCCCGGTGACGGACGCCGGCTGGGTGAAGCAGCACGATGACGGCCGCAAGGCGATGGAAGCCGCACTGGGCGCCCGCGTGCGCAGCACCACGGTGGAGAGCGTGCCCGAAGGCGCGGACGCCGAGCGCGTGATTCGCGACCTGGCGCAGCAGGGCCACGGCCTCATCTTCACGCCGAGCTTTGGCTACATGGAGCCGACGATCAAGGTAGCGCGCGAGTTCCCGAACGTGAAGTTCGAATCCATCACCGGCTACAAGCGCGCCGACAACGTGGCCACCGCGAATGCGCGCTACTACGAAGGCCGCTACCTCGCGGGTATCGCAGCGGGCCGCGTCACCCGCACGGGCAGCGTGGGCTATGTGGCGGGCTTCCCGATCCCCGAGGTGCTGCAGGGCATCAACGCCTTCACGCTGGGTCTGCGCTCGGTGAACCCGAAGGCCGAGGTCAAGCTGCTGTGGCTGAACGCCTGGTTCGACCCGGCGCGCGAGCGCGATGCGGCCATGACGCTGCTGAACCAGGGTGCCGATGTGCTGGCCTTTCACACCGCATCCACCGCGGTGATGGCCGCAGCGCAGGAGCGCGGCAAGTGGGCCATTGCCTACCACTCCGACATGCGCAAGGTGGCGCCCGATGCGCAGCTGGCGGCCGTGACTCACCACTGGGGCGACTACTACACCCAGCGCGCCCGCGCAGTGATCGACGGCCGCTGGAGCAGCGGCGATGTGTGGGGCGGCGTGAAGCAGGGCATGGTGCGCATCGGCGACTTTGGCCCCAAGGTACCCAAGGCGGTGCAAGACGAAGTGCTGGCGCGCCAGCGCGACATGGCCGCCGGCAAGCTGCATCCGTTTGCTGCCGGCAAGACGGCGGTGCGCGACAACACCGGCCGCGAGGTGATCGCTGCCGGCCGTACGCTGGACGACGGTGCCATCCTGTCGATGAACTGGCTGGCCGAGGGTGTGCAGGGCAAGCTTCCACAATAGCGGCATGAAAGCCTACCGCGCCCAGCTCCTGCGATTCGATGACGACGGCCAGCCGCTGTACGACAGCGATGGCCTGCTGGTCGTCGGGCCCGATGCCCAGGGTCGCCCGGTGGTGCGTGCGGCGGGTGCCTGGCAGGCGCTGGGCTCGCGCTTTGCCGGCGTGGCGGTCGAAGACCTGCGCGGCTGCCTGATTGCGCCGGGCTTTGTGGACCTGCACATCCACTACCCGCAGACGGATGTGATCGGCTCGCCGGCCGAGGGGCTGCTGCCCTGGCTTGCTGACTACACCTTTCCGCACGAGGCGCGCTTTGCCGATGCCGACTACGCGGCCGAGGTGGCGCGCTTTTTCTTCAACGAGCTCGACCGCCATGGCGTGACCACCGCGCTGGCGTTCTCCACATCGCATGTGGCGTCGGTCGATGCGCTGATGGGCGAGGCGCGTGCACGCGGCCGGCGCCTCGTCACCGGCAAGTGCCTGATGGATCGTCATTGCCCCGATGGCGTGCGCGACGACACCGAACAATCGCTGATCGACACCGAAGACCTGATCCGCCGCTGGCATGGGGTGGAGCGGCTGGGCTATGCGATCACGCCGCGCTTTGCACCGAGCTGCAGCGAACGGCAGCTGGCCGGTGCCGGCGAGCTGGCGCAGAAGTACCCTGATGTGTGGATCCAGTCGCATGTGGCCGAGAACCTGGACGAGATCCGCTGGGCGCGCTCGCTGTTTCCGCGCTCATCCAGCTACCTCGCCATCTACGACGACTTCGGCCTGATGCGCGAGCGCGCCATCTACGCGCACTGCATCCACTTCGACGACGACGACCGCGCACGCATGCGATCCACTGGCGCAGCGGCCGCGGTGTGCCCCACCAGCAACCTGTTTCTGGGCAGCGGCTTCTTTGATTACGCCGGCGCCGACCGCGTGGGCTTTCGCTACGGCCTGGCCAGCGATGTGGGTGGCGGCACCAGCTTCAGCCCGTTTCAGACCATGCTGGCGGCCTACCAGGTGGGCCGCGAAGGGCAGAGCAAGGCGGGGCTGTGCCTCGCGCCGGCGCAGCTGTGGTGGCAGCACACCGCGGGTGCGGCAGCGGCACTCGGCCTGGACGGCGTGGTGGGCAACCTGCAGCCGGGCTGCGAGGCCGACTTCGTTGTCATCGACCCTCGCGCCACGCCGATGCTCGAGCGCAAGACGACGCAGGCCGACAGCCTGGACGAGCTGTTGTTTGCACTGATCGTGCTGGGCGATGACCGCGCGATCCAGCGCACGGTGATTGCGGGGCGCTAGCCCCGCTCGCCCCGGCGTCACCGAAACGCGCTTGCTGCCTCAGACCTTGCCCAGCGCGCGCAGGATCTTCTGCGGCGTGAGCGGCTGCGACCAGCATTGCGCCTTGAACGGCGCCAGCGCGTCATTGATCGCATTCATCACCGCCGCTGGTGCGCCCGCGGTGCCGGCCTCGCCCGCGCCCTTGGCACCGAGCTGCGAGCTGCGGGTGGGCGTCTGCACATGGGCCACGTCGATGTCGGGCATCTCGCCGCTCATCGGCACCAGGTAGTCGGCCATGCTGGCGTTGATCATCAGGCCGCGGTCGTCGTACAGGCATTCCTCGAGCATCGCGCCGCCAATGCCCTGCACGATGGCGCCGCGGATCTGCTCGTCCACCAGCTTGGGGTTGATCACGCGGCCGCAGTCTTCCACCGCCCAGTGCTTGAGCAGCTTCACGAAGCCGGTGTCCGGGTCCACCTCCACATACGAGGCCTGCACCCCGTTGGTGAAGATGAACGGAAAGTCGCGCTGCGCGTAGTGGCGCGTGACCATCAGCTCGGGCGTGAAGTCATTGGGCAGCGTGTCCGAGCGGAAGTAGGCCACCCGGCCCAGCTCGGCGAAGTCGAGCACCGGCTCCATCGTCTTCGCATCGACCACCTTGCCGCGGCGGATGGCCAGCTCGGCGGCGTCGCGCTTGGCGATGACTGCAGCCACCTTCAGGATGTTGGCGCGCAGGGCCTGGCCGGCCAGCAGCACCGCTTCGCCGCCCACGCCTGCGCCGCGCGAGGCCCAGGTGCCGCCGCCGTACGGCGTGACATCGGTGTCGCTCAGCACCAGGCGCACCTTCTCCAGATCCACGCCCACCGCGTCGGCGGCGATCTGGCGGTAGATGCCGTCGTTGCCCTGGCCTTGTTCGCCCACGCTCACGCTCACGCTGATGGCGCCGCTTGGGTCCAGGCGGATGGTGCAGCCGTCCTGCGATGCGATGCGCGCACCACCCACGCCATAGAAGGCGGCGCTGGGGTTGGTCAGCTCGATCAGCGCCGCAAAGCCGATGCCGCGGTAGATGCCCTGCTTGCGCAGTTCAGCGATCTCCGCCTTCAGCTTCGGGTAGTCCATCATCTGCTCGATCTTGCGCAGGCACGCCTCGTGCGACAGCACCTCGAGCTTGATGCCGCTGGCGCCGGTGGCCGGGTACGCATCGTCGGGGATGACGTTCTTCTTGCGGAACTCCAGCGGGTCCATGCCGATGGCGCGCGCGGCCTGGTCCACCAGGCCCTCGGTCACCGCGCAGGCAATCGGGTGGCCCACACCGCGGTACTGGCAGGTCGGCGTCTTGTTCTGGAAGACGACCTTCAGGTGCGCGCGGTAGTTCTTGTGCTTGTAGGGGCCGCCCACCAGGTTGACGACCTGGTTGCCCTCGATCGCGCTGGTGCGCGGGAACATCGAGTACGGGCCGATGCCGGTCAGGTCGTCCATGTCGAAGGCGAGGATCTCGCCGCTCTTGCTGGCGGCAATGCGCGCCTTCACCCGGTGGTGCCGCGCGTGGATGTCGCTGATGAAGCTTTCGATGCGGTCGGCCACGAACTTCACCGGCCGCTTGCACATCATCGACAGCGCCACGGTGGCGAAGTCGTCGGGGTAGGCATGCACCTTGATGCCGAACGAGCCGCCGACTTCCTTGCAGATCACGCGGATGCTGGACTCGGGCAGGTCGAACTGGCGCGCGTACAGGTCCTGCATCATGTGCGGGGCCTGGAACGAGTGGTAGACGGTGAGCTTCTGGTCAGCCGAATTCCATTCGGCGATCTGGCAGCGCGGCTCGAGCGTCACGCCGGTGTGGCGGCCGAACTCGAAGGTGGTCTCGACCACCGCATCGGCCTTGGCAAAGGCATCGTCCACCTCGCCCACGTTCAGGCTGCGGGTGAAGCACAGGTTGTCGCCAAGCTCGGGGTGGATCAGCGGCGTGGAGGCGTCGAGTGCGGTCTCCATGTCGACCACCGGCTCGAGCTCTTCGATGTCGACCTGCAGCACCTGCAGCGCGTCTTCGGCCTGCTCGCGCGTTTCGGCAACGATGGCCACCACCGGCTCGCCCTGCCAGCAGGCGCGGTCCACCGCCAGCGGGTACTGCGGCGCCGACTTCATGCCGGCCAGGTGGCCCAGCACCGCCACCCAGGGCTTGCAGATCCTGGCCAGGTCGTGTCCGTCGGCCACCAGGATCACGCCGGGCATGCCGCGTGCGGCTGCGGCGTCGATGCGCTTGATGCGGCAGTGCGCCACCGGGCTGCGCCAGTACACCACGTGCGCCATGCGCGGCAGCTCGATGTCGTCGATGTAGGTGCCCTGGCCCTGCACCAGCTTGCGCGCGCTGGGGCGCTCGACGCTCTTGCCGATGTAGCGCGGGTCTTCGGTCAGGTCGTGCAGCGGCTTGTCGGTCGGGTCGGCCGGGTGAGCGGTGGGCCGCTCCTCCACCTCGGGGCCGGCGTGGACGATGTGGTTCACCTCGTTCAGCGTGCTCGTGTTCATGCGCTCACCTTGCTTGCGTTCTTGGCGCGCTCGGCCAGGGTCTCGCAGATCGCGTCGACGATGGCGTGGTATCCGGTGCAGCGGCAGAAGTTGCCGCTCATCCACTCGCGCACTTCCTCGCGCGTGGCGTCGGGCTTGGCCTCAAGCAGTTCCTTGGCGGCCATCACCATGCCCGGGGTGCAGAAGCCGCACTGCAGCGCGTTGTTGCGGATGAAGGCCTCTTGCAGGTCGCGCACGTCGCCGTCGTTGCTCAGGCCTTCGATGGTGCGTACCTTGCAGCCCTGCGTCTGCACCGCCAGCGTGAGGCAGCCGCGCACGATGCGGCCGTCCACCTCGACGGTGCAGGCGCCGCACACGCCGTGCTCGCAGCCCAGGTGCGAGCCCTTGAGGCCCAGCTCGTTGCGGATGAAGTCCACCAGGTGCTGGCGCGGCTGCACGCTGCGCAGCTGCGCCTGGCCGTTGACTTCGACATGAAGGGTATGAAGCGATGCCATGACAGTCTCCGTCGGGTCGGGTGCGTTCAGGCCGGGATGGCGCTGCGGCTGGCGTGCGCGGCCTGCAGCAGGCGGCGCGCCAGCACGGTGGCCAGGTGGCGCTTGGTGTCGGCGCTGTGGGTCAGGTCGGGCAGCGGGTCGAGCTCGGCCTTGAGCGAGGCCACCGCAATCTCGATGGTGGCGGTGTCCAGTGTCTTGCCGGCCAGCACCGATTCGGTGCGGCGCGCGCGCAGCGGAATCGGGCCGATGCCCAGGAAGCTCAGGTGCACGCGCTGCGCCTGCGTGCCCTGAAAGCGCGCAGCCACCGCCAGGCCGGCCACCGCGTAGTCGCCGTGGCGGCGCGCGAGCTCATCAAAGCCCACCCAGTCGGCGGCGCCGGCCAGCGGCACATCGGCGCCAACGACGATCTCGCCGGGCTGCAGTGCGGTGGTGTAGAGGTCCTGAAAGAAGTCGGTGGCCGACACCTGCCGCGCGCCGCCCGCGCCTTGCAGGTGCACCGTGCCGTCCAGCGCACACAGGCAGCACGGCCATTCGGCGGCCGGGTCGCCGTAGGCGATGGAGCCGCCCCAGGTGCCCGAGTTGCGGATGGCGCGGTGCGCAATGTGCGGTGCGGCCTGCGCCAGCATGGGCGCGTGCTGCGCGACGAGTGCGCTGCCCTCGATGTCGGTGTGGGTGGTCAGTGCGCCGATGTACAGCCGGTCGCCCTGCACGCGGATGCCGCGCAGCGCCTTCAGGCCGGTGATGTCAATCAGCAGCGCCGGCTCGGACAGGCGCATGTTGAGCGTGGCCATCAGCGTCTGGCCGCCGGCCAGGATGCGCGCGTCGTCACCATGCTGCGCGAGCAGCGAGAACACCTCGTCCAGCGAGGCGGGCTTGCAGTAGTCGAATTGGGGCGATTTCAATGCGGGCTCCTCATCGGGTGGGGGCAGGTTGAATCACAGGCGCTTGCCGATCCACACGCCCAAGGCGGTGGCCAGTGCGCCAAGCGCGAACCACTTGACGCGCAGCCATTCGGTGGCAGCCGGTAGGGCAGGGGGCGACGTGCGTGCGGAGGCAGGTGCTGCCGCGGCCACCGGGGCGGCGGCAACATCCGGTGCAGCCACGGGGTCGGCCACCGGGGCGACATGAGGTGCCTCGCTGGCAGCGCCCGGGGACGCAGCGACAGGCGCCACATGCGCCTGGAACGCGCCGAAGAACTGGTCGGCCATCTGCTTGGCGGCGGCGTCGATCATGCGGCCGCCCACCTGGCCGAGCTTGCCGGCCACCGACGCCTGCACCGTATAGCGAAGCCGGGTGTGCAGGCCCCCGGGCGTGTTTTCGTCGGACAGCTGCACCTGCGACTGCCCGCGCGCCATGCCCGCCGCGCCACCCGAGCCCTCGAAGCTCATCGAGCAGCGCTCGGCCTCCACCACATCGGCCAGCAGGATGCGGCCGGCAAAGCGTGCACGCACCGGGCCGACCTTGATCATCACGCGGGCGGTCTTCTCCAGCGGGCCGACCACCTCGACCGCCTCGCAGCCGGGGATGCAGGCGGCCAGCACCTCGGGGTCGTTGAGGGCGGCCCACACGCGCGAACGCGCCGCGCCAATGACGATGTCGCCGGTCAGTTCCATGCGTGCGTTCCTGCAGCGCGCGCCTGCGGGGCGGGGGCTGCGTGGGGTGTTGGGGTTTTCACGGGTGTTTTTGTTTACCAGCCGGTCAACAATAGTAGGCAAAATTGACCGCCCGGTAAATAGCGTGCCCATCCAGAAAAACCCTGATCGCTCCCGCGCCGCGGCCCGGGGGGCTGTGGCCGCCAAGGCGTCGCAGGCCCGGCGGCCCGCCGCCGAGGTGCCGCGCGCCCGCCGGCGGCTGGGGGTGGCCGAGCGCGAGCGGCAGATCCTGGACGGCGCGATCCAGTTCTTTGCCGACAAGGGGCTCGACGGCCAGCTGCGTGACCTGGCCAGCAGCATCGGCGTGACGCATGCGCTGCTGTACCACTACTTCCCGACCAAGCAGGCGCTGATCGACCGTGTGTACCTCGAGGTGTTCGAGGGCCGCTGGCAGCCCGAGTGGGAGACGCTGCTCGATGACCCGGCGCGCTCGCCCGAGGACAAGCTGACCGACTTCTATGTGGAGTACGTCAACGCCGCGCTCTCGCGCGAGTTCGTGCGCATCTTCGTGTTCTCGGGGCTGACCGACCACACCATCACCGACCGCTTTTTCTCGCTGCTGCGCCAGCGCCTGTTCACCCGCCTGATCCGCGAGACGCGGCGCTTTCGCGGCGTGGTCAGCCGCGCGCGTGCCAGCGAGCGCGAGACCGAGCTGCTGATGGGCCTGCACGGCGGCTTCTTCTACATTCCGATGCGTCGCTGGATCTACGCGCAGGGCGTGGCCAGCGACGTGGCGCCCGAGCGCTTCAGCGAGACGCTGGTGCGCGACCGCGTGCGTGGCTACCTGGTGGCCAGCCGAGCGCTGTTCGGCACCGAAGCGCAGGTGCAGCCGGCCAACGACGCGCCCCAGCGCCCGAGGAAGCGCGCATGACACGCCACGCCGCGCCTGCTAACGTTCACCCCCCTCGCGGCCTTGCGGCTGCGATGTCACCCGCCCGCGGCTGGCCTCAGCCGTGATTCACCCAAGAGGAGATCGCATGAAGCTCAACCAAGTTGCCCTGTCCGGGCTGATCGCGCTCGGCAGCGCATTTGCCGCCGGCGGCGCCGCCGCGCAGCAGGCCATCACCGTGAACATCGGGTCGAGCCACCCGACGGCCAACATCTGGGCCTACGCCATGAAAGAGGTGTTCCAGCCCGAGGTGGACAAGCTGCTCAAGGAAGGCGGCAACAAGTACCAGATCCGCTGGCGCGAGAACTACGGCGGCACGCTGTACAAGTTCAACGAGACGCGCGCTGCGGTCAAGGACGGCATCGTGGACGTGGGCATGGTCGGCACGGTCTGGGAGAACTCCTCCATGCCGCTGCAAAACGTGACCTACTTCACGCCGTTTGCCACCACCAACCACGAGCTGCTGATCGAGATCTTCGACAAGCTCAATGCCAACCATCCGGCGCTCAAGGCCAGCTGGACGGCGCAGAACATGGTGCCGCTGTCCAGCCTGATCACCGACAGCTACGACGTATACGCCAACTTCCCGGTCACCAACATGGCCGCGCTGCAGAACAAGAAGATCCACGCGCCGGGCACCTCGGCCAACTGGATGCGCGACACCGGCGCCACGCCGGTGGAAGGCGCGCTCACCACCTACTACACCAACATCCAGACCGGCGTGACCCAGGGCGCCCTGAGCTTTGCCAGCGGCATCGCTCCGGCCCGCGTGCACGAGGTGGCCAAGCACCTGACCCGCGTGGACATCGGTGCGATGTACTTCGGCAGCGTGGCCGCCAACAAGAGCTTCTTCGACAAGCTGCCCAAGGAAGTGCAGGACGCCTTCGTGAAGGCCGGCCGCGCCACTTCGGTGGCCCACGGCAAGCACGTGACCACATCCGCTGCCAAGGCGATGGACACCATGAAGGCCGCCGGCCTGCAGATCACCGACCTGCCCGCCGCCGAGCGCGCCAAGTGGATCAACGGCCTGCCCGACATCATCGGCCCGTGGCTGCAGACCACCGGCGACGCCGGCAAGTCGGTGCTGCGCGCCTACTTTGACGAACTGCGCGCGCGTGGCATCAAGCCGCTGCGCGACTGGGACAAGGCAGCCCGCTGATCGCCGCCTGAAGCGACAACCTGGGCCCGCCCGCCGTGGCCTCACCGTTGAGTGGGGCCAGGGTGGGCGGGCTTCGAACCTGAAAGACCTGATGCACCATGGCCGTTGAAGCCGACCTTGACGCCCCTGCGCCCGCGGCGCGACATCCGCTGGACCTGCCAGCGCAGGCGCTGGCCTCGATCGGCACGGTGTGGATCTTCCTGATCATGTGCCTGGTGGTGGCCGACGTGATCGGCCGCGACTTCCTGGACAAGCCGATCACCGGCGTGGCCGAGTTCTCTGCGCGCTCGGTGGCGTCCATCGTGTTCCTGCAACTGGCAGCTGCGGTGTGCAGCGGCCGCATGACGCGCAGCGACTTCCTGCTCAACCTGATCGGCAGGCGCTCGCCCGCGGCCGTCAAGGTGCTGGATGTGATGAATGCACTGGTGGGTGCCGCGCTGTTCGCCGCGCTGGCGGCCATCGCGCTGCCCGAGTTCCGCAACTCGTGGGCCAGCAACGAGTTCTATGGCGTGCAGGGCGTCTACAGCGTGCCGGCCTGGCCGTTCCGCGGCCTGATCATCGCGGGCTCGGTCGCAGCCGCGGTGTGCTACCTGCTGACGATTCCCGGCATCCTGCGCAGGCACGGCCAGACCGGCCCGGTGGACGACCCGCTCGGAGGCGGCGCATGAGCGATCTCGGACTGGGTGGCCTGCTGATCGGCGGCCTCGTGCTGCTGGTGCTGCTGGGCGTGCACATCGGCGTGGCGCTGCTGGCTGTCGGCTTCTTCGGCGTCTGGCTGGTACGCGACAACCTCGACATGGCGATGCGGCTGATGTACATGGCCGCCTACAACGGCATTGCCGACTACATCTTCGCCACCATTCCGCTGTTCGTGCTGATGGGATTGCTGGTCAGCATATCGAACGTCGGCAAGGACACCTTCACCGTGGCCGAGGTGCTGCTGCGCAAGCTGCGCGGCGGCCTGGGCGTGGCCACGGTGGCGGCCAACACCGTGTTCGCCGCGGTCACCGGCGTGTCGATCGCGTCGGCGGCGGTGTTCACCCGCGTGGCGGTGCCCGAGATGGTGCGCCACGGCTACAAGACGACCTTTGCCACCGGCACCGTGGCCGGCAGCTCGGTGCTGGGCATGATGATTCCGCCCAGCCTGCTGATGATCATCTACGGCGTGCTGGCCGAGCAGTCGATCGGCAAGCTTTTCATCGCCGGCGTGATCCCCGGCTTCATGCTGGCCATCGTGTTCGCGGTGATGATCATGTTGATGGCGCGTTTCACGCCAGGCAAGGTGTTCGACCTGCGAAAGCAGGCTGAGCTGGCGCGCCAGCAGCGCATCGACATCACGCTCACCGGCGGGCAGATGGCCGCCAAGCTGGTGCCGATTGCGGCGCTGGTGGCGCTGGTGCTGGGTGGCCTGTACAGCGGCTTTTTCACGCCTACCGAAGCCGGCGGCGTCGGTGCCTTCGGCGCCTTCGTGATCGCGCTGCTGCGCCGCTCGCTCGGCAAGGGCAACCTGTGGCGCGTGCTGCACGAAACCGGCAGCGTGTCGTGCACCATCCTCATCCTGCTGGTGGCGGCGGCCTTCTACAGCCGCATGCTCAGCGTGGCGGGTGTGCCGGTGGCCATTGCCGAAGTGGTGCGCGATGCCGGCCTCGGGCCCTACGGCTTTCTGGCGCTGTACATCGCGATCGTGCTGCTGCTGGGCATGATCCTCGACTCCAGTTCCATCCTGCTGATCATGACGCCGGTGGCCGCGCCGATCGCGCAGGCCTTCGGCTTTGACCTGATCCACTTTGGCGTGATCACGGTGCTGGCGGTCGAGATGGGCCTGCTCACGCCGCCATTCGGCATCTCTGTGTTCACCGTCAAGAGCACGCTCAACGACCCGCGGGTGTCGGTGGAGAGCATCTTTGCCGGTGCCATGCCCTTCGTCGGGGCGATGTTCCTGGTGCTGTTGCTGGTGTGCGCCTTCCCCCGGCTGAGCACCGCGCTGATCTGAGGCCGGGTGGGTGTGCGGGCGGCCCCGGCCGCCCGGTGCCTAGAATGCCGTCATGAGCATCAAGTCCGACAAGTGGATTCGCCGCATGGCCGAGCAGCACGGCATGATCGAGCCGTTCGAGCCTGGTCAGGTCCGGCAGGCTGACGGCCACAAGATCATCAGCTACGGCACCTCGAGCTACGGCTACGACATCCGCTGCGCGCCCGAGTTCAAGGTCTTCACCAACATCCACAGCACCGTGGTGGACCCGAAGAACTTTGATGAAAAGAGCTTCGTCAATTTTGAGGGCGACCACTGCATCATTCCGCCCAACAGCTTTGCGCTGGCGCGCACGGTCGAGTACTTCCGCATCCCGCGCAATGTGCTGACCATCTGCCTGGGCAAGAGCACCTACGCGCGCTGCGGCATCATCGTCAACGTGACGCCGTTCGAGCCCGAGTGGGAAGGCTATGTGACGCTGGAGTTCAGCAACACGACACCGCTGCCGGCCAAGATCTATGCGGGTGAAGGTTGTGCGCAGGTGCTCTTCTTCGAAAGCGACGAGGTCTGCGACGTCAGCTACAAGGACCGCGGCGGCAAGTACCAGGGCCAGCGCGGCGTGACGCTGCCCAAGGCCTGAGCATCGCTAGCCGGGCACCGCCAGCCGCGCGGCGGCCAGGTCCCAGCCAGCCCAGCCGCAGCTTTTGAAGAGCACCGGCCCCGGGTCGGCACGTCCTGCCCCTCCCGTGCCGCCTGCCACGCCGCCGCGCACCGCATCGGCCAGCGTGGCCAGGCCCGTCACCTCCAGCCCCGCTTGCAGCAGGTCGCCGGCCTCGTGGTCGGCGTCGCGCGTGTCCACCACGATGCGGCCGTGCTGCGCGACGTGGCGGCACAG
>JBDLRH010000110.1:0-9871 GCA_039800165.1 Pseudomonadota bacterium
GCGTACGGGTCGGGCAGGCCCAGCGACAGCATCAGCAGCGACTCCAGCGTCTCCATCGCCTCGGCGTCGGCGTCGCTGGTTTCGTGGTCCCAACCCTGCGCGTGCAGGGTGCCGTGGACCAGCAAGTGGGCGTAGTGCTCGGCCAGCGGCTTGCGCTGCTCGCGTGCCTCGCGTTCGATCACCGGCGCGCACAGCACCAGGTCGGCCATCACCATCGGCTGCCGCGCGTAATCGAAGGTCAGCACGTTGGTGGCGTAGTCCTTGCCGCGGTACTGCCGGTTGAGCGCGCGGCCTTCGTCTTCGCCGACGATGCGCACCGTGATCTCGGCGTCGGACTGCAATGCCTGCGCGATCCAGCGCTCGGCCCGGGCACGATTCAATGCGCTGCGGTGCGTTTCCCGCCCACTGAAGGACGCGAACTGCAGGCTGAGATCAAGGAAAGGCGCCATGATGAGCAGTGTAGTGACGCCGGCCCGCACCCACTTGGCTTGGGTGCAGCAATCAACCCGATGACGCCCGCGACCGCGCCGCGTCGTAGGCATCAACGATGCGCGCCACCAGCGGATGCCGCACCACATCGGCGCTGGTGAAGCGCGAATGCGCGATGCCCTTGACGCGCTTGAGCACCCGCTCGGCATCCACCAGCCCGCTCAGCTGGCCCTTGGGCAGGTCGATCTGGCTGATGTCGCCGGTCACCACGCACTTGCTGCCAAAGCCGATGCGGGTGAGGAACATCTTCATCTGCTCGGGCGTGGTGTTCTGCGCTTCATCGAGGATGACGAAGGCGTGGTTGAGCGTGCGGCCGCGCATGAAAGCCAGCGGCGCAATCTCCAGCGCCTGGCGCTCGAACGCCTTGGTCACCTTGTCGAAGCCCATCAGGTCGTACAGCGCGTCGTACAGCGGCCGCAGGTACGGGTCGACCTTCTGGCTCAGGTCGCCGGGCAGAAAGCCGAGCTTCTCGCCCGCCTCCACCGCCGGGCGAGTCAGCACGATGCGCTGCACCGCGCTGCGCTCGAGCGCATCCACCGCCATCGCCACCGCAAGATAGGTCTTGCCGGTTCCCGCGGGGCCGATGCCGAAGGTGATGTCGTGGTTGGCGATGTTGTCCAGGTACACGCCCTGGTTCGGCGTGCGGGCGCGCAGGTCGGCACGCCGGGTGTGCAGGGTCAGGGCGCCATCATCGGCTTCGGCCAGTGGCGCGTCGCCGGCCAGCATCAGCTGCACCGTGGCGGGCTCGATCGGCCGCGCAGCGATTTCGTACATCGCCTGCAGCACCTCCATCGCGCGCTGTGCCTTGGCCTTGGGGCCGTCCACCTTGAACTGCTCGTGCCGGTGCGCGATGCGAACCGACAGCGCCGCCTCGATGCTGCGCAGGTGCTGGTCGGTCGGGCCGCACAGGTGCTGCAGCCGGGTGTTGTTGTGCGGTGTGAAGTCGTGGCGAAGGATCATGGGGTGGGTGCGCTGCTGGTGCGCCGCTGCCGGGTATTGTCGCCGCGCGCCATCCGATAACATCCCTGTCGTGATCGGACGTCTGCAAGGCCTGCTGGCCGAAAAGAACCCCCCGCAGGTGCTGCTGGACTGCGGCGGCGTGGGCTACGAGGTCGACGTGCCGATGAGCACCTTCTACAACCTGCCGGCCACGGGCGAGCGCGTGACGCTGCTGACGCACTTTGTGGTGCGCGAGGATGCACAGATCCTCTACGGTTTTGGCACCGCCGGCGAGCGCGAGGCCTTTCGCCAGCTGATCAAGATTTCGGGGGTGGGCCCGCGCACCGCGCTGTCCATCCTGAGCGGCCTGAGCGTGGCCGAGATCGCGCAGGCTGTCACCGCGCAGGATGCGGGGCGGCTGGTCAAGATTCCCGGCATCGGCAAGAAGACCGCCGAGCGGCTGCTGCTGGAGCTCAAGGGCAAGTTCGGTGCCGACCTCGGCGCGCGGCCCGCTGCGGCGCATGACAACCAGGCCGACATCCTGCAGGCGCTGGTGGCGCTGGGCTATAGCGACAAGGAGGCGGCCGCAGCGCTCAAGTCGCTGCCGGCCGATGTGGGCGTGAGCGAAGGCATCAAGCTCGCGCTGAAGGCCCTGGCACGCTGATTGACCGCGCGCACACGCACACCTTTCATGGCCATCCAGACCGACGACCTCAACAGCGCGCCCGCACCGCAGCGCGTGGTGTCGGCTGCGGCCACGTCGCCGAAGGAAGAGGCGATCGAGCGTGCGCTGCGCCCGAAGCTGCTGGACGAATATGTGGGCCAGCAGAAGGTGCGCGAGCAGCTGGAGATCTTCATCGGTGCGGCCAAGAAGCGCAGCGAGGCGCTGGACCATGTGCTGCTGTTCGGCCCGCCGGGCCTGGGCAAGACGACCCTCTCCCACATCATTGCGCAGGAGCTCGGCGTGAACCTGCGCCAGACCAGCGGGCCGGTGCTGGAGAAGCCCAAGGACCTGGCCGCGCTGCTGACCAACCTTGAGCCCAACGATGTGCTGTTCATTGACGAGATCCACCGCCTGTCGCCGGTGGTCGAAGAGATCCTCTACCCCGCGCTCGAGGACTACCAGATCGACATCATGATCGGCGAGGGGCCTGCGGCGCGCAGCATCAAGCTCGACCTGCAGCCCTTCACCCTGGTGGGTGCCACCACCCGCGCCGGCATGCTGACCAACCCGCTGCGCGACCGCTTTGGCATCGTCGCGCGGCTGGAGTTCTATTCCGCCGAGGAGCTGGCGCGCATCGTCACGCGCAGCGCCGGGCTGCTGAATGCGCCGATGGACGCAGAAGGGGGCGTGGAGATCGCGCGGCGCTCGCGCGGTACGCCGCGCATCGCCAACCGGCTGCTGCGCCGTGTGCGCGACTATGCCGACGTGAAGGGCGCCGGCCGCATCACCGCAGACATCGCGAACAAGGCGCTGGCCATGCTCGATGTGGACCCGCAGGGCTTCGATGTGATGGACCGCAAGCTGCTCGAAGCCGTCATCCACCGCTTTGACGGCGGGCCGGTGGGGCTGGACAACATTGCAGCGAGCATCGGCGAAGAGCGCGACACGATCGAGGATGTGATCGAGCCCTACCTGATCCAGCAGGGCTACCTGCAGCGCACGCCGCGCGGCCGGGTGGCCACGCTGGCCGCGTACCGGCACCTGGGTGTGACCGCGCCGCGCGCTGCGGGCGGCGAGTTGTTCACGCCCGGCGAGGGCTGAAGCCCCGGGCGCACCGGCTTACGTCAAGGCCCCGCGCGCATCCACCGGGATGATGCGCTCCACCACGCCGACTTGCAGCCCGCCGCGCACGCCGATCATCGCGTCGTGCAGGTTCACCGTCGGGTCGCAGTGGCCGGGAATCAGCCAGACGATGTCGCCAATGGCGGGCAGCGCAGGCAGCGCGCAATCGCCTGCATTCGCAGGGCCACCACTGCGCACGCGCAGCACACCGTGTTCATCGCCGCCGCTGAAGTAGTCCAGCCCCGCGGGCCAGTGCACCTCGGGCATGCCTGAATCGATGGCGTGGCTCTTGTGGCCCGCGTCGCACACCGCGTGCTGCGGGTAGCGGCCGGTGACCTGGCTCTTCACGAACAGCGCAGGCTCGAACGGCGGCTGCCCGGCATCGCGCTCGTTGCGCCGGTAGTCCGCGTCCATGAACAGGAACGAACCCACCTGCAGCTCGTGCCAGGCGCCTGTGGCCGATTCGTGAACCATGGTGCCGGTGCCGGCGCCGGTGACGCACGGCACCGGCAGGCCCAGCGCTTCGATCGCGGTGCGCGCCTGCGCCACTGCATCGGCGGCAGCGGCGATGGCATCGCGCCTTTCCTGCACGCTGCGCAGATGCTGCGCGCGCCCCTGGTAGGCCTGCAGGCCCGCCAGTCGCAGGCCGGCATGGCTTGCGACACGCTGCGCAAGCGCAGCCGCCTGCGCAGGCGGGATGCCGCAGCGGCCGTGGCCCACATCCACCTCGACATAGACATCGATGAGCGGCGCGGACGACGTGGCCGCGGCAGGCCCGATGGCGCGCACCGCATTGGCCAGCGCCTGCACGCCTTGCTCGCTGTCCACCGCAATCCCCAGCCGGCCGCCGCGCGACTGCAGCTGCCGCGCCAGTGCTGCCACCCGCGCCAGCTTGTGCGGCGCAATCACTTCGTTGCTGATGTGGATGTCGTTCACGCCACCCGCGGCCATCGCCTCGGCCTCGGCGGTCTTTTGCACGCACACGCCCACCGCACCCGCCTGCATCTGCATCAGGCCGATCTGCGCGCTTTTGTGCATCTTGGCGTGGGGCCGCCAGCGCATGCGGTGCTGCTGCGCAAACTGCGCCATGCGTTGCAGGTTGCGCTCCATCGCATCGAGGTCGACCACCAGCGCGGGCGTGTCGATCGCATCGACGCCCTGGCCGACCAGCGTGTTCAGTGTGTTCGGCGAGTACATGGCTTCAGGCGGTCTGCTCATCCAGGCTGTCCTGTTCCAGGTGCCGCACATCGCCCCAGCCCACCAGGCTCAGGCCTTGCGGCGTCCACAGCAGCCGGTTGATGGCGGCGTTGCCCAGGTGCCAGGTGCGCGGGGCCTGCATCTCCTGGCGGCTGGCCAGGCGGTACACCATGTCGAGGATGCCGCCGTGCGCGACCAGCACCAGCTGCTCGCCGATGTGCGCCGATGCGATCGCATCCAGCGTGCCCTGCACCCGGTCGCGCACCTGCAGCAGCGATTCGCCGCCCACCGGTGTCCAGTGCGGCACGCGGGTGCGCCAGGCGTGTGCATCGTCAGGCCAGCGGGTCTCGATCTCGTCGAAGCTCAGGCCCTCGAAGTGGCCGAAGGCCCGCTCGCGCAGGCCGATGTGGTGGCGTACCTGCAGCGCGCCTTCGGCATGCGCCTGCGCGATGGCCAGTGCCGTGTCGGCGGCGCGTTGCAGGTCACTGGCGTATACGGCGGCCTTGGGCTCGTCGGCCAGCGCCTGTGCCACCCGCTTCGCCTGCCAGCGGCCGGTGTCGTTGAGGGCGATGTCGGTGTGGCCCTGGATGCGCGAATCGGCGTTCCAGTGGGTCTCGCCGTGGCGGATCAGGATCAGTCGGGTGGCTTGCATGCGATGGGTGCGGGCCGCGCTCAGCGCAGCGGGGTGTCGATGCGGATCTGCCGCACGCCATCGGGTGGCGCCGGAAAGTCGCGCAGCGCGGCTTCGAACAGGGTGGACAGGATGCGCGGGCTGGGGCCCCAAGGGCCTTCGCTCACGGCGCGGGTTTCGTACGCCACCTGACCACCGGCCAGTTCGCGCAGCGTCAGCGTCACTTCGTGCCGCGTCCAGCTGGGCTCGGGCAGACGCATCGCCCACGGCGACCACGGGTCGCCCGGCCAGCGCAGCGTGCCGCGCAGCGGGCCGATGCCGAAGTGGGGCGTGGCGTAGGGCGACACCATCGGCTGGGTGCGCGCCTCCAGCCGCAGGCTGTAGCGCGCTGCGGCGTCGTCGCGCACCAGCCCCACGCGCTGCAGCGCCGGCAGGGCGATCGCTTCGAGCTCGGCTTGCTGCGCCGGGCTGCGCGAGAGCGCCTGCTCAAAGCGAAACGGCGCCGGTGGCGTGAGGGCGCGTACCTGGCTGAAGCTGCGCACCTCGCTGTCGATCATCACCGTGCTGGCGCAGCCGGCCAGCAGCGCTGGCAGCACCAGCAGCGCCAGGCGCAGCCGCTGCAGCCACCGCAGCATCACAGCCGCACCACCTGCACGGCTGGCAGAGCCCCCGCTGCGGGCGACGGAAATTCCTCAGTATCGAAAGCGCGGTCGCCGTCGGCATCGGGCACGCCGGTGGTCTTCAGGCCCTTGAAGTCGTAGTGCGACGCGTCCATCAGGTGCGACGGCACCACGTTGCCGAGCGCGCTGAACATGTTCTCGATGCGGCCGGGATGCTTCTTCTCCCACTCGCGCAGCATCGCGGCCACCTGCTTGCGCTGCAGGTTCTCCTGGCTGCCGCACAGGGTGCACGGGATGATGGGGAACTGCCGGTGCTCGGCCCAGCGGATCAGGTCACGCTCGGCCACGTAGGCCAGCGGGCGGATCACGATGTGGCGGCCGTCGTCGCTCACCAGTTTGGGCGGCATGCCCTTGAGCTTGCCGCCGAAGAACATGTTGAGGAAGAAGGTCTGCAGCATGTCGTCGCGGTGGTGGCCCAGCGCGATCTTGGTGGCGCCCAGCTCGTCGGCCACGCGGTACAAGATGCCGCGGCGCAGCCGGCTGCACAGGCTGCACATCGTCTTGCCCTCGGGGATCTTGTCCTTGACGATGGAGTAGGTGTCCTGCTCCTCGATGTGAAAGGGCACGCCGGTGGAGCGCAGGTACTCGGGCAGCACATGCTCCGGAAATCCCGGCTGCTTCTGGTCGAGGTTCACCGCCACAATGTCGAAGTGAATCGGTGCGCGCGCCTTGAGCTTGAGCAGGATGTCGAGCATGCCGTAGCTGTCCTTGCCGCCCGACAGGCACACCATCACCTTGTCGCCTTCCTCGATCATGTTGAAGTCGACGATGGCGCGGCCCATCTCGCGGCACAGGCGCTTCTCGAGCTTGTGCGTCTCGCGCTCGATCTTCAGCTGGCGCGTGCGGTCGGCCGCCGCGTCGCTGCTGTCGGGCGTGTCAAGCGAGGTCCATGCCTCGGTGATTGCATTCATGGGGTCACCATTGCCCTGTCTCGACGCGAATCGCCACTTCGCAGTCGTCAAAGATTTCAAGTTTGGCGATCTTCACCCGCACGCCGATCACGCCGCGCAGCTGCATCAGCCGGTGCGCCAGCTTGCCGATCAGGCTTTCCAGCAGGTTCACATGCTCGGCGGTGCACTCGTCGATGATGATCTGGCGCACCTTGCGGTAGTCCAGCACATGGGTGATGTCGTCGTCGCGCGGGCGCAGGTCTTGCGTGCCGAGGTTCAGTTCGGCGTCCACCTGGATCGGCTGCGGCGCAGTCTTCTCGTGGTCGAGGATGCCCAGGTTCGCGTCGAAGCGAAGCCCGGTGAGCGACAGCGTCTGGTTGCCCTTGGTCAGCATCGCGTGATCCCCTCAACCCGCCTTGCCGCTGCCCGGCATCAGCGAGAAGTCGCGCTCGAACTTCATCAGGTGCTGGCCGCCGTCGACCAGCAGCGTGGTGCCGGTGATGGATCGGTTCTCCAGCGCAAAGCGCACGGTGGAGGCCACGTCCTCGGGGGTGGACGAGCGGCCCAGCGGCGACAGCTGGTGCAGCGCGCGGAACTGCTCGTCACTCAGCATGTGGCTGGTGAGCGTGAGGCCGGGCGCCACGCCCACCACCCGCAGCCGTGGCGCCAGCGCCTGCGCCAGCAGGGTGTTGGCGCATTCGAGCGCGGCCTTGGACAGGGTGTAGCTCAGGAAGTCGGGGTTGGGGTTCCACAGCTTCTGGTCGAGCAAATTGACCACGGCGCCCTGCGCATCGCGCGCGGCCAGGTGTGCGTGCAGCGCCTGCGCCAGCAGGATCGGCGCGCCGGTATTGCTGCGCCAGTGCGCCTCCATCTGCGCAAAGCCGAAGCTCTGCGCATCGTCATGCTCAAAGCGCGATGCGCTGTTGACCACCGCATCCAGCCGGCCGAAGCGCTGCACCACCTGCGGCACCAGTGCGCGCACCGCCGCCTCGTCGGCCAGATCGGCCTGAAAGCCTGCGGCGCCTGTGCACAGCCGCTCGCAGTCGGCCACCGTCTGCTGTGCCTCGGCCTGCGAGCCGCGGTAGTGAACCGCCACGCGCCAGCCGGCGGTGGCGAGTGCCAGCGCGATCTCGCGGCCAAGGCGGCGCGCAGCGCCGGTGACCAGCACGGTGGAAGGGGTGGGGCTCATGAGGGCGGCAGGATTGCAGGGAGAATGCAGGCGTGATTTTCGAGCATACCCCCGAAGCGCTGGGCGGCCGCATCCGGGAAGCCATCCGTGCGGCAGGTGGATGGCTGCCCTTTGACCGCTTCATGGCGCTGGCGCTGTACGAGCCCGGGCTGGGCTACTACGCCAACGCCTCGCGCAAATTCGGCCTGATGCCGCAGTCGGGCAGTGATTTCGTGACCGCGCCCGAGCTCTCGCCGCTGTTTGGCCGCGCGCTGGCGGCGCAGGTGGCCGACGCGATGCACCACTGCGGCGTGAGCGAGGTGTGGGAGTTCGGCGCCGGCTCTGGTGCGCTGGCCTGGCAGCTGCTGCAGGCGCTGGATGCCAGCGGCCCCCGCGTGAGCCGCTACACCATCGTCGACCTGTCGGGCAGCCTGCGGGCGCGGCAGCAGCAGACGCTGGCCGCATTCGGCGACCGGGTGCGCTGGGTGGATGCCTTGCCCGACGCGTTCGATGGCGTCGTGGTGGGCAACGAGGTGCTGGACGCCATGCCGGTGCAGCTGCTGCACCGCACCGCAGGCGCGTGGCACGAGCGCGGCGTGGCTGTGCAGGGCGAAGGGCTGGCCTGGCACGACCAGCCCACCGATCTGCGCCCGCCCATCGACATCCCCGGCGATCACGATTACCTGACCGAGATCCATCCGCAGGCGCAGGCCTTCATGCGCACGCTGGCCGACCGGCTGCAGCGGGGTGCGGCCTTCTTCATCGACTACGGCTTTCCCGAGGCCGAGTACTGGCATGCGCAGCGCCACATGGGCACGCTGATCTGCCACCGCGCGCACCACAGCGACACGCACCCGCTGGCCGATGTGGGCACCAAGGACATCACCGCGCATGTGGACTTCACCGGCGTTGCGATGGCCGCGCAAGAGGCGGGCCTGCCGACCCTGGGCTACACCTCCCAGGGGCGCTTTCTGCTGAACTGCGGCATTGCTGCGCTGATGGAGCAGGCAAGCCTTGCCGAACGCGCGCATGCGCTCAAGCTCGTCAACGAGCACGAGATGGGCGAGCTGTTCAAGGTGATTGCGCTGTCGCGCACCGAAGGCTGGGTGCCGCTGGGCTTTGCTGCGGGTGACCGCACCCATACGCTGTGACGTTCACCGCACACACACCATGTTCCGCTGGCTGATCGTCATCTTTCTGGCACTGATCTTCATCAGCTGGCTGTCGCCGCTGCTGCAGAAGCTGGGTGTGGGCCGCCTGCCGGGCGACTTCCGCTTCCGGCTGTTCGGCCGCGAATGGTTCATCCCGCTGGCCTCGACCGTGGTGCTGAGCGTGGTGGCCGCGCTGATCGCCAGGTTCGTCTGAGGCGGCGCGCGGCGCTCAGTCGTAGATGGGCCAGTGGTGCCTGCACTTGAGGCAGCGCACCTGCACGCACTTCTGGCGCCGGTCCTCGCCGGCCACCTCGAAGCGGCCGTACTCGGTGCACTGCGGGCAGTTGGCCTGGTTGGCCACCTCTTCCGCATGCATCAGCAAGTACAGGTAGCGCCGCAGCGACCACACGCCGATCAGCGCCGACACGGCGGCGAAGGCCAGGTCCATCAGCTTCTCGCCCAGGGTGCCGCCCCGCATCGCCTCGAAGCTGGCCAGCAGCGCGATGGTGGCCAGCAGGCACAGCAGCATGTGGGCATGGCCCGACAGCAGTTCGCGCTCGTACCACTTGCGAAAGCCGTGCCGGCGCACGCCGTCGGCCAGCGGCGGGTTCAAGGGGTTGCGGGAGCGCGTCATGCCGGCATCTTCGCAAAAGCCGTGCTGGCGTGTGGATGTTTTACATCTTGGCCTGCAGCACCTGCAGCGCGTGGGCTACCGCCTGCACCCTTGCAGTGTGGATGCGCTCGCCCACCTGCGGGCCCTTGAGGCCTTCTGCCGCTGCTGCCTGCGCGATGGGAGCCGTATCCACCGCCAGCGCCGCCGCCTGCGCTGCCCGCAGCCGCGCGCGTTGCGGGTACGGGCGCTCGGCCAGGCCCGCGCGGCCGCGCGAGTCGCATTCGCAGGCCCACAGCACCTCGTCAAAGCGCTCGGGCTTGCGGATCG
>JBDLRH010000111.1:0-2644 GCA_039800165.1 Pseudomonadota bacterium
GGCTCTGGCGAGGTGCTCGCTCGCCTGCGCGACCTTGTCAACCCGGGATCTTCTCGAGGCAGTAGCCCAGACCGCGCACCGTGGCGATGCGCACCGGCCCTTGCTCGATCTTCTTGCGCAGACGGTGGATGTACACCTCGATGGCGTTGGTCGAGACCTCCTCGCCCCACTCGCACAGTCGCTCCACCAGCTGGTCCTTGCTGACCAGGCGCCCGGCGCGCTGCAGCAGCACCTCCAGCAGCCCGAGCTCGCGCGCCGACAGCTCGACCATCTTGCCCTCGATGGTGGCCACGCGGCCGGCCTGGTCGTACACCAGCGGGCCGTGCTTGATGGTGCTGCTGGCGCCGCCCATGCCGCGGCGCGTGAGGGCGCGCACCCGCGCCTCGAGCTCCTGCAGGCTGAAGGGCTTGGCCATGTAGTCGTCGGCGCCGTAGTCCAGGCCCTTCACGCGCTGCTCGACGCTGTCGGCCGCGGTGAGGATCAGCACCGGCAGCGCCGAGCCGCGGCTGCGCAGGCGCTTGAGCACCTCCAGCCCGTGCAGCTTGGGCAGCCCCAGGTCGAGGATCAGCAGGTCGAACTCGTTGTTGGTCAGCAGCGCGGCGTCGGCCTCGGTGCCGCTGGCCACATGGTCCACCGCCGCGCCCGACGCACGCAGCGCGCGCAACAGGCCGTCGGCCAGAACCTGGTCGTCTTCCGCAATCAGGATGCGCATGCCGGTCTCCTGGTGTGGCGCGCCCCACTGCAACAAGCCCCGGGCGCGCTTTTGTTTGTGACACAAATTCTAGGCGCGAGGCACCACGCTGGCGAGGCCGGCCGGTCGCGCGTGCGCACGCCGTGCACACGCAGCCGTGAGCATGCCGTACGCATCCCGCCAGCATCCTGTCCGCAGACGGCAGCCTCACGCCGGTGCGGTCGGCCCCGCGTAGGCCTCCAGGCCCAGTGCCACCACCGTGGCCACATCGGCGCCCACCTCGGCGCGGAACTCCTCTTCGGCCTGACGCACCGCCTCGCGAAAGGCACGCAGCCAGTCCAGCCCCAGCGGCGTGAAGCACACCCGCCGCGCACGCGCGTCGCGCGGGTCGGCCTCGCGCGTGATCAGCCCCCAGGCCTCGCACTGGTCCACCAGGTCGCCCATTGCCTGCTTGCTCATGCCCGCGGCCTGTGCCAGGTCCACCAGCCGCGAACCGCGCAGCGACAGGTGGCGCGTGATGTGGATGTGCGCAGCGCTCACCTGCTGGCGTGCGGCCAGGTTTGACAGGGCCAGCGGCGCCTGCGGGCTGCCCGCCATCAGCTCGAGCACGCGCGCGTCAAAGCGGCGCATCGCATGGCCCAGCAGGCGGCCCAGGTGCGTCTGGCGCCAGCCGTCATCGAGGATTTCGGTCACCCGCAAATAGTAAGGCAAACTGACCAAAAAACCTGTTTACCGCCAAGTACATGTCGCGTTAGAGTACTGGTCAAGCATCCAGTCTGTGCTCATAACCAGTGGATGCGCGACGCCTCCCGCTACCCCGCAGTCACACGCAACCCGTTGATATTTAAGGAGATTTTCATGGACGCACAAGTCAAGGGCACCAGCATCGCCGGCAGCAACAGCGAAAAGGCCAAGGCCTTGCAGGCCGCGCTCGCGCAGATCGAAAAGCAGTTCGGCAAGGGCACCATCATGCGCCTGGGCGAAGGCGAAAAGATCGAGGACATCCAGGTGGTGTCCACCGGCTCGCTGGGTCTGGACATCGCACTCGGCGTGGGCGGCCTGCCGCGCGGCCGGGTGGTCGAGATCTACGGCCCGGAATCCTCGGGCAAGACCACCCTCACCCTGCAGGTCATCGCCGAGATGCAGAAGCAGGGCGGCACCTGCGCCTTCGTCGATGCCGAGCATGCGCTGGACGTGCAGTACGCACAGAAGCTCGGCGTGAACCTGCCTGACCTGCTGATCAGCCAGCCCGACACCGGCGAGCAGGCGCTCGAGATCGTCGACAGCCTGGTGCGCTCGGGCGCGGTCGACCTGATCGTGATCGACTCGGTGGCGGCACTCGTGCCCAAGGCCGAAATCGAAGGCGAGATGGGCGACAGCCTGCCCGGCCTGCAGGCCCGGCTGATGAGCCAGGCGCTGCGCAAGCTGACCGCCACCATCAAGAAGACCAACTGCATGGTCATCTTCATCAACCAGATCCGCATGAAGATCGGCGTGATGTTCGGCAGCCCCGAAACCACCACCGGTGGCAACGCGCTGAAGTTCTATGCCTCGGTGCGCCTGGACATCCGCCGCACCGGCAGCATCAAGAAGGGCGAAGAGGTTATCGGCAGCGAGACCAAGGTCAAGGTCGTCAAGAACAAGGTCAGCCCGCCCTTCAAGACGGCCGAGTTCGACATCCTCTACGGCGAAGGCATCAGCCGCGAGGGCGAGATCATCGACATGGGCGTCAACGCCCGCGTGCTGGACAAATCCGGCGCCTGGTACGCCTACAACGGCGAAAAGATCGGCCAGGGCAAGGACAACGCGCGCGAGTTCCTGCGCGAGAACCCCGAACTCGCCCTGGAGATCGAGAACAAGGTGCGCGAGGCCATGGGCATCCCGCTGCAGCCCGGGGCCGCCAGCCAGGCGTGAGGCGCGACTCGCCCGTCGCATCCGGCGAGCGGGTCGACC
>JBDLRH010000112.1:0-20490 GCA_039800165.1 Pseudomonadota bacterium
ACGGCACCAGCCGCATCCGCATCCAGGGCGTCGAGCGGCTGCACGGCTGCACGCATCGCGTGGTGGCCGACCGCATCGAAGCCGGCACCTTTTTGTGTGCGGTGGCGGCCACCGGCGGCGAGGCACTGCTGCGCCACGGGCGTGCGGACCACCTCGATGCGGTGATCGACAAGCTGCGCGACGCCGGTGCCGAAGTGCAGTCGGTCGATGGCGCGACCGGCGGCATCCGCATCCGCGCCAGCGGCCGGCTGAAGGCACAGAGCTTTCGCACCACCGAGTACCCGGGCTTCCCCACCGACATGCAGGCGCAGTTCATGACGCTCAATGCGATTGCGCAGGGTGCGTCCAAGGTGACGGAAACCATCTTCGAGAACCGTTTCATGCATGTCAACGAGCTGCTGCGGCTGGGTGCGAACATCCAGATCGACGGCAAGGTGGCGATGATCGAGGGCGTGCAGCGCCTTTCGGGCGCGACCGTCATGGCCACCGATTTGCGCGCCTCGGCCAGCCTGGTGATTGCCGGGCTGGTGGCCGAAGGCGAGACGGTGGTCGATCGGATCTACCATCTGGACCGTGGCTACGACCGCATGGAAGCCAAGCTGCGCGCGCTGGGCGCGGACATCGAGCGGGTGAAATGAGGCCCGCCGCGCTGCGTGGAACGAAACGATGATCACACTCGCCTTATCCAAGGGACGCATCTTCGACGAGACGATGCCGCTGCTGCAGGCCGCGGGCATCACCGTACTCGAAGACCCCGAGAAGTCGCGCAAGCTCATCTTGCCGACCAACCGCGACGATCTGCGCGTGGTGCTGGTGCGCGCCACCGATGTGCCGACCTATGTGCAGTACGGCGGCGCCGACCTGGGCGTGACCGGCAAGGACACGCTGATCGAGCACGGCGGCCAGGGGCTGTACCAGCCGCTGGACCTGCAGATCGCCCAGTGCCGCGTCAGCGTGGCGGTGCGCGCCGACTTCGACTACGCCAGCGCGGTGAAGCAGGGCTCGCGCCTGAAGGTGGCCACCAAGTACACCGCGATCGCGCGCGACTTCTTCGCCGCCAAGGGCGTGCATGTGGACCTGATCAAGCTCTACGGCAGCATGGAGCTCGCGCCGCTGACCGGGCTGGCCGACGCCATCGTCGACCTGGTCTCCACCGGCAACACGCTCAAGGCCAACCAGCTGGTGGAGGTGGAGCGCATCATGGACATCAGCTCTCGCCTGGTGGTGAACCAGGCGGCGCTCAAGCTCAAGCAGGCGCCGCTGCGCGCGATCATCGACGCTTTTGCCGCCGCAGTGCAGAAGGGCCCGGCATGACGCTGATGGCCCAACCGCTGCGGCTGTCCACTGCCGACAGCGACTTCGAGCCGAAGTTCCAGGCGCGCCTGCACTGGGCGGCCGATACCGACGCCGCCATCGAGCAGCGCGTGGCCGACATCCTGGCCGATGTGCAGCAGCGCGGCGACGCAGCGGTGCTGGAATACACCACGCGTTTTGACCGGCTGCCTGCGACGTCGATGGCCGCGCTGGAACTCACGCAAGCCGAACTGAAGGCGGCGTTCGATGCGCTGCCTGCTGCGCAGCGCGATGCGCTGCAAGCCGCGGCCAGCCGGGTGCGCAGCTACCACGAGGCGCAGAAGAAGGCCTCGGGCGAGAGCTGGACCTACCGCGATGCCGACGGCACGCTGCTGGGCCAGAAGGTCACGCCGCTGGACCGCGTGGGCATCTATGTGCCCGGCGGCAAGGCGGCCTATCCGTCCAGCGTGCTGATGAACGCGATCCCCGCGCATGTGGCGGGGGTGGGCGAGATCATCATGGTGGTGCCCACACCCGACGGCGCGAAGAACCCGCTGGTGCTGGCGGCCGCCTACGTGGCCGGCGTGACGCGCGCCTTCACCATCGGCGGCGCGCAGGCGGTCGGCGCACTGGCCTATGGCACCGCCACCATCCCCAAGGTCGACAAGATCACCGGCCCGGGCAATGCCTATGTCGCCAGCGCCAAGCGGCGCGTGTTCGGCACGGTCGGCATCGACATGATTGCCGGCCCGAGCGAGATCCTGGTGCTGGCCGACGGCAGCACGCCCGCAGAATGGGTTGCGATGGACCTGTTCAGCCAGGCCGAGCACGACGAGCTGGCGCAGAGCATCCTGCTGTGCCCGGATGCGGCCTACATCGACGCGGTGCAGGACGCGATCACGCGCCTGCTGCCGCAGATGCCGCGCGCCGAGATCATCGCCAAAAGCCTGAACGGCCGCGGCGCGCTGATCCACACCCGCAGCATGCAAGAGGCCTGCGAGATCAGCAACCGCATCGCGCCCGAGCACCTGGAGGTGTCGAGCGCCGAGCCGCAGCGCTGGGAGCCGCTGCTCAAGCACGCGGGCGCCATCTTCATGGGCGCCTACACCAGCGAAAGCCTGGGTGACTACTGCGCCGGCCCCAACCATGTGCTGCCCACCAGCGGCACCGCGCGCTTTTCCTCGCCGCTGGGCGTGTACGACTTCCAAAAGCGCAGCAGCCTGATCGAGGTCAGCGAGCAGGGCGCACAGACGCTGGGCCAGATCGCTTCGGTGCTGGCGCACGGCGAGGGCCTTCAGGCCCATGCGCGGGCCGCCGAGATGCGGCTCAAGCCCTGACACGCCCCACGCAGCATCAACACGAACTTCGTGAAACACGAAATTCGTGTAATATCTGGCCATGAAGAACGTGACCATCACGGTAGACGAGGTGGCGCTGGAGTGGGCGCGGATCGAGGCCGCCAAGCGCAACACCAGCGTGTCGCGGTTGGTGGGCGAGATGCTCGCCGACAAGATGCGCCACGACGACGCCTACACCCGCGCCATGCGCGACTGGATGGCCGACACCTCCAGCTTCACCTCGGGCGGCGCCCCGTACCCCGGCCGCGAAGCCACCTATGCCGAGCGGACCGATCGTTTTCGTTGACACCAACATCCTGCTGTACGCGGACGACCTGCGCGATGCGCGCAAACGCGAGCGTGCACGGGCGTGGCTGCTGCGCCTGTGGGAAACGCGGGCCGGCCGCCTGAACACCCAGGTGCTCAATGAGTACTACGTCAACACCCGCAAGCTCGGCCTGTCGCAGGGTGACGCGCGTGCGAAGGTGCGGCGCTTCCAGTTGTGGCAGCCCTGGCAGATCGATCACCAGACGGTGGAGACCGCATGGGGCATCGAGGCGCGCTTCGGCTTGAATTACTGGGATGCGCTGATCGTCGCAGCGGCAGCGCAATCGGGTTGCAGCCACCTGCTGACCGAGGACATGCAGCACGGTCAGCAGATCGATGCAATCACCCTGATCAACCCGTTTGAAACCGGCGTCGACACGCTGTTTGAACCGACCGAAGGCAGCCCGGCCTCATGAATTCCGAAACGCTTCCAAACCTGCAAGCCCTGATGCAGCAGCGCATCCGCCAAGACGTGCAGTCCATGCACGCCTATGCCATCCAGGACTCGCGCGGCATGGTCAAGCTCGACGCGATGGAAAACCCGTTCGCGCTGCCGCCTGAGCTGCAGGCCGCGCTGGGCGAGCGGCTGGGCCGCCTTGCGATCCACCGCTACCCTGGCGCGCGCATCGATGACCTGCGCGCGGCGCTGGCGAAGTACGTCGACCTGCCCGCGGGTTGCGCGCTGATGCTGGGCAATGGCTCGGATGAACTGATCAGCCTGCTGGCGATGGCCTGCGATGTGCCGGGTGCGTCCATCCTGGCGCCGGTGCCGGGCTTCGTGATGTATGCGATGAGTGCGCAGCTGCAGGGTCTGGCCTTCCACGGCGTGCCGCTCACCGCCGACTTCGCGCTCGACGAGGCGGCGATGCGGGACGCGATGCGCGCGCACCGCCCGGCCATCACCTATCTCGCCTACCCCAACAACCCCACCGCCAGCCTGTGGGATGCGGATGTGATCCGCCGCCTGATTGCCGAGGCCGCAGCTTTCGGCGGCATCGTGGTGATGGACGAGGCCTACCAGCCCTTTGCCAGCCGTAGCTGGCTCGACGAGATCCGCCGCGACCCGGCCGCCAACGCCCACGTGCTGCTGATGCGCACCCTGTCCAAGTTCGGCCTGGCCGGCGTGCGGCTGGGCTACATGCTGGGCGCGCAGGCGCTGGTGCACGAAATCGACAAGGTGCGGCCGCCCTACAACGTGAGCGTGCTGAATGCCGAATGCGCCCTGTTTGCGCTGGAACATGCCGACGTCTTCGCGCAGCAGGCCGCGCAGATCCGCGACGGGCGTGTGCGCCTGATCGAGGCCCTCCAGGCCCTGCCCGGGGTGCAGCCCTTCCCGAGCGAGGCCAACATGGTGCTGGTGCGCGTGCCCGACGCCAGGCGCGCCTTCGACGGCATGAAGGCCCGCGGCGTGCTGGTCAAGAACGTTTCTACAATGCATCCGCTGCTGGCCCAATGCCTGCGCCTGACCGTCGGCACCCCCGACGAGAATGCGCGCATGCTGGCCGCACTCCAGGAATCCCTATGAGCCGCCGCGCCGAAGTCACCCGCAACACCGCCGAGACGCAGATCACGGTGCGCCTCGACCTGGACGGCACCGGCAAGGCCGGGCTGTCCACCGGCATCGGCTTTTTCGACCACATGCTCGACCAGATCGCGCGCCACGGCATGATCGATCTGGCGATCGATGCCAAGGGCGACCTGCACATCGACGGCCACCACACGGTCGAAGACGTGGGCATCACCCTGGGCCAGGCGGTCGCCCAGGCGGTGGGCGACAAGAAGGGCATCCGCCGCTACGGCCACGCCTATGTGCCGCTGGACGAGGCGCTGTCGCGTGTTGTCATCGACTTCTCCGGCCGCCCGGGCCTGGTGATGAACGTGCCGTTCAAGGCCGGCATGATCGGCGGCTTCGATTCGCAGCTGGCGCACGAGTTCTTCCAGGGCTTTGCCAACCACGCGCTGGTCACGCTGCACATCGACAACCTGCGCGGCGAGAACGCGCACCACCAGTGCGAGACGGTGTTCAAGGCCTTTGCGCGTGCGCTGCGCGCCGCAGTCGAGCCCGATCCGCGCGCAGCCGGCATCGTGCCCTCGACCAAGGGCAGCCTCTGAAGGGATGTCGTTGAGCCTTCGCGCCAACGGGGCCGGCTGATGAACCGCAAGGTGGCTGTCGTCGATTACGGCATGGGCAACCTGCGCTCGGTGTCGCAGGCGGTCATGCACGTCACCCAGGGCACCGGCTTCGAGGTGGTGGTGACCGCGCGGCCCGACGAGGTGCGCGCGGCCGAGCGCATCGTGCTGCCCGGTCAGGGCGCCATGCCCGACTGCATGCGCGAGCTGCGCGACAGCGGCCTGCTGGAGTCGGTGCTCGAGGCGGCGGCCAGCAAGCCGATGTTCGGCGTGTGCGTGGGCATGCAGATGCTGCTGAATCGCAGCGAAGAGGGCCCGACCGACGGCCTGGGCCTGATCGGCGGCGAGGTCGTCCGCTTCCGGCTCGACGGACGGCTGCAGCCCGATGGCTCGCGCTTCAAGGTGCCGCAGATGGGCTGGAACGAGGTCTGGCAGACGCAGCCGCACCCGGTGTGGGCGGGGGTGCCCGACGGCAGCTTTTTCTATTTCGTGCACAGCTTTCACGCGGTGACGTCGGACGCGCGCCACAGCGTGGGCGAGGCCGACTACGGCGGACGCTTCACCTGTGCCATCGCGCGCGATAATATTTTTGCCACACAGTTCCACCCCGAAAAGAGTGCCGACCAGGGCCTCGCGCTGTACCGCAACTTCCTTCACTGGAACCCCTGACCAGCCATGCTGCTGATCCCCGCCATCGATCTCAAGGACGGCCACTGCGTGCGCCTCAAGCAGGGCGACATGGACCAGGCCACCACCTTCAGCGAGGACCCGGCCGCCATGGCCGCCAACTGGCTGGCCCAAGGGGCGCGCCGCCTGCACCTGGTCGACCTCAACGGTGCCTTTGCCGGCAAGCCGCAAAACTTCGCTGCGATCAAGTCCATCCTGAAGGCGGTGGGTGACGACATTCCGGTGCAGCTGGGTGGCGGCATCCGCGACCTTGACACCATCGAGAAGTACATCGACGGCGGCCTGCGCTACGTGATCATCGGCACCGCGGCAGTCAAGAACCCTGGCTTCCTGAAGGACGCCTGCAGCGCCTTTGGCGGCCACATCATCGTCGGGCTGGACGCGAAAGACGGCAAGGTGGCCACCGACGGCTGGAGCAAGCTCACCGGTCACGAGGTGGTGGACCTGGCCAGGAAGTTTGAGGACTACGGCGTCGAGTCGATCATCTACACCGACATCGGCCGTGACGGCATGTTGAGCGGCATCAACATCGAAGCCACCGTGCGGCTGGCGCAGGCGCTCACCATCCCGGTGATCGCCTCGGGCGGCCTGTCCAACATGGCCGACATCGAGCAGCTGTGCGCGGTGGAAGACGAGGGCGTCGAAGGCGTGATCTGCGGCCGCGCGATCTACAGCGGCGACCTGGACTTCGGCCGGGCGCAGGCGCGTGCCGACGAGCTCAACGGCAGGGAAACCGGCAACTGAGCCGGCGTCCGGCATGCTGGCCAAGCGCATCATTCCCTGCCTGGACGTGACCGGCGGGCGGGTCGTCAAGGGCGTCAACTTCGTGGAGTTGCGCGACGCCGGCGACCCGGTGGAGATCGCCGCGCGCTACAACGAGCAGGGCGCCGACGAGCTGACATTCCTGGACATCACCGCCACGTCCGACGGGCGCGACATCATCCTGCACATCATCGAGGCGGTGGCCTCGCAGGTGTTCATTCCGCTCACCGTGGGCGGTGGCGTGCGCACGGTGGACGACGTGCGCCGCCTGCTGAATGCCGGCGCCGACAAGACCAGCTTCAACTCGGCCGCCATCGCCAACCCCGACGTGATCGACGCCGCCTCTCACAAGTACGGCGCGCAATGCATCGTGGTGGCGATTGACGCCAAGCGCCGCAGCGCCGAGGACGAGCAACGTGTCCTCGACGGCGCACCGGTCGGCCCCGGCTGGGATGTGTACAGCCACGGCGGGCGCAAGAACACCGGGCTGGATGCGGTGCGCTGGGCGCGCGAGATGGCGCGCCGCGGCGCCGGCGAAATCCTTCTCACCAGCATGGACCGCGATGGCACCAAGTCGGGCTTTGACCTGGCGCTGACCCGTGCGGTGGCCGATGCGGTCAGCATCCCGGTGATCGCCTCGGGCGGCGTCGGCAACCTGGATCATCTCGCCGACGGGGTGCAGCAGGGCGGGGCCGATGCGGTGCTGGCCGCCAGCATCTTTCATTACGGCGAATACACCGTGGCGCAGGCCAAGGCGCGCATGGCCGAGCGCGGCATTGCGGTGCGGCGCTGAAGGCGGGGTCTGGCGGCGGGCCGGGCCGCCGCTTCGCGCACAATGCCGCCCATGAACTGGCTCGATCAGGTCAAGTGGGACGCGCAGGGCCTGGTGCCCGTGATCGCACAGGAGCGCGGCAGCAAGGACGTGCTGATGTTCGCCTGGATGAACCGCGAGGCGCTGCAAAAGACGGCCGAGCTTGGCCGCGCGGTCTATTTCAGCCGCTCGCGCGGCAAGCTGTGGTTCAAGGGCGAAGAATCCGGCCACGTGCAGCAGGTGCATGCCATCCGCATGGACTGCGACGCCGACGTGCTGCTGCTCGAAGTCACGCAAACCGGCCACGAGCCCGGCATTGCCTGCCACACCGGCCGCCACAGCTGCTTCTTCCAGAAGCTCGAAGGCGGCCGCTGGAGCACCACCGAGCCGGTCTTGAAAGACCCTGGCCAGATCTACAGATAAGCTTGCCTTGCAGCCCAGCGCAGCCACGCCACGACCATGCCTTCGAACCCCCAGAGCACGCTCGACACCCTGATGCGGCTGGCCGCGATCATCGACAGCCGCAAGCCCGCGGCCGGCGGTGACCCGCAGGCCAGCTACGTCGCGCGGCTGTTCCACAAGGGGCCGGATGCGGTGCTCAAGAAGATCGGCGAGGAAGCCACCGAGGTGGTGATGGCCAGCAAGGACGCTGACCGCGGAGGCGACGCCGCCAAGGTGGTGGCCGAGGTCGCCGACCTGTGGTTTCACTGCATGATCGCGCTGTCGCACCACGGCCTGAGCCCGGCCGATGTGGTGGCCGAACTCGAGCGCCGCGAAGGCACCAGCGGCATCGAAGAGAAGGCGCTGCGCAAGGTGCAGGCGCGCGAGCGCGAGGAAGGCGCACCAGGCGGGGGCGCGGCATGAACGACGACGTGATCGACGTGACGCCCGCCGTGCCCAAGACCGCCGAAGAGCTGGCCAGCCTGCGCCGGCTCACGCTGGTGACCTACGTGCTGTATGCGCTGGCCTGGTTCAACGGCCTGACCGCAGTGATCGCGGTCATCATCAATTACGTCAAGCGCGACGACGCGCGCGGCACCCTGTACGAGAGCCACTTCACCTGGCAGATCCGCACCTTCTGGTGGAGCCTGGCGTGGGCACTCCTCGGCTTCATCACGAGCTTCATCCTGGTCGGCTTTGCCATCCTGTTCGGCGCGGCCATCTGGTCGATCTACCGCATCGTCAAGGGCTGGCTGTACTGGAACGACCGCAAGCCGCTGCCGCTGCCGGTGAGCGCCGCCTGAACCCACCCGACACCGACCGACACCGACCGACACATCCCCTGACCATGAGCCACGACCCGAACTGCATCTTCTGCAAGATCGCTGCCGGCCAGATTCCCTCGCGCAAGGTGTACGAGGACGACGAACTGCTGGCCTTCCACGACATCAACCCGTGGGCGCCGGTGCACTTCTTGCTGGTGCCCAAGGCGCACATCCCGTCGATGGCGCAGGTGGGGCCGGAGCACGCGCCGCTGCTGGGCCGGCTGATGACGCTGGCGCCTCGCCTGGCGATGGAGCAGGGCTGCAATCCCTATCCGCAGGGCGGCTTTCGCATCGTCACCAACACCGGCACCGAAGGCGGCCAGGAAGTGCACCACCTGCATGTGCATGTGATGGGCGGGCCACGGCCCTGGGCGCGCGGCTGAATCGGCACCGGGCTTGAGCAAAGCCCCTGCACCGTGCCGGGCTCGCCGCGGGGCGCCCGGGCCGCGTTCTACAATGGTTTTTGATTTCAGGAGTGATCCACCATGGGTTCGTTTTCGATCTGGCACTGGGCGATCGTGCTGTTGGTCGTCATCCTCATCTTCGGCACAAAAAAGCTGAAGAACCTCGGCTCCGACCTCGGCGGCGCGGTCAAGGGCTTCAAGGACGGCATGAAGGACGGCGGCACCAAGCCCGAAGACCAGGCTGCCGCGGCGCCTGCCGCCCAGGTGGCGCAGGGCGCCGCCGCCCCGCAGGCCAAGACCACCATCGACGTCGAGGCCAAGCCCAAGTCCTGAGGCCACAGGCCGTTTTGTCGCTCCGCCGCTGCGCCGGCGCCGCGGCGGTACAGCCCTGAGCAGACATGATCGACCTCGGCATCTCCAAGATCGCGCTGATCGGCGCCGTGGCGCTGATCGTCATCGGCCCCGAGAAGCTGCCGCGCGTGGCGCGCACGCTGGGTGCGCTGCTGGGCAAGGCGCAGCGCTATGTGGCCGACGTCAAGGCCGAGGTCAACCGCTCGATGGAGCTCGATGAGCTGCGCAAGATGAAGGAGACGGTGGAGACCGCGGCCAAGGACGTGGGCAACACCATCCAGACCAACGCCAACGACTTCGAGAAGGCCTGGAACGAAACCCAGTCCGAGGTGAACTCGTCGCTGGCCTACGAGCAGCCGGCCTACGAGCCGCTGGCCGAGCCCGTCCCCGAGTACCGCCACCCCAAGAAGAAGTGGCGCATCAAGCAGGGCGCCGTGCCGCAGTGGTACAAGGCCCGTGCCGGCGTGCGCACCAAGGCGCTGTCGGGCGCGGCCCGCGTGGCGCGCTACCGTCCGCAACGACCGAGCTGATGACTTCCCCCGAATCCCCTGGCACCGCTGGCGACAAGGCCAAGGCCGACGAGCTCTCGGGCACCGAGCAGCCCTTTGTCGTGCACCTGATGGAGCTGCGCGACCGGCTGCTCTACAGCGTTTATGGCGTGGTGGCGGCGGTGCTGCTGCTGGCGATCTGGCCCGGCCCGAGCGGGCTGATCGACGTGATCGCCATGCCGATCCGTGCGCACATGCCGCCCGATGCCAAGCTGATCGCCGTGGGCGTGTTCTCGCCCTTCTTCGTGCCGCTGAAGGTGCTGCTCATGGTGGCGGTGCTGCTGGTGCTGCCCTGGCTGATGTACCAGGCCTGGGCCTTCGTGGCGCCGGGGCTGTATTCGCACGAGAAGAAGTTCGCGCTGCCGCTCATCATCTTCGGCAGCTTCCTCGCCTATGTCGGCATCGCGTTCGTGCAGTTCTTCGTGCTCGACAAGATGTTCGCCTTCATCCAGGGCTTCACCCCGGCCAGCGTGGCGGCCACGCCCGACATCGCGTCCTACGTCGAGGCCATCCTGTCGCTGTACATCGCCTTCGGCCTGGCCTTCCAGGTGCCGATCGTGGTGATGCTGCTGGTGCGCTTCAACATCGTGCCGCTGGACAAGCTCAAGGCCTTCCGCGGCTACTTCATCGTGCTGGCCTTCGTGATCGCTGCGGTGGTGACCCCGCCGGACGTGATCTCGCAGCTGGCGCTGGCCATCCCGATGTGCATCCTGTACGAGGTGGGCATGGTGGCAGCCAAGTGGTTCGTCAAGGTGTCCAAGGCGCCGGACGCCGCAGAGGCGCCTGACGCTGCGACCGAAACCGCGGCGTCGTCAGACGCGGCGACATCCGACACTTCCGGAACGTCAGCGCCCCGTTGAGCGGGTGCGGGGGGTGGTACGGCCTCAGGGCCTTACGGTCCTAGGGCTGCAGGGCCTCAGCGGCGCTGCGCTGCCGGTGGCCGAGGCCGCACCCCGGGCGTGACTTTCAGCGTCATCGCATTGCCGCCGCGCACCAGCTGCATCTCGGCCGCTGCGCCCGGCTTGAGCGACGCCACCTGCGCCAGCAGATCCGACACGCTGCCCACCGGCTGGCCCTGCACCGCGGTCACCACATCGCCCGGCCGGATGCCCGCCTGGGCGGCCGGGCCGTTTTGCAGCACGCCGGCGATGATCACGCCCTGCCACTCGCCGCTGGCCGGCTTCTTCAGCCCGAAGCTCTCGGCGAGCTCGGCCGACAGGTCGCGCGGCTCCACGCCGATCCAGCCGCGCGTCACGCTGCCGTCGCGGATGATGCTCTCCATCACCTGGCGCGCGGTGGACACCGGAATGGCAAAGCCGATGCCCATGTTGCCGCCCGAGCGCGAATAGATCGCGGTGTTGATGCCCATCAGGTGGCCGTTCACATCCACCAGCGCACCGCCCGAGTTGCCCGGGTTGATGGCCGCGTCGGTCTGGATGAAGTTCTCGAAGGTGTTGATGCCCAGCTGGTTGCGCCCCAGCGCACTCACGATGCCGCTGGTCACCGTCTGGCCCACGCCAAACGGGTTGCCGATGGCCAGCACCTGGTCGCCCACCTGCAGCGCATCGGACTTGCCCCACACCACCAGCGGCAGCTTCTCCAGCGCGACCTTCAGTACCGCGAGGTCGGTCTCGGGGTCGGTGCCGATCACCCGTGCGCGGGCGCGACGGCCGTCGTTGAGCGACACCTCGATCTCGTCGGCGCCCTCGATCACATGGTTGTTGGTGAGGATGTAGCCCTCGGCGCTGACGATGACGCCGCTGCCCAGGCCGGTCTGTGCCTCGTCTTCGCGGTCGCCGAAGAAAAAGCGGAACCACGGCTCGCCGGCATGCGGATTGCGCTGCGGCGCCTTGCTGGTGTTGATGCTCACCACCGCGGCCGACGCGCGCTGTGCCGCCTGGCGCAGGCTGCCGGGCGGCACCGCACCGGCTGGCAGCGCCGGCGCCTCGAGCAGCGACACCGGCCCGCCGGTGGCAAAGCTGCGGTTCAGCCACTCGGGCTTGAGCGTGGCCACGACGAACCACAGCGCCACCAGCACGGTGACGGTTTGCGAAAAGAGAAGCCAGGTGCGGCGCATGGAGTGGGGCAGCGTGAGCCGGGAATAATACGTCCATGGCCCACCGACAGGACTTGAGTGCAGCGTTCGACGCGCTGCTGCAGCCCGAGCGCTTTCGCGACTACGGCCCCAACGGCCTGCAGGTCGAGGGCCGCGCCGAGGTGCGGCGCATCGTCTCGGGCGTCACCGCCAGCCGCGCGCTGATCGAGGCCGCCGTGGCCGATGGCGCCGACGCCATCTTCGTGCACCACGGCCTGTTCTGGCGGGGCCAGGATGGCCGCGTCACCGGCTGGATGAAGCAGCGGCTGGCGCTGCTGCTGGCGCACGACATCAACCTGTACGCCTACCACCTGCCGCTGGACGCGCACCCCGAGCTCGGCAACAACGCGCAGCTCGCGCGGGTGCTCGGCCTGCGCACCGTCTCGCGCTTTGGCGACCAGGACCTCGGCTTCCTGGGCGAAGGCGGGGCCGCTGCGGGCTGGGCCGACGCGCACGCGCTGGCAGCGCATGTGACCGCATGCCTGGGCCGCACGCCGGTGTGCGTGCCCGGCGACGGCCGCGCCATCCGCCGCGTGGCCTGGTGCACCGGCGGCGCGCAAGGCGCCTTCGAGGCCGCGATCGCAGCCGGTGCCGATGCCTACCTGACCGGCGAAATTTCCGAGCCGCAGGCGCACTACGCACGCGAGTGCGGCGTGGCCTTCCTGGCCTGCGGTCACCACGCGACCGAGCGCTACGGCGCGCCGGCGGTGGCGTCGCATGTGGCGGCGTCGCTCGGCATCGCGCACCGCTTCATCGAGATCGACAACCCGGCCTGAGCGGCCCCGGCATGGCAAGCCAGACCTCCACTTCTTCTGCGCCAGGCGGGGCATCGGCGACCGGCGCGCCGCCACCGCTGGCCATCACCATGGGCGACGCTGCCGGCATCGGCCCGGAGATCGTGGCGCGCGCCTTTGCAGCCCATCCGGAGCTCACCGCCGGCGCGGTGGTGTTCGGCGATGTGGCGGTGATGCGCCGGGCGGCGGCGGTGGTTGCGGGTCATGCGCCAGCGGGCCGTGCGCTACCGCTGCTGCCGGTGCTGCAGGTCGACTCTGCGGCCGAGGCCGCGCAGGTGCCGCCGCGCTGCATGGCGGTGCTGCAGGTGGGCGACCCCATCGCGCCGCCGCCCTGGGGCCGCATCAGCGCCGAGGCTGGCCGTGCGGCGGCCCTGGCGGTGCAGGCCGCTGCACGCGCTGCCTTGCGCGGCGAGGTGGCGGCGCTGGTGACCGCGCCGCTGAACAAGGAGGCGCTGGCCGCGGCCGGGGCGCCGTTTGGCGCGTTTCCCGGCCACACCGAGCTGCTGCAGGCCGAAGCCGCCGCTGCCCGTGGCGTCGCGGTGGCGCAGATGCCGGTGCGCATGATGCTGGCCAGCGACGAGCTGCGCACCGTGCTGGTCAGCATCCACGTGTCGCTGCGCGAGGCGATCGATGCAGTCACCACCGACAACGTGCTGCAGACGCTGCGCATCGCCCACGCCTCGCTGGGCCGTCTGCTCGGCCGCGCCCCGCGGCTGGCGGTGGCGGGCCTGAACCCGCATGCCGGCGAGGGCGGCCTGTTCGGTCGCGAAGAAATCGACCTCATCGCGCCGGCCATCGCGCAGGCCCGCGCCGAGGGCATGGAAGTGAGTGATCCCTTGCCGCCCGACACCGTCTTCATGCGGGCGCGGCATGCGGCGGATCACGCTGGCGAATTCGATGCGGTGATCGCGATGTACCACGACCAGGGCCTGATTCCGGTCAAGTACCTCGGGCTGGAGCAGGGCGTCAATGTGACGCTGGGCCTGCCGCTGGTGCGCACCAGCCCCGACCACGGCACCGCGTTTGACATCGCCGGCACCGGGCGCGCGGACGCGGCCAGCCTGTGCGCCGCATTGCGCATGGCGCGCCGGCTGGCCGGCCTGCCAGCGCATTGACGCGTCGCCGGCCCCGGCCGGCGTGCTGGCCAGCTACTTCTTCAGGCTGTCGCGGATCTCGCGCAGCAGCTGCACATCCTCGGGCACCGGGGGCGGTGCCGGCGGCTCGGCCGCAGCGGCGGGCTTGGCAGCCTGGGCCTCGCCCTCCACCTGGCGCTTGATCCGGTTGATCTGCTTGACCATCACGAAGATGATGAACGCGAGGATCAGGAAGTTCACCGCCACGGTGATGAAGTGCCCCCAGGCGAGCACCGGCACGCCGGCCTTGCGCAGCGCGTCCAGCGTGGGCGGCACGCCTGCGGGCACCTGGCCGAGCACGAAGAACAGGTTGGAGAAGTCGACCTTGCCGACCACCATGCCCACCAGCGGCATCACCAGGTCGGCCACCACCGAGTCGACGATCTTGCCGAAGGCCGCGCCGATGATCACGCCGACCGCCAGGTCGACCACGTTGCCCTTGACCGCAAATTCGCGGAATTCCTTCCAGATGGCCATGCCTTGCACTCCTGGCCGCCCCCGCGGCGGCGCTGCGCAATGTTCGCACGGGCCGGGGCGGGTGCCCGCGCATCGTCCGAGTGCCGAATGAGGGAAAACCCGTCCGCTACAATCGCGGGTTGACCCCAATGCAGCGCGCATCGGTCGCAGTTTTTCGAGGAATTTCCCCCATGAGTGACTCCCCAGTCGACAGCAGCAAGCGGACGTGGCTGATCACGTCCGGTTGCGTCGGTGCCGTGGGCGGCGCAGCCGTGGCCGTGCCGTTCGTCAGCAGCTTTCAGCCCTCCGAGCGTGCCAAGGCCGCCGGCGCCGCCGTCGAGGTGGACATCTCGGCCCTGAAACCGGGCGAGAAGGTCACCGTCGAGTGGCGTGGCAAGCCGGTGTGGATCATGAAGCGCACCCCCGAGCAGCTCGAGACGCTCAAGAAGACCGAAGGCCAGGTGGCCGACCCGACGTCGCTGCGCACCGCCTATCCCACGCCCGAATACGCCAAGAACCAGCACCGCTCGATCAAGCCCGACGTGTTCGTGGCCGTCGGCATCTGCTCGCACCTGGGCTGCTCGCCCTCGGACAAGCTGGTGGTCGGCCCGCAGCCCTCGCTGCCCGACGACTGGCAAGGCGGCTTCCTGTGCCCGTGCCACGGCTCGACCTTCGACGTCGCCGGCCGCGTGTTCAAGAACAAGCCCGCGCCTGACAACCTCGAGGTGCCGCCGCACATGTACCTGTCGGACACCAGGCTGCTGATTGGCGAAGAGAAGAAGGCTTAAGGAGTACCCACCATGGCTGAATTCAGGGAAGTCTCGCCCAACGCGAGCGCAGGCGAAAAGCTGCTGAACTGGGTGGACAACCGGTTCCCGGCGTCCAAGCTCTACAAGGAGCACCTCTCGGAGTACTACGCTCCGAAGAACTTCAACTTCTGGTATTTCTTCGGCTCGCTGGCCCTGCTGGTGCTGGTGATCCAGATCGTGACCGGCATCTTCCTGGTCATGCACTACAAGCCGGATGCGGCAGTGGCCTTCGCCTCGGTCGAATACATCATGCGCGACGTGCCCTGGGGCTGGCTGATCCGCTACATGCACTCCACCGGCGCCTCGGCGTTCTTCGTGGTGGTGTACCTGCACATGTTCCGCGGCCTCATCTACGGCAGCTACCGCAAGCCGCGCGAGCTGGTCTGGGTGTTCGGCTGCGCGATCTTCCTGTGCCTGATGGCCGAAGCCTTCATGGGCTACCTGCTGCCGTGGGGCCAGATGTCGTACTGGGGCGCGCAGGTGATCGTGAACCTGTTCTCCGCCATCCCGTTCATCGGCCCGGACCTGGCGCTGCTGATCCGCGGCGACTACGTGGTGTCGGACGCCACCCTGAACCGCTTCTTCAGCTTCCACGTGATCGCCGTGCCGCTGGTGCTGCTGGGCCTGGTGGTGGCGCACATCATCGCGCTGCACGAAGTCGGCTCCAATAACCCCGACGGCGTGGAGATCAAGGCGAAAAAGGGCGCCGACGGCAAGCCGCTGGACGGCATTCCGTTCCACCCGTACTACACGGTGCACGACATCCTGGGCGTGAGCGTGTTCCTGATGGCCTTCACCGCCATCATCTTCTTCGCGCCTGAATTCGGCGGCTACTTCCTCGAGTTCAACAACTTCATCCCGGCCGACCCGCTGAAGACGCCCGCGCACATCGCGCCGGTGTGGTACTTCACGCCGTACTACTCGATGCTGCGTGCCATCACCACCGAGATGATGTATGCGCTGATCCTGTGCGTGCTGGCCGGTGCGGTGCTGGGCGTCACCAAAGCCAAGGTCACCGGCCTGCTCAAGGGCGCGGTCATCGGCGGCGCGGTGGTGCTGGTGGCCCTGATGCTTGCCATCGACGCCAAGTTCTGGGGCGTGGTGGTGATGGGCGCTGCGGTCATCATCCTGTTCTTCCTGCCCTGGCTCGACTACAGCCCGGTGCGCTCGATCCGCTACCGTCCGGGCTGGCACAAGTACCTGTACGGCGTGTTCGTGATCAACTTCCTGATCCTCGGCTACCTCGGCGTGCTGCCGCCCTCGCCGATCGGCGAGCGCGTGTCGCAGGTCGGTACCCTGTTCTACTTCGGCTTCTTCCTGCTCATGCCGTGGTGGAGCCGCCTGGGCGAGCCCAAGCCGGTGCCCGAGCGCGTGACCTTCGCACCGCACTGACGAGAGCCGGAGCCTGATGTCATGAAAAAGATTCTCGTTTCGCTTCTCGCCGCCCTCGGGCTGTCGCTGTCCCTGTCCGCGCAAGCGGCCGGCGGCGACACCATCGCGTGGGACAAGGCGCCGAACAAGACCAACGACATGGTCGCGCTGCAAAACGGCGCCAAGCTGTTCGTCAACTACTGCCTGAACTGCCACTCGGCGGCGTTCATGCGCTACAACCGCCTGACCGACATCGGCCTGAGCGAGCAGCAGATCAAGGACAACCTGATGTTCGCCACCGAGAAGGTGGGCGAGACGATGAAGGCGGCCATCAACCCGGCCGAAGCCAAGGAATGGTTCGGCGGCAACCCGCCCGACCTGACGCTGGTGGCGCGCTCGCGCTCGGCCGTGGGCAAGGGCTCGGGTGCCGACTACCTGTACACCTATCTGCGCACCTACTACCGCGACGAGACCAAGGCCACCGGCTGGAACAACCTGGCCTTCCCCAACGTCGGCATGCCGCATGTGCTGTGGGAACTGCAAGGCGAGCGCCGCCCGGTGTTCGACACCGTCAAGAGCCACGGCAAGGACGCGCAGGTGTTCAAGGGCTGGGAGCAAGTGACCCCCGGCGCGATGACACCGGTGCAGTACGACCAGGCGATGGCCGATCTGGTGGGCTTCATGCAATGGATGGCCGAGCCCGCGCGCAACGACCGGGTGCGCATCGGCGTGTGGGTGCTGCTGTTTCTCGGCGTGTTCACCGTGATCGCATGGCGCCTGAACGCCAGCTACTGGAAAGACATCAAGTAACGACAAGGCGCCCGGGCCGCAAGCCCGGGCTCTGCAGAGTGGGTTTCCGCGTCGCGGCGCCCACTCTTTTTGATTTTTGAGGAGCCCCCACCATGATGGTGCTGTACTCGGGAACGACCTGCCCTTTTTCCCACCGCTGCCGCTTCGTGCTGTTCGAAAAGGGCATGGACTTCGAGATCCGCGACGTGGATCTGTACAACAAGCCTGAGGACATCAGCGTGATGAACCCGTACGGGCAGGTGCCGATCCTGGTCGAGCGCGACCTGATCCTGTACGAGTCGAACATCATCAACGAGTACATCGACGAGCGCTTCCCGCATCCGCAGCTGATGCCCGGCGACCCGGTGGACCGCGCCCGCGTGCGGCTGTTCCTGCTGAACTTCGAGAAGGAACTGTTCGTTCATGTCAGCACGCTCGAATCGCGCGCCGGCAAGTCCAACGAGAAGGCGCTCGAGAAGGCGCGCGGCCACATCCGCGACCGCCTGACGCAGCTCGCTCCGGTGTTCCTGAAGAACAAGTACATGCTCGGCGACAACTTCTCGATGCTCGACGTGGCGATTGCCCCGCTGCTGTGGCGGCTGGACTACTACGGCATCGACCTGTCGAAGAACGCCGCGCCGCTGCTCAAGTACGCCGAGCGCATCTTCTCGCGCCCGGCCTACATCGAGGCGCTGACGCCGTCCGAGAAGGTGATGCGCAAGTAAGCTGCGCCCGGCCGATGATCCCGAGCGCCAGCGACTCCGCATCGACCCGCCCGTACCTGATCCGGGCGCTGTACGAGTGGTGCACCGACAACGGCTTCACGCCGTATGTGGCGGTGCTGGTGGACGACACGGTGCAGGTGCCGCGCGAGTACGTGCGCAACGGCGAGATCGTGCTCAACATCAGCCCCGAGGCCACCAGCGCGCTCAAGCTCGGCAACGACTACATCGAATTCAAGGCCCGCTTTGCCGGCACCGCTCGCGACATCATGGTGCCGGTGGAGCGGGTGATCGCGATCTACGCCCGCGAGAACGGCCAGGGCATGGCCTTCCCCGCCCCCGCGCCGGTGCCGGGCACGGCAGTCAACGGCCCGGTGGCCACGCCGATCGGCGAGCGCCGCGAGGGCGGTGGCGCCGGCGAGGGCCGCAACACCCGCGAAGGCCGCGTCGGCGACGCGCGCGGCAGCATGCAGCTGGTTCCGGTCCCGGTACCCATGCCGGCACCTGCTGCGGCCGACAGTGAAGCACTGTCCGAACCCGCTGCCAGCAAGCCCGATGCCGCCGATGCCAGCGGCCCCGAGGCCGACCCGCCGCGCCCGGCAGGCGGCAGCCGGCCCTCGCTCAAGCGCATCAAGTGATCTACCCGGGCCGGGCGCATGCAGTGATGCGCGCGGTGCCCTCGGTAGAATCCGGGTCGTTGCCGGTTTAGCTCAGGGGTAGAGCAACCGCCTTGTAAGCGGTAGGTCGTCCGTTCGAATCGGACATCCGGCACCAGGTGGGCGTGCGGCCAGCGGGCCTGCGCCTTCAGCGACGGGGCTGCAGCACCTTCACGCGGATCGTGTCGATGGTGCGACCGCTGCGATGCAGCGCAGCCACCAGGTCGGGCAGCTGCTGGCGGATCTTGGCCGCAGCGGCGTTGCCGCTGACCAGCAGGCACCACTCGGCGCCCTCCAGCGGGCCGGCCTGCACCGCCGGGCGAAGCGCCGTGGGCAGCAGGGGCTGTACCGCCTGCAGCAGCGCCTGCGACGCGCGGGCCTGATCGGCCAGGCGCGCCAGCGTAGGGGAGGCGGCGATTGCCGCATCCATGCGCAGGGGTTCCGGGGTGCGTGGCACGAAAGACAGCAGTACGGAGGTCGTCGGATGCAAATCATTATCACGGACGCCTGGCTCGCACGCAGCCGCGCGCTGCACCTCACCGGCTGGCAGCTGGTGGCCGCCCTGGTGGCCGCCGCGCTGGTGCTGATGCTCACCGCGGTGGGCCTGTACCACTGGGTGTTCCTGAAGGCCGCGCGCGAGGGCTGGCCGGTCATCTCCGACGTGGTGCGGCTGGTGGCGCACGACGAATTTGCCCAGCAGGACCGCCGGCTGCGCGACAACCTCGACGCGATGGCCCGGCGCCTGGGCGAAATGCAGGCGCGCATGGTGCAGCTCGAGTCCCTGGGCGAGCGCGTTTCGGGGCTGGCCGGTATCGCGCCGCCCGACCTGAAGTCGCCGCCCGGCCGTGGCGGTGTGCTGATCGAGGGCCGCTCGCTCACGCTGGACGAACTGCATGCCACGCTGGACGACCTGGACCGCCTGGCCAACCAGCGTGTGGACCTGTTCACCGTGCTCGAGTCGCGCCTGTTCGAGCAGCGCGTCAAGACCATGATGATCCCGACGCAGGCCCCGGTGCCCGGCGTCGAGCTCGGCTCTGGCTACGGCTGGCGCATCGACCCGATGACCGGCCGCTCGGCCCTGCACACCGGGCTGGACTACGCCGCCCCGGTGGGCACGCCGGTGCTGGCGGCGGCCGGCGGGCTGGTGGTGGGGCAGGAATTCCACCCCGAGTACGGGCGGGTGATCGACATTGACCACGGCAACGGGCTGGTCACGCGCTATGCACACCTGGCCAGCGCCGAGGCGAAGCAGGGTGACCTGGTGCGCCGCGGCCAGCGCATCGGAAGCGTCGGCAATTCCGGCCGCTCCACCGGCGCGCACCTGCACTTCGAGGTGCTGGTGCAGGGCGTGCCGCAGGACCCACGCAAGTTCCTTGAAGCCGGCGAGCAACTGGCCCAGGCCGGTGCGCGCAGCGGCAATGCCCGCGCAGCCGTTCGTGGCGGCACCGACGCCGGGGCGCGCATCCCCCGGCGCTAGAATTTCGGGTTGGCTGCAAGGCAGCGCCGCAGCGGGCTTGACGCCCTTGCAGCGCCGGCGCGCGGCCCCAGATAGCAGCGAACCCGACCGACCGAACCCAAGGACGGCGATGCCGCGCAGGCCCCAGCCGGGCTGCGGGGTCGCCCCACACGCATGGCGACCAACTTCCTCACCAAGATCTTCGGCAGCCGCAACGACCGCCTGCTCAAGCAGTACCGCAAGACGGTCGAGCGCATCAACGCGCTGGAAGCGTCGATGCGCGCGCTGTCCGAC
>JBDLRH010000113.1:0-21321 GCA_039800165.1 Pseudomonadota bacterium
CCTGCCAGAAGGCCGATGTGGTGCGGGTGTACGCCTTCCACCATGCAGCCGAGGTGTGGTGGAAGGGCATCGAAGGCAAGCTGGTTCGCATGCCCAAGCTGCAGGTGTACCGTGTGCCCACAGAGGCATCGCAGCAGCTGGCGCGCATGGCCGAGCGCAGCATGCACCTGCAGGCCACGGTGCAGGACGGCGCCGTCACGCTCAGCAGCGAAGCCGGCAGCGTGCACATCGAGCCGCTGCGCTGGATGTAGCTGCGCGCGCCGCGAGCTGCGATCAGTCGATCTTCATGCCCGAATCGCGCACGATCGGCGCCCACTTGGCCAGCTCCTCGCGCGTGGCCGCCATCAGCTCTGCAGGCCCCGCCTTCATCGGCGAGGCGCCCTGCGCCGCAAAGAAGCCCTCCATGTCGGGCAGCGCCTGCACCTTGACGATGGCGCTGCGCATCTGCTCGATCATCTCGCGCGGCACGCCCTTGGGCGCGTAGACCGCCACCCACAGCTCGCCCACCAGGCCGGGCACCGCCTCGTTGGCCAGCGGCAGTTGCGGCAGTGCCGGTGCGCGCTGCAGCGAAGGCACCGCCAGCGCCTTCACCTGGCCGTTCTTGATGAAGCCGATGCACGCCGGGATGGTGCTCACCAGCACATGCAGGTTGCCCGCGATCAGGTCGGTCAGGGCCGGCGCCACGCCGCGGTACGGCACATGCGTGAGCTGCACGCCCTGCGACTTCTTCAGCATCTCCATCAGCAGGTGCGAGAAGGTGCCGTTGCCCGACGAGCCGTAGCTGTACTTGCCGGGCTCGCGCCGCGCCAGCTCCACCAGTTCGGCCAGTGTGTTCACCGGCAGGCTCTTGTTGACCAGGATGGCGTGCTGCACCACCGCGATGCCGGCCACCGGGTCGAAGTCGGCAATCGGGTCGAAGCCGGTGCTCTTGTACAGCGCCGGGTTGATGGTCTGCGTGCTGTTGACGGTGACAAGCCACGTGCTGCCATCGCGCGGGGCGGACTTGGCCACAAAGGCCGAGCCCACGTTGCCGCCTGCACCGGCGCGGTTCTCCACGGTGACGTTGCCGCCGCCAATGAACTGCGGCAGCCGCATGGCCACCGCGCGCGCCATCACGTCGTTCGAGCCGCCGGCTGCGTTGGGCACCACAAAGTTGATCGTCTTGGGCAAGGTGCCCTGGGCGCGCGCGGGCACAGCACCCAGGCCCAGCAGCCACGGGGCCAGGGCCGTGGCCGCTGCCACGCGGCGACGCCGCACGCCGTGTGCGGCAAGAGAGTCATGGATCGGGTTCATTGCGGTGTCTCCTTGGGGGTTGCGGGGCAAGAGGGATCGACCAGATGCTGGTGCTCGCCGAGTTGTGGTGCAGTGCTGCGAATGCGCCCGGGCGTGCGCGACAGGCGCGGCACCACGTTGTGCATCGTCACGCTGCCAAGCTCCGGGTCGGGCACGTCCAGCAGCACCTGGCGCTCGCGCACATGGCGGTCTTGCACCAGCTGGTCGACATTGAGCACCGGGCCTACCGTGACTTCAAAGCGCGCGAAGTGCGCCAGGTTGTCGTGCAGCGTGCGCTGCGCAATGAAGCCGCCGATCAGGTCATCGAGCGCCTGCACGTTCGCCACGCGCGCGGCGTTGTCCACAAAGCGCGGGTCGTTGATCAGCGCCGGCTGGCCGATCGCCTCGAACACGCGTGCGGCCATGCGCTGGGTCGAGCCCGACATCACCATCCACTGGCCGTCGCTGCACAGGTAGGCGTTGCGCGGTGCGGCGTTCTCGGCGCGGTTGCCCAGGCGCCGCGGCACCTTGCCGGTGTGCTGATGGATGGCTGCATCGGGCCCCAGCACGCCGATGATGGGCTCGAGCAAGGACAGGTCCACCACCTGGCCCTGGCCGCCGTTCACCTCGACTTCGCGCACCGCCGTCACGGTGGCAAAGGCGCCGGTCAGGCCAGCGATCATGTCGGCCAGGCCCAGGTTGGGCAGCGCTGGCGGTGAATCGGGGAACCCGTTGCGCTCGGCAAAGCCCGAGAAGGCCTCGAGCAGCGTGCCAAAGCCCGGCCGCCCGGCGTAGGGGCCGGTCTGCCCCCAGCCGGAGATGCGCACCATCACCAGCCGCGGATTGACCTTGTGCAGTTCATCCGGGCCCAGGCCAAAGGCCTCCATCGCGCCGTGGCGAAAGCTCTCCACCAGCACCTGCGCCTGCAGCACCAGGTCCAGCAGGCGCTGCTTGTCCTGCGGGTCCTTCAGGTTCAGGCAGATGCTCTTTTTATTGCGGCCATAGACCTTCCACCACAGCGGCTTGCCGTCGTTCTTCCAGTCGCGCAGCGTGTCGCCCTGATCGCTTTCGACCTTGATGACCTCGGCGCCGAAGTCGGCCAGCTGCAGCGTCAGCATGTTGCCCGCCATCAGGCGCGACAGGTCGAGCACGCGAATGCCCTGCAAGGGCAAGCGCGATTCGGCAGCGGCCGTCGTGCTCATGCCTGCGCTCCGTGGCTGGCGCTGCGGCGCGCCTTCAGCGCGTCGTGGCGCTGCAAGAAGCGCCGCGCGCGGATGGCAATCGGCTCGTCGAGCATGCGGCCTTCAAAGGCCACCGCCCCACGGCCTGCTGCGACACTGGCATCAAACACCCGCAGCAGCTCGCGCGCCCGCTCGGCTTCGGCGTCGCTGCCGCCAAACACCTCGTTGAGCACCGGCACCTGCGCGGGGTGAATGCACACGCTGCCGCGCATGCCGATGCGCCGCGCGCGCTGCACGAGTGCACGGTACGCGTCCAGGTCGGTGAAGCCGGCCACGCTGCCGGGCAGGCCCATCGGCTGCAGGCCGGCGGCGGCCGCGGCAATCGCCATCGTCTGCGCCGGGCCGGTCATGCCGTCGGGGTGCGACTCCATTGACATCGCTGCACCAAAATCTTCCACGCCAAACAGCAGGCCGCGCAGGCGGCGCGACGCGCGAGCGATCGGCAGCGCATTGCACAGCCCCAGCGGCGACTCGATCAGCGCCACCACCGTGATGCCTCCCGGCGCGCGCTGGTGCCGGGCCTCCAGACGGTGCAGCAGCAAGTCGAGCTCCACCATCTGCTCGGGCGTGTCCACCTTGGGCATCAGCAGGCCATCGGCGCCGGCCACCAGGGCCGCTTCCACATCGTCGGCCAGCAGATGCGGCTCGTTGTTGACGCGCACATGCAGCGGCACCGCCGCCGGGCGCAGCCGCCCGATGAATGGCGCCAGGTTGGCGCGCGCGGCCACCTTCATCGGGCGCGCCACCGCATCTTCCAGGTCCAGGATCAGCGCATCGGCGCCACGCTGACCGGCCTTGGCGACAAAGCGGTCGCTGTCGGCCGGCACAAACAGCATCGAGCAGGGCTCGACATGGGCAGACGGGTTCATGCGGCCCATTCTGCGCCGCGCAGCGCCGCCGGCATGTCACCTTGGCTGCAACGCCGGGTAGGCAAGCTGTGTGCCCGCCTCAGTTTTTCAGCAGCGCAATCTTGCCCGCCAGCCTGAGCGACAGCCGGGCCTGGCCTTCCTGCACCACGGGGGCCGCGGCCACGGCGCCGCGCGCCGACATCGTGGACATCACCGGCATGGGCCCGTCGCCGCCGGGCTCTTGCAGGGTCACGTCCTTGATCTCGAAACGCTGGTAGCCCAGCGACTTGGCGAGCTCCAGGCTTTTTTCGCGGAACGCCACGCCGGCCATGGCGATCAGCTGCTGGCGCGTGCGGTTGCGCAGCGCCTCTGACGGCTGGTAGCCCATCGAGACCAGCTCCAGCTGCGCGCCGCCCGCGCGCCAGAAACGCTCGAACGCGCCGGGCTGGGTGGTGGTGAGGGTCAGGCTGTTGCGCACGCGCCAGCCCTGCGGCTTGCCCTGCTCGTAGTCCATGCTGGTCTGCATGCGCTGCGAGCGCACCACCAGCTCGGGGAAGCGGCGCAACAGTTGCTGCAGCGCATCGCCGGCGGCGGCCGCTTGCTGGTTGACCGCCGGCAGCTCCTTGCCGGCATGCTGCGCCTGCAGGCTGATCACCAGCTCGTCGGGCGTGACCTCTTGCGACACCTCGGCCGCCAGTTGCGCCACCGGCAGCTCGGCCGGCGGCTGCGCATGCGCGGCTGCGCCCCACACCAGGGCCCAGCCGATGAAGCAGCCCCGCATCCACGCCATGTTCATGGCCATGCCCTCCAGTTGATGTGCCCGTACCGGGTTGCAGCGCAGCGACACCAAGTCTGTGCACTCACGCCGCACTGTACGCCTGCGCAGCAGCCTCACGCAAAGCCCCCGCAGCGGCGGCGCACGGCACCGCTCTCCATAATCGGCGGCATGTCTGTCCAGCCCGCCCACCCCGACAACGCGATCACCGGCAACGAACAACACGTCAACACCGCCGCGCACGGCGCCTTGCCGCTGGAGCTGCTGCGCGAACTGCGTACCGACCACGCCGGCGAAACCGGTGCGGTGATGATCTACCGCGGCGTCCTGGCTGTGGCACGTGATGCGCAGGTGCGGGCGTTTGCGCAGCATCACCTGCAGACCGAGCTCCGGCATCTGGCGCTGATCAACGAGGTGGTGCCGCCGCGCTGGCGCAGCCGGCTGCTGCCGCTGTGGCGCGTGTCGGGCTGGGTCACCGGCGCGCTGCCTGCGTGCTTTGGCGCGCGTGCGGTGTACGCCACCATCGAGTCGGTCGAGACCTTTGTCGACCACCACTACGCAGCACAGGTGCGCTGGATCGACGATGTGCTGGCCGCCGAGCCGCAGCACCCGCAGCGTGCCCGCCTGCTGCACTTGCGCGCGCTGCTCGAGCAATGCCGGCTCGATGAAGTGGCGCACCGCGACGACGCCGCTGCCCGCTTCAGCGGCCAGGCGCGCGGCCTGCTGGCGCTGTGGCGCGCGCTGGTGGGCCGGGGCTCGGCGCAGGCGGTGCGGCTGTGCCGCCACATCTGAAGCCACGCGCGCCGCGATGAACACCCTGCACGCCTGGGCCCACCGCATCAAGCGCGACGGGCTCACGCTGTGGTTTGCGCGCTCGCATCCGGCCACGCCGTGGCATGCCAAGGCACTGGGCGCGCTGGTGGTGGCCTATGCGCTCAGCCCGATCGACCTGATTCCGGACTTCATTCCGGTGCTGGGCTATCTGGATGACGTGATCCTGCTGCCGCTGCTGATCTGGCTGACGGTGCGCCTGCTGCCGCCGCAGGTGCTGGCTGATTCGCGCCACCAGGCAGAGCAGTGGATGGCCGCGCAGCACCGCAAGCCGCGCAGCTGGGTGGGCGGCGCAGTGGTGGTGCTGATCTGGATGGCGGCAGCGGTGCTGGTCGGGTGGTGGGCTCTGGGCCAACCGCGCACCGCAGCGTGAGGCTTCGGGGGCGCCGCCGCGTGCCGCGCAGTGCGCGTCAGTGCTTGTCGGGCACACCCATCAGTGCAGAGCGCCGTTGCTCGAACTCGGCCTGATCGATTTCGCCGCGGGCAAAACGCTCGCCCAGGATGTGCAAGGCCGAGCGGGTCGGGTCGGGGCGGCCTGAATACATGTCGCCGTGCATGCAGCGGTGTTGGCGAATGCTGCGCAACAGCAGCAGCACGCCGACCAGCAGCGCCACCAGAACCACAGCCGCCCACACGCCATGGCCCCAGGTGCAGGCATGGCCGTCGTACCAGCGCGAACCCATCATGCCCATTGGCTCCGAACTCCACGGCCCCATGACCCACGACGGTGGCACGGAGGGGGCAGGAGGCTGCGGTGCACCACCAGCCTGGGCCAGCGCCTGCGCACCATGCAGCGCCACGCACCACAGGCCCAGCATCCGAGACAACGGCGTGATCAGCATGCGGCGCATGGCAACCTTTCAGAAGACGTATCAAAGCAAGCAGCACGATGCTAGGCGCCTGCAGCGCAGCCGCCTTGAGCCGGGGCAAGGCAAGCGCATGCAGCCCCGGGGCGCTGCGCCGATAGTGCGATTTACACAAGCAGGCCCTGATCGCTGCACAATGCGGCGATGCCTGATCTCGCAACCACCCTGAAACAGGAAATCTCGCGACTGGCCCGCAAGGAGCTGCGCCGCGAGGTGGACGGCCTGAAGAAGGCTGCCTCTGCCTACCGCGCCGACATCGCTGCCCTCAAGCGAACGGTGGCCGAGCTGCACAAGGCCATCAAGGTGTTGTCGCGCCAGAAGGCAGGGGTTGCGCCGGGCGCTGCAGGCGTGAAGCGGGACGCAGCCGATGACGCCAGTGCCGGCAAGCTGCGGTTTCGCCCGGGCGGCATGGCCACCAACCGCAAGCGGCTGGGCCTGTCGGCGGCAGACTTCGGCCTGCTGGTGGGCGCATCGGGCCAGTCGGTCTATCTGTGGGAACAGGGCAAGGCGCGCCCCAGCGGCAAGAGCCTGATCGCGATTTCGTCGCTGCGCGGTATCGGCAAGCGGGAGGCCACCGCACGGCTGGCAGCGCTGAAGGGGCCTGCGGGCGGGAAGAAGAAGGTGGGCTAGCCGTTCGGCAGCCCGCTCCGCATCACCGGCTGCAACCCGCGCCCGGTGCCGCAGTGAAGGTGGTGCCACGCGCCAGCGCGATCGGCCCGCGGCCACCCACCAGCGTGAGGCGCGCGCCTTCGTGCTGCAACTGCAGCTGACCCACCTCGGTGTCTTGCGTGGTCAGTGTGGCGCCTTGCAGCTTGCCGGTGATGGGCCAGCTGCGCTCGCGCCGCTGCAGCGTGCCCTGCACCTCCTGGTACTTTTGCTGCAGCGTCAGCACATAGGCGCCCAGCCGTCCGCTGCCGCACCACACGCCGTGCACTTGCGCGGGCACCACCCACAGGTGCACCCGACTCTGCTTGTCCAGGCCGACCTTCTTGTCGGGCACCGACAGCACCGAGGTCTGGTCGGGCTTCCAGTCGCCCATGTCCCAGTCGTGCGAAACGATGCGTGTGCCCGGCTTCAGGTTCAGGATCGACGGACGCAACCGCAGGTTGAACTCTGGCAGCAGGTACATCGTGATCACCGTGGCGCGCGACAGGTCGGTGACGAACAAGTCCTGCACCTCAAAGCGCACCTTGTCGGCCACGCCCGCATCGCGGGCCGACTGGCGGCTGAGCCTGACCAGCTCGGGGTCGATCTCCACGCCCAGGCCACTCGCGCCAAAGCGCTTGGCTGCGGTGATGACGATGCGCCCGTCACCCGACCCCAGGTCGATCACATGATCCGCCGCGCCCACGTGCGCGATGCGCAGCATCTCCAGCGTGACGTTGTCGGGCGAGACGATGAAGGGCACCTCTTCACTGACAGCGGCGCTAGTGGCGTGCGCTGACGTGCCCGCCACCACGACGAGCGAACCCATCAGGGCCGCCACAGCGCACACCAAACAGCGCGCCAGACGCAGCGCACACACACCGGGCAATGACATGCCGGGACGATAGCACTGGCGGGCACCGGCCCGCTTCATGCGAACATGCGGCCGTGACCATTCCCCCGCCAAGCCCCAACAGCTTCGACACGCTCGCCCTTTCTGCCGCAGCCCGCGACAACCTTCGCCGGCTGGGCTACCTTGAGATGACCGCCATCCAGGCGGCCAGCCTGCCCGCCGCGCTGCAGGGCCGCGACCTGATCGCGCAGGCCAAGACCGGCAGCGGCAAGACCGCCGCATTCGCGCTGGCCCTGCTGTCCAAACTGGATACGCGGCGCTTTGACGTTCAGGCCCTGGTGCTGTGCCCCACGCGCGAGCTGGCCGATCAGGTGACCACCGAGATCCGGCGGCTGGCGCGCGCGGAAGACAACATCAAGGTCGTCACGCTCGCTGGCGGTGTGCCGCTGCGCGGGCAGACCACCAGCCTCGAGCGCGGCGCGCATGTGGTTGTGGGCACGCCCGGGCGTGTGATCGATCACCTGGAGCGGGGTCACCTGAATCTGGAAGCGCTGGCGACCCTGGTGCTGGACGAAGCCGACCGCATGCTGGACATGGGCTTCGTCGACGACATCGCCAAGGTGGCACGCCAGTGCCCCGCGCAGCGCCAGACCCTGCTGTTCTCGGCCACCTACCCAGAGGGCATCGCCAAACTGGCGGCGCAGTTTCTGCGCGAGCCGGTCACGGTGAAGGTGCAGGCGCAGCATGGCAGTGCGCAAATCCAGCAGCGCTGGTACGAGGTGCGCGAAGACCAGCGCCTGCCCGCGGTGGCGCGCTTGCTGGAGCACTTTCGCCCGATCAGCACGCTGGCCTTTTGCAACACCAAGGCGCGCTGCCGCGAACTGACCGCGCTGCTGCAGGCGCAAGGCTACAGCGCGTTGGCGCTGCATGGTGACCTGGAGCAGCGCGAGCGCGACCAGGTGCTGGTGCGCTTTGTCAATGGCAGCTGCTCGGTGCTGGTGGCCACCGATGTGGCGGCGCGCGGGCTGGATGTGGCGGGCCTTGCCGCCGTCATCAACGTCGACATCTCGCCCGACCCCGAGGCGCATGTGCACCGCATCGGCCGCACCGGGCGCGCAGGCGAAAGCGGCCTCGCGCTCAGCCTGGCGTCGCTGGACGAGATGGGCGCGGTGGGCCGCATCGAGCAGTTGCAAGGGCAACCTTCGGTGTGGCACACGCTGGCCGAGCTGACGCCCGCCCCAGGGGGCCGCCTGCTGCCGGCGATGGCCACCCTGCACATCCAGGCGGGGCGCAAGGACAAGATCCGCCCGGGCGACGTGCTGGGCGCACTGACGGCTGACCTGGGCTACACGCGCGAGCAGGTGGGCAAGATCGACATCAACGAGTTCGCCACCTACGTGGCCGTGGAACGCGGCATTGCGCACGAGGTGGCTGCGCGACTGAACAGCGGCCGCATCAAGGGCCGCACGGTGAAGGCCCGGTTGTTGACGAGCGAGGCCTGACATGAGCCAGAGCGTGGACGACGCACAGCGCCTGTCCAAGGTGGTCGCAGCGCAGGTGCCCTGTTCGCGCAGCGAAGCCGAGCAGTACATCACCGAAGGCTGGGTGCGTGTGGACGGGCAGTGTGTGGAGACGCCGCAGGTGCGAGTGAGCGCAGGCCAGCGCGTCGAAGTCGATCCGCAGGCACGCCTGCAACGCGCCGTGTCGGCCACCCTCTTGCTCCACAAGCCCGCGGGTGTGGCAACGGACGCGGCAATGCATCTGCTGGATGACGCCGCGCGCTGGAGCGACGACCCCTCGGGCATCCGCAGCAAGGCGCATCAGGCGGGACTGAAGGCCCTGGTGCCGCTGCCGGCGCAGGCCAGCGGCTTGTGCGTGTTCAGCCAGGACTTTCGCGTGGTGCGCAAGCTCACCGTCGACGCCGCCTTTGTGGAGCAGGAACTGATTGCCGAAGTGAAGGGCGCCATCGCACCCGACGGCCTGGCCCGGCTGGGCCAGGGCTTGCAGCGAGATGGCCGACCGCTGCCGCCTGCGCGGGTGAGCTGGCAAAGCGAAACGCGACTGCGCTTCGCCGTCAAAGGCATCGCGCCCGAATGGATTGAATGGATGTGCGCCCAGGTGGGGCTGGAGCTCTGCGCACTGCGGCGTATCCGCATCGGCCGCATCGCGATGGCGGGGCTGCCGCAGGGGCAGTGGCGCTACCTTCCGGCCGGTGATCGCTTCTGACCCATCCAAACCCTCCATGAATCCAATCGCTACCGATACAAGCGTCCCTGGCGACCTGCTGAGCCTTGACAGCCCCGTGGGCTCCCTTGCCATGCGCGTGTCGGGCAGCGGCGCACCGCTGCTGCTGATCCACAGCGTCAACGCCGCGCCCTCTACCGCTGAAGTGGCACCACTGCACCGGCACTATGAAGCGACCCGAACGGTGTTTTCGCTGGACCTGCCGGGCTTTGGCGCGTCAGAGCGCAGCAACCGCGCCTACACACCGCGCTTGATGACTGACGCCATTCACGCCGCCACACGGGAGATCCAGCGCCGCTGCGGGCCAGGCGCCGTCGATGCACTGGCGCTGTCCTTGTCCTGCGAATTCCTGGCGCGTGCGGCCACCGAGCAACCCGGCCACTATCGCAGCGTGGCGCTGGTAAGCCCCACCGGGTTCAACGGAACCGGCGAGAGGCGAGGCCCCGCAGGCAGCACGCTGGCGATTCCCTGGCTGCTGCGTCTGCTGCGTGGCTCGGGCATCTGGCCCGCACTGTTCCGCACGCTGACGCGCCCGGGCGTGATCCGGTACTTTCTGCGAAAGACCTTCGGCGCGCGACAGATCAGCGACTGGCTGCATCAACAGGCCGTACAAACCACCCGCGTTGCCGGGGCCGAACATGCGCCGCTGTACTTTCTGACGGGGCACCTGTTCAGCCGCGACATCCACACCCTCTACGACGGACTGCGCTGCCCTGTCTGGATGTGCCACGGCGTTCGAGGTGACTTCACCGACTACCGCCAGAAGTCACGGATGCAAAGCGCGGCCAACTGGCACTTCAGCGTGATGCCCACCGGGGCACTGCCCCACTTTGAAGCGCCAGAACAGTTCTTCGCTGAATACGACCGTTTTTTGGCTGGCTTGAAGGCTTGATGCAGACCGCATCTGCCGGGCGCGCAATGACGCTTGCACAAACGAAAACACCGTAGACGCAAGCTGCATCTACGGTGTGGATATGGTGGCCTGGGGCGGAATCGAACCACCGACACGCGGATTTTCAATCCGCTGCTCTACCAACTGAGCTACCGGGCCTTAAGAGGGCGGGAGTATACCGCAGGCGCGGGGCCTCCAGGCCGCGGGGTGGGGCTCAGCGGCCTGCGCGCTTGCCGCGCGACAGGTCCACGCCCAGCTGCTTGAGCTTGCGGTACAGGTGGGTGCGCTCCAGGCCGGTCTTTTCGGCCACGCGCGTCATCGAGCCGTTTTCCTTGGCCAGGTGGAATTCGAAATACGCCTTCTCGTATTCGTCGCGGGCTTCGCGCAGTGGCTTGTCAAGGTCAAAGTTCTGCTGCGCCTGCGGGCCGGGCGTCACCGCCGCGGCCACCAGGCCCTGCACCGCGCCTGCCGCAACCGCGCCGTTGCCTTGCAACATCGCAGCCGGCTGCGTCTCGGCCACACCACCGGTGGCAGACGCAGCACGGGGGGGCGTACGTGCCAGCCCCTGCTCCACTGCCTTCAGCAGCTTCTGCATGGTGATCGGCTTCTCAAGGAACGATTGCGCACCGATGCGCGTGGCCTCCACCGCGGTGTCGATGGTGGCGTGGCCGCTCATCATGATCACCGGCATGTTCAGCAGGCCGGCAGCGGCCCACTCCTTGAGCAGCGTCACGCCGTCGGTGTCGGGCATCCAGATGTCCAGCAGCACCAGATCGGGGCGCACGCGCTGGCGGCATTCGCGTGCCTGCGATGCGTTTTCTGCCAGTTCGACGGAGTGGCCTTCGTCGTTCAGGATCTCCGAGAGCAAATCCCGGATGCCCAGTTCGTCGTCGACCACGAGGATGTTTGCCATGGATGGGTAATGCGCGGCGGCTCGGGCGACTGCGGACGCCGTCAGGCGGGCGCCCCGGCCGTTGCCGAGGCGAATGATAACGACACTTGGGCGCCGATGACGGCGTCGCCCTCCAGCCGGTTCGACAGGTCGATGCGCGCACCGTGCTCGTCGGCGATTTTCTTGACCACCGCCAGGCCCAGGCCGGTGCCCTTGGCCTTGGTGGTCACATAGGGCTCGAAGGCGCGCTTGAGGATGTGCTCGGGGAAGCCGCTGCCGGTGTCCTGCACGATCAGCCGCACGCGGCCGCTGGCCGGGTTGAAGCGGGTGCGCAGCGTGACTTCGCGCAGCGGGCGGCCTTCGGTGGCGTCTTCTGCGTTTTGCAGCAGGTTGTGGATGACCTGGCGCAGCTGCTGCGCGTCGCCCTGGATCGGCGGGCAGGTGGCGTCGAGCTCCAGGCGGATGCGCGCTGCATCGGGACCGCGCGGCGCATCGGCACCGCCGTAGAGCTGCAGCACGTCATTCGCCAGCGCATTGAGGTCGGTGGGGTGCAGCTCGGCCGCCGGCAGCCGCGCGTAGTCGCGAAACTCGTTGACCAGCCGCTTCATCGCATCGACCTGGTCGACGATGGTGCCCACCGACTTCTTCAGCACCGCCTGCTCCGGCTCGTCGAGCTTGCCCTCGAGCTTGAGCGCCAGCCGCTCGGCCGACAGCTGGATCGGCGTGAGCGGGTTCTTGATTTCGTGCGCCAGTCGCCGCGCCACTTCGCCCCAGGCCTGCGCACGCTGCGCCGAGACGATCTCGGAGATGTCGTCAAACACCAGCAGCCGCGCCTGGCCCGGCATCTCCGCGCCGCGCACCAGCAAGGTCAGCGTGCCCTTGCCCAGCCCGGCGGGCGCCGCTGCGCCGAGCTCGAACGACTGCTGCCAGTGGTCAACCGTGCGCTCGGCGCCTTCGCCGCGCTCGCGCTCGAACTGCGCAAACTGCTCCAGCACGGCGGTGGCGAACACCTCCAGCCCCGGCACCTGCGCCAGCGGCTGGCCCACGTGCGCGGCCAGCGGCACGCGCAGCACGCGGGTGGCGGCCGCATTGGCCGAGCGGATGCTGCCCTGCGCGTCGAGCACCACCACGCCGGCGGTCAGGTTGTCCAGGATGGTCTGCAGGTTGGCGCGCGCCGCACTCACCTGCCCCATCGACTTCTCGACCTGCCCGCGCGCATCGGCCAGCTGCTGCGTCATCTGCGCGAACGATCGCGTCAGGCCACCGAGCTCGTCGCGCGTGGCCAGCGCGGGTTTGGGGCTCAGGTCGCCCGCGGCCACCTCGCGCACGCCGGCAGCAATCAGCAGCAGCGGGCGCGCCAGCTGGTTGCCGAACACCGCTGCCAGCAGCACCGCGCCAAACACCGAGAAGAACAGGCTGAGCGTGAGCGTGGCGATGTACATGCGCTTGAGGCCCTGGCGGGCCAGCGCACGCTCCTGGTATTCGCGGTTGGCCTCTTGCACCGCGATCGCGTTGGCCACCAGCGAGGGCGGCAGGCGCACCGTGACCTGCAGCAGCCTCGGCTCGGCCAGCAGCCCCATGCCGCCGGGCGTGACCACCGCCAGCGCCTTGATGCGCGCATTGCTGGCCATGTTGACCGGCGCCTCGTCCAGCCCCTCGACCACGGTGGCCACGCGCTGGCTGCGCGCCTTGCGCGCCAGTGCCGCGGGCGGCCGCTCGGGGTTGAGCGCAAAGCGCGCGCTGCCCACGCTGCCGATAAGCTGGTTGGTGGACGTCCACAGGCTCACGTCTTCGGCGCCGATCTGCTCGCGCACGCGCTCGAGCGTCACGCCGGCCGATGCATCGGGCACATCCGAGAGCTGCTGCGCCGCGGCGCGCGACTTGTTGGCCAGGTCCAGCGACAGCGTGTCCAGCGTCACGCGCCCGAGGTTCAGGCCGGCATCCAGCGCGCCTTCCACCCGCACGTCGAACCAGCTTTCGATGGAGCGCGAGACGAACTGGTACGACACGATGTAGATCACCACCCCCGGCAAAAAGCCGACGATGGCAAAGATGGCCGCCAGCTTGATCAGCAGCCGGCTGCCGAACTTGCCGCGCTTCAGGCGCAGCGCCAGGCGCACTGCAGCCCACAGGATGACGGCGCCCAGCACCGCCGACACCACCAGGTTGGTGCCGAACAGCCAGCCGTAGAGCTGCTCGTAGCGTTCGCGGTTGGTGGTGGCCACCGTCAGCAGCAGGATCAGCACCACGCCGATCAGCGCCATGGCCGCCGCACCCAGGCCGAGCGCCCAGCGCAGCGCGCGCGAGTTCTGCAGCGCCTTGTGCGATGCGTGGTCGGCCGGGTCGGCCGCCAGGGTCTCGCCAGGTGCGCTCACGGCGTGCCTTCCAGCGCCAGGCGCTGCACGCGCGACGCGGCGATGCGCCACTCGGGCTGGCCGGTCATGCCGATCTGCATCGGCCGTGGCAGCTGCGTCACGTCCAGCCGAAAGCGCAGCTCCACCCGCTGGCGGCTGCCGGGCTCCACATCGGCCCAGCTGGCGATGCGCCAGCCCGAGACGCGGCGCATGGCGGCGAGCGCCTCCTCCAGCGTGTCGAAGTTCTGGCCGAAGGTCTGGCCGGGGTTGACCGAGCCGGGCGGGCCGGCGTACACATTGAGCCGCCAGCGCCGGGTCAGCGGCTGGAAGGCCACGCGCACCGTGCGCACCGTGGTCGACAGCACCTTGTCGGTCCAGTACCAGCGCGGCTCGATCAGGTCGGCCTCGTAGACGAAGTGCATCGCGATGCCCTTGCGCAGCGCCTCGTCCACCACCTGCGGCAGCTCGAAGCGCACCGCGGTGGACAGCACCAGGGCATCGTCGCTGCGGGCCATGCGCAGCGGGTCCACCTCCACGGCGACGTCGGCATGCGCCAGCCCGGCGCCCGACAAGCACAGCCACAGCCCCACCAGCAGCCCGAGCAGCGCCGAGCGGGCGGTGCGTGCAGGCCTGGCCGCCGGGGCCTCAGCGCCCGGGCGGCTGCCTGCAAAGCAGGGCGTGGAAGAAGCCGTCGTGCTCACCCGTCCGATTGTCCGGGAGGGCTGCGCCGTTTTCGGTCAACCCGGGCAGCAAATGGCCCGGTGACGGCAGCAATCGGGCGTCGGTGTTGTGCGCAACAAACGCCGCAACGCGGCGCTCGCCCTCCTCGCGGAACACCGAGCAGGTGCAGTACAGCAGCCGTCCGCCCGGGCGCAGCAGCGGCCACAGCGCTTCCAGCAGCCGGGTTTGCGTGGCAGCCAGCTGGGCCACATCCGATTCGCGGCGCAGCCAGCGCACGTCGGGGTGGCGGCGCACGATGCCCGAGGCGGTGCACGGCGCGTCCAGCAAGATCGCATCGAACGGCTGGCCGTCCCACCAGGCAGCCACCTCGGCAGCGTCGGCAGTGCGCACTTCGGCCTGCGGCTGGCCGGGGGCAGGCGGCATGAACTTCAGCCGCTGCAGGGTGTCGTGGATGCGCTCGCAGCGCCGGGCGTCGGCGTCCAGCGCCAGCACCCGCGCATCGGCTTCGCCCAGGGACTGCAGCAGCTCCAGCAGGTGCGCCGTCTTGCCGCCCGGGGCCGCGCAAGCGTCCAGCACGCGCAGCGGGCCTGCGGGCCGCGGCCCTGCAGCGCTCAGGCTTTCACGCAGGCCGTGCAGCAGCAGCGGTGCGGCCCGCTGCGCGGCGGCGTCCTGCACCGACGCGGCACCGTCGGCAAAGCCCGGCAGCTCGTGCACCGGCCGCGCCTTGTCGAGCACCACACCAGCGTCGCCCACCGCATGCGCTGCGATGCCGGCGTCGGCCAGGCGCTTCAGGTACTGCGTCACGCCGGCTTGTTCTGCGTGGCCGTTCGGCGCATGGTGATGGGCCAGGTTCACGCGCAGCGTCATCGGTGCGGCCTGCTGGCTGGCTTGCAGCACCGCCTGCCAGTGCTGCGGGTGGTCGGCCTTCAGGCGCTCGATCCACCAGCGCGGGTGGTTCCAGCGGGCCACCGGGTCGCTGTCGGTGGCGCGCACCAGGGCGTCGCGCTCGCGCAGAAAGCGGCGCAGGCAGGCATTGATGAAGCCCGACTGCGCTCGCATGCCGGCGTGGTGCTTGGCCGCCTCGACCGCCTGGTCCACCAGGGTGAAGGGCTCGTAGGGTGCGCGTGGCGCATCCCAGGCCAGGGCCAGAGCCGTGAGCAGCAGCGCGTCGGCTGCGGGCGGTGGCGCGCGGCGGGCCAGCCGGGCGCGCAGCGCCTGCGCGCGACCGAGCTCGCGCAGCGCATGAAACGACAGCGCCTGCGCCGCCGGGCGCAGCGCGGCCTGCGTGGTGGCCAGCGCCTCGGTGGCCGAGCGGCCGGCCAGCACCGCCTCCAAAACGCCGGCGGCAGCCTGAAGCTGCCGCCAGAGAGGAACCGGGCCAGGCCCGGCGGGCTGCACCATCAGCCCAGGCTGTCAGACCAGATGTTCTGTGCCCAGTTCCAGGCGTACACGCCTTCAAGCTCGGTCGGGCCGGGGCTCACGCCGCCGGAGCCCGCCACCGTCTTGAAGGTGCGCTCGGCCGCCACGTACTCGTGCACGCTGGCCACGTGGATCACGTTCTTGTTGTCCACGAAGCTGTAGCAGGTGTTGGTGAGCATCGGCGCGGGGTTCACCGCCCAGCCCGAGAGCTGCGCGACGATGGCCGCCGCCGCCACCTTGCCGTGGCTGTTGGCCATGTGACCGCTCTTGGGCATGCCCGGTGCGATCTGGATCGAATCACCCAGCACATGCACGTCCTTGGCCGCGGTGGATTCGAAGGTCTGGTAGTTCACGCCGCACCAGCGGTTGTTGCCCAGGTTGTTCAGCCCGGTCTGCACAGCAATCGTGCCCGCGCGCATGCTAGGCAGCACGTTGAGCACCTGCGCCTTCACGTCGTCCTGCACCTCGAACTTGATGACGCCGGCCTTGGCATCGACCGCGGTAGCCTTGTGCTGGCCGCGGTATTCGATGATGCCCTTGTACTGCTCGGCCCACACCTTCTTGAACAGCGGCCCCTTGGAGGTGACGTCCTGGTTGGCGTCGAGGATCAGCACCTTGCTGCGCGGCTTGAAGTTCTTGAAGTACCAGGCCACCTGGCAGGCGCGCTCGTACGGGCCGGGCGGGCAGCGGTACGGTGCCTCGGGGATGGTCAGCGCGTACACGCCGCCATCGGGCATGGCCTCGAGCTGCTTGCGCAGGCCCACCGTCTCGGGGCCGGCCTTCCACGCCTGCAGCACCTGGCCACTGGCCTGCGCGGCCGCCAGGCCCTCGATGCTGCCCATCATCAGGTCGATGCCGGGCGAGACGATCAGCTTGTCGTAGGCGATGGTGCTGCCGCCGCCCAGGGTGACGGTCTTCTTCGCGGTGTCGATCGACTTGGCGAAATCACGCGCCACCGTCACGCCGTGCTTGGTGCGCAGCATCGAGTACGGGGTGGTGATGTCGGCCATCTGCTTGCTGCCGCCGAGCACCAGGTTGGAGATCGGGCACGACACGAAGGCCTCGTTCGGCTCGATCAGCACCACGTCGATCTTGTAGTCCGACAGCAGGCGGACGTACTTGGCCGCAGTGGCGCCGCCGTAGCCGCCGCCGACCACGACCACGCGGGCCTTGCTCGGGATGGAGGTGGTGGCGCAGGCGCCCAGGCCCAGCAGGCTGAGCGCGGCGGAGGTCTGGAGGAAGGAGCGTCGTTGCATGGCGGTGTTCCTCACTTTTTCTGGGCTGCGAAATAGGTGGCGATCTGCTGGATCTGGGCGTCGCTGTAGCCCTTGGCCAGCTGGTGCATCACGGTCGCCTGGCGCTGACCGTTCTTGAAGGCCAGCATCTGCGCAGCGATGTAGTCGCGCGGCAGGCCGGCGATGCCCGGCACGGCCGAGCCATTGACCGCACGGCCTTCGGTGCCGTGGCAGTTGGCGCAGGTGGCAGCCAGGCTGCGCACGTACAGCGCCTCGGCCGACTGCGCAAACGCGCCAGCCGTTCCCAGCGCCAGCACGGCCGGCGCGATCCAGGTGAGTTTCATGGGAAGGTCTCCTGCAAAAATCGGTGGTGACTTATTTAATCACCAAAGTCAAAGGCCGCAACCGGGTTGAAACCCGAATGCCCTGGCCAGGATCAAGGCGGGGAACTGTTGCACCGCCTCGTTGTATTGTTGCACCGCGGCATTGAACTGGCGGCCCAGGTGGTCGCATTCGCCCAGGCCCATCTGCCACTGCTGCACCACGGTTTCGGGCAGCAGGTCGCCGGCCAGGTCGCGCGCGCCCTGCTGCACCTGCAGCCAGGCGTCGATCAGCTCCGTGCGTGCGGCCACCGCAGCGGTGGCGCGCCCGGCGTCCAGCGTGTTCTGGCGCAGCGCGCCCATCGCCAGCGACAGGCCCTGCGCCGCGGCGCGCAGGCCGCTCCACGGCTCGTCGCCCAGGCCGTTGCCCACATGCGGCGGCACGCTGGCCAGGGCCAGGCCGATCTGCTGCTGCCAGCGGGCATCGAGGTGCGCAAACGCCGCCACCGCATCGCCGCGCAGCCGGGTCAGGCGGTTGTAGGCGCCCACCGCCCAGAACAGCAGCACCGCGGGCACCAGCCACCACAGCCAGGCCCAGCTCATGCGCGCGTCATCGGAATACAAGACATGCGCCGACTATAAGCAAGCGCCGCGCACATAAAAAACCCCGGCGCCGCTTGCGCGGCAGCCGGGGTGGGCCTGGAGCGTGAGGCTTACTCGCCTGCAGGCGCTTCGGCCGACTCGCCGTTGGCTTCGGCCAGTTCGCTGGCTTCGGCATCGGCAATGGCGCGGCGCTCGGCCTCGTCCATCGCGTCCTTCACCTTGCGCGCCTGGTGGTAGGCCAGGCCGGTACCCGCCGGGATCAGGCGGCCGACGATCACGTTTTCCTTCAGGCCACGCAGCTCGTCGCGCTTGCCCATGATGGCCGCTTCGGTCAGCACGCGCGTGGTCTCCTGGAAGGAGGCCGCCGAGATGAACGAGTCGGTGGACAGCGACGCCTTGGTGATGCCCAGCAGCAGGTTGCTGAAGGTGGCGGCGATCTTGCCGTCCTTGTGCAGCGCTTCGTTGGTGTTGAGCACCTCGGAGCGCTCGACCTGCTCGCCGGCGATGTAGCCCGACTCGCCCGGGTTCTCGATGACCACGCGACGCAGCATCTGGCGAACGATCACCTCGATGTGCTTGTCGTTGATCTTCACGCCCTGCAGACGGTAGACGTCCTGCACTTCATCAACGATGTAGCGCGACAGTTCCTCGATGCCCAGCAGGCGCAGGATGTCCTGCGGATCGGCCGGGCCGTCGACGATCAGTTCGCCCTTGTTGACCACCTGGCCCTCGTGCACCAGCACGTTCTTCTCCTTGGGCACGAGTTCTTCCCAGACCTTGCCGTCCGGGTCGGTGATCTGCAGCCGCACCTTGCCCTTGGTCTCCTTGCCGAAGGACACGGTGCCGGTGATCTCGGCCAGCACGCCCTTGTCTTTCGGGCTGCGAGCTTCGAACAGCTCGGCCACGCGCGGCAGACCGCCGGTGATGTCTCGCGTCTTCTGGCCTTCGACCGGAATGCGCGCCAGCACCTCGCCGCGGCCGACCTGCTGGCCGTCGCGCACCTGGATCAGCGCGCCGACCTGGAAGCCGATCGTCACCGAGTGGTCGGTGCCGGGGATCTTCACTTCCTTGCCGTCGGCGTCGATCAGCTTGACCTGCGGGCGCACCACCTTGGCAGAGCCGCGGCGCTTGGGGTCGATCACCACCAGCGTCGACAGGCCGGTGACCTCGTCGACCTGCTTGGCCACCGTCAGGCCCTCTTCGACGTTCTCGAACTTCACCACGCCTTCGTACTCGGTGATGATCGGGCGCGTCAGCGGGTCCCAGTTGGCGAGGATGGTACCGGCCTTGACCTGCTGGTCGGCCTTGACGGTGAGCGTGGCGCCGTACGGCACCTTGTGGCGCTCGCGCTCGCGGCCGTGCTCGTCATGAATGACGATCTCGCCCGAACGCGCAATCACCACCAGCTCCTTGCGCGAGTTCTGCACATAGCGCATGGTCGAGTTGAAGCCCACCGAGCCGGCCGACTTGGCCTCGACGCTGGAGGCCACCGCCGCGCGCGATGCCGCACCACCGATGTGGAAGGTGCGCATCGTCAGCTGCGTGCCGGGCTCGCCGATCGACTGGGCTGCAATCACGCCGACCGCCTCGCCCAGGTTCACCAGGCCGCCGCGGCCGAGGTCGCGGCCGTAGCACTTGGCGCACAGGCCGAAGCGGGTTTCGCAGGTGAGCGCGGTGCGCACGCGCACCTCGTCCACGCCCGCGGCCTCGAGCTCTTCAATCGCGTCTTCGTCGAGCATCGCACCGGCCGGGGTGATGACCTTGCGGGTCTCCGGGTGCAGCACGTCGTCGGCCGCGGTGCGGCCCAGGATGCGGTCGCGCAGCGATTCGATGACCTCGCCGCCTTCGACGATGGCGCGCATCAGCGAACCGTTGCCGGTGCCGCAATCGTCTTCGGTGACCACCAGGTCCTGCGTCACGTCCACCAGGCGGCGCGTGAGGTAGCCCGAGTTCGCGGTCTTCAGCGCCGTGTCGGCCAGGCCCTTGCGGGCGCCGTGCGTGGAGATGAAGTACTGCAGCACGTTCAGGCCTTCGCGGAAGTTCGCGGTGATCGGCGTCTCGATGATCGAGCCATCGGGCTTGGCCATCAGGCCGCGCATGCCGGCCAGCTGGCGGATCTGCGCTGCAGAGCCGCGCGCACCCGAGTCGGCCATCATGTAGATCGAGTTGAAGGATTCCTGCTCGACTTCCTTGCCGTGGCGGTCGGTCACCTTCTCCTTGCGCAGCTGGTCCATCATCACCTTGGACACGGCGTCACCGGCCTTGCCCCAGATGTCGACCACCTTGTTGTAGCGCTCGCCGGCGGTCACCAGACCCGAGACGTACTGCTGCTCGATGTCCTTCACTTCCTTCTCGGCCGCCTCGATGATGCGGTGCTTTTCCTGCGGCACCAGCATGTCGTCGATGGCAATCGAGATGCCTGCGCGCGTGGCCAGGCGGAAGCCGTTTTGCAGCAGCTTGTCGGCAAACACCACCGTCTCCTTCAGGCCGCACTTGCGGAACGAGACGTTGATCAGGCGCGAGATTTCCTTCTTCTTGAGCGCCTTGTTGATGTTGGCAAACGGCAGGCCCTTGGGCAGGATCTCCGACAGCAGCGCGCGGCCGGCCGTCGTCTGCACCACCGAGGTGGAGGGCACGAACTCGCCGCTGGCCTTGTCCTTGTTCCACTCGGTCAGGCGCACGTTGATCTTCGCGGTGAGCTCGACCTCGCCGGCGTCCAGCGCGCGCTGCACTTCACCGACGTCGGCGAAGACCATGCCCTCGCCCTTGCCGTTGATGCGCTCGCGGGTGGTGTAGTACAGGCCCAGCACCACGTCCTGCGACGGCACGATGGACGGCTCGCCGTTGGCGGGGAACAGCACGTTGTTGGAGGCCAGCATCAGCGTGCGGGCTTCCATCTGCGCCTCCACCGACAGCGGCACGTGCACGGCCATCTGGTCGCCGTCGAAGTCGGCGTTGAAGGCCGAGCACACCAGCGGATGCAGCTGGATCGCCTTGCCTTCGATCAGGATGGGCTCGAAGGCCTGGATGCCCAGGCGGTGCAGGGTCGGTGCGCGGTTGAGCAGCACCGGGTGCTCCTTGATCACCTCTTCGAGCAGGTCCCACACGATCGGCGTGCCGCTTTCGACTTCCTTCTTCGCCGCCTTGATGGTGGTGGCAATGCCCATCGCCTCGAGGCGGCTGAAGATGAACGGCTTGAACAGCTCGAGCGCCATCAGCTTGGGCAGGCCGCACTGGTGCAGCTTGAGCGTCGGGCCCACGGTGATGACCGAACGGCCCGAGTAGTCGACGCGCTTGCCCAGCAGGTTCTGGCGGAAGCGGCCGCTCTTGCCCTTGATCATGTCGGCCAG
>JBDLRH010000114.1:0-4442 GCA_039800165.1 Pseudomonadota bacterium
TTGCACCACGCGCCCGGGCCGGGTCGCGTGCAGCCACCTTACACCGCAGCCGCCGCGATGTGGAGGGAAAGTGGGTGACTTTTGTGGGGTTTCCGGGCCGATGGCGCGCAACGCCTGCGCCCCGTCGTGGCCCGACTCAGCAATACTTGCGCCATGAACAAGCCCCTGAGCCGCGCCGAAGTGGCGCTTGAAGACACCTGGAACCTGCTCGACCTGTTTGCCGGCCGCGAGCAGTGGCAGCACGAGCTGACCACCATCGAGCGTGATGCCGCCACCGTCACTGCCCACCAGGGCAAGCTGCACGAAGGCAGCGGCCGGCTGATGGCCTGCCTGGACGCGCTGGACGCGCTGCTGGTGCGGCTGGACCGCGCGCAAACCTGGGCCTACCTGCGGCTGGCAGAAGACGGCACCGACGCCACGCACCAGGCCGACCAGTCGCTGTCTGAAAGCGTGGGCGCGCGCGTTCGGGCCGCGGTCAATTTCGTCGACACCGAGGTGCTGTCACTGCCCGAGGGCACGCTGCACCGGTGGCTGGCCGAGCAACCTGCGCTGGGCGCACACCGCCCCCTGCTTGAGAACCTGCTGCGCCGCAAGCCGCACATGCTGTCGGCCGAGACCGAGCGCGTGCTGGCCAGCCTGGGCGAGGTGCTGGATGCGCCGTACACGGTGTACGCGCGCAGCAAGACCGGCGACATGCAGTTCGCGCCCTTCACCGCCGCGGGGCGAGAGCACCCGAACTCGTTCAACCTGTACGAGTGGACCTACGAGACCGCACCGCAGCCTGAAGTGCGACGCGCGGCATGGGCCTCGTTCTGCAGCGGGCTCAAGCCGTACCAGAACACGCAGGCCGCCACCTTTGCCACCGAGATGAGCAAGAACATCGTGCTGGCCAAGGCGCGCGGCTTCGACAGCGCCGAGCGCTTCCTGCTGCACGACCACAAGGTGTCGTTCGACCTGTACACCAACATCCTCGACACCATCCAGGCCGAGCTGGCACCGCACATGCAGCGCCTGGCGCGCCTGCGCAAGCGCGTGCTGGGCTTGAGCGAGCTGCTGTACTGCGACATCAAGGCGCCGCTGGATGCGGGCTACGAACCCGAGATGAGCTTTGACGAGGCGGCAGACCTCATCCTGAAGGCCGTGGCGCCAATGGGCCCCGACTACGCCGCGCTGATGCGCGCAGCCTTTGCCCAGCGCTGGGTGGATCGCGCCAACAACGCGGGCAAGGCCTCGGGGGCGTTCTGCGCGTCACCGTATGGCGCGCACCCCTACATCCTGATGACGTGGACAGGCAGCATGCACGACGCCTTTGTGCTGGCGCACGAGCTGGGCCACGCCGGGCACTTTGCGATCGCGCAGCGCCACCAGCGGCTGGTGGGCACCTGGGCGGCCATGCCCTTCATTGAGGCGCCGTCCATCATGAACGAGGTGCTGCTGGCGCGGCAGATCCTGCAGGGCTGCACCGACACGCGCATGCGCCGCTGGGTGGTGCTGCAGGTGCTGGGCACGTATCACCACAACTTTGTCACCCACCTGCTGGAGGCAGAGCTGCAGCGCCAGACCTACCGGCTGGCCGAAGGCGGCACGCCTGTCACCGCAACGCTTTTGAACGAGCGCAAGGCCGCCATCCTGAAGAACTTCTGGGGCGACACCGTCACCATCGACGAGGGCGCGGCCATGACCTGGATGCGCCAGCCCCACTACTACATGGGCCTGTACCCGTACACCTATTCGGTGGGCCTGGTGGCTGCCACCGCGCTGGCCGAGAAGGCGCGCACCGAAGGCGACGGCGTGTTCGCCGGCTGGCTGAAGGTGCTGGCTGCCGGCGGCAGCATGGCCCCGCTGGAGCTGATGCAGCAGGTGGGCATCGATCTCTCCACCCAACAGCCCATCGTGGATGCGGTGGGGTATGTGGGGAGGTTGGTGGATGAACTGGAGGCGAGCTTTTGAGGGGTGGCAGTCAACCCAGGCAATGCCCTGGGTGACAGACTGGGGCTGCACTTTTACGCTGCGCGCACGTCAGCCATTGCAATGACTTGCGCCATGCCCCAGAACGAAACGCCACGTACTCTAGAGCCCAAGCGCCCGCGCTACGGCGAGCGCCCGCACAAACCTGGCCTGTATCTTGGTCTGTTCCACGGCCGCGATCGGCCTGATGCGCGGATGGACGACTGGGGCTACAACGGCCCCGCCATCGGCCCGCTGCGCTGGTGCCACACCACGTACACCTCCACCATTCGCATCGAATTCGAAACGCACGCCGATGCATTGGTGCACTTCGGCGAGGGCTTCGATGGCGAAGTGCCCCTGCACGATGACATGCTGATGTACGACGGGAACTATTACGGTGACTGGACCGTCTACTACGTCGCGCCTAACGAGTGTGCATACCCCGCGGACACGTTTCGCCACGCACCTCGACGTGGTGTGCGGTGGGGGCATCGGTGGGTGCGATGAAATAGTCGAATCGACGCGCGGCGATTACCGGAGGCACACTTCAGGTCAAGGAGTTTTGTATGCCTAACAAAAGCCTCTGGTCCCGCGAGGAAACCCTTGCTGCGCTGCACGTCTACCTGCTGCTGCCATTCGGCCAGCTGCACCAACGCCATCCACTCATCAAGCAAGTTGCCAGCTGGCTTGGGCGTACTCCGGGCTCCGTCGCAATGAAGTTGGCGAACATTGCGAGCCTTGACGCAGACATCACCTCGACCGGGCGCACGGGTCTTGGTGGCGCGTCAGCGCAGGATCGCAAGATCTGGTCAGAGTTCATGGACCAGCCTGCACCGATGACGCAGGACGCAGCGCGTGCATTTGATCAACTTGCGGAGAGAAACAACGCCCCTACCGCCATTGATGTGGTCGATGTGGTTCCTGAAGTCGCAGAAGGCAAAACCCGCACCGCAACGGTGCAGCTCCGCGTAAATCAGGCCCGGTTCCGCAAGCAAGTCTTGGCAAACTACGACAGCGCTTGCTGCATCAGCGGGCTGGCACATCCCCGCCTGCTGATTGCAAGCCACATCGTGCCGTGGAGCGATGACGCAGATAACCGGCTTAACCCGCGTAATGGTCTGTGCCTATCGGCCCTGCACGACAAGGCATACGACGCGGGATTGCTGACGGTGCTTCCGGATTACCGGGTTCGTGTTTCGAAGGGTCTTAATACGACCAAAGCGGACGCTTTTTTGTCAGTAACGCTGAACGCGTTCGATGGCCAGACGATTCGTGTTCCGTCACGCTTCAAGCCCGACCCAGAGCTTCTAGAGAAACACGCAACGCGTTTTGGGTTCGTGTGATTTCAGCAAGTAAACAGCTACTTACACGTCAATGTTCGCCGCCCGCAACGCATTGCTCTCGATGAAGTCGCGCCGCGGCTCCACCTCGTCGCCCATCAGCATGGTGAACACCTTGTCGGCCTCGATGGCGTCCTCGATCTGCACGCGCAGCAGGCGGCGCACGTTCGGGTCCATCGTGGTTTCCCACAGCTGCTCGGGGTTCATCTCGCCCAGGCCCTTGTAGCGCTGGCGGCTGGTGGTGCGCTCGGCCTCGCCGATCAGCCAGCGCATGGCCTGGCGGAAGTCGCTTACCTTCTCTTCCTTCTGCTTGTCGCCTTCGCCGCGCGTCACGCGCGCGCCTTCGCCCAGCAGGCCGCGGAAGGTGTTGGCCGCCTCGGCCAGCGCGGCGTAGTCTGCGCCGTGCACAAAGTCTTGCGTGATGACGCTGCTCTTCACGTTGCCGTGATGGCGGCGGCTGATGCGCAAGATGGGCTTGTCGGTGCGCGCATCAAATTCGCCTGCCACCTCTGCGGGTGTGCCGGTGGTTGACAGCTCGCGCAGCTTGGCCTGCAGCGCCACCGCACTGGCCTCGGCATCGGCCACCGTGTCCAGGTTCAGGCTCACACCGTCGGCAATGGCTCGCAGCGCTTCGGCATCCATGAAGGCGCTCAGCCGCTCGATCACGTTTTCGGCCAGCTGGTGCTTGCGCGCCAGCTCGGCCAGTGCGTCGCCCTGCAGCACCGATGCCGTTGCGCCGCCGGTGTGCACCGCCGCACCCAGCAGCGCAATGCGCAGCAAGAAGCCGTCCAGCGCGTGCGCGTCTTTCAGGTACAGCTCTTCCTTGCCGGCCTTCACCTTGTACAGCGGCGGCTGCGCAATGTAGATGTGGCCGCGCTCCACCAGCTCGGGCATCTGGCGGTAGAAGAAGGTCAGAAGCAGCGTGCGGATGTGCGCGCCGTCCACGTCGGCGTCGGTCATCACGATCACGCGGTGGTAGCGCAGCTTGTCGATGTTGAAGTCGTCCACGCCGCTCTTGCCGTCGGGCGTGGCGCCCGCGCGGCCGATGCCGGTGCCCAGTGCGGTGATCAGCGTGACGATTTCGTTGCTGGTCAGCAGCTTCTCGTAGCGCGCCTTCTCCACGTTCAGGATCTTGCCGCGCAGCGGCAGGAT
>JBDLRH010000115.1:0-36502 GCA_039800165.1 Pseudomonadota bacterium
GACAAGGGCGTGACAGTCAACCGCTGGAACACCACCGGCATGCTGGTGTCCAGCGCCTCGAGCAACGAGGCCGGCTACCTGACGGTGAAGATGCTTCGCTCGATGGGGCTGGTGACGCTCGACACGCAAGCGCGAATATGACACGCGCCGACGGTGTCCAGTCTGGGCCCGACTTTCGGCAGAGGCGCGATGACCAACTCGTGGAACGACATCGCGAACACTGATCTGGTTCTCATCATGGGCGGCAATGCCGCCGAGGCGCACCCGTGTGGCTTCAAGTGGGTCACCGAGGCGATGCAGAAGCGCAAGGCCAAGCTCATCGTGGTTGACCCGCGCTTCACCCGCTCGGCTGCGGTGGCCGATGTCTACGCGCCGATCCGCGTGGGCACCGACATCGCCTTCCTGGCGGGCGTCATCAACTACATGCTGGCCAACAACAAGGTCCACATGGACTACGTGAAGGCCTACACCAACGCGTCGTTCCTGATCAACCCGGGCTTCAAGTTCGACAACGGCCTGTTCAGCGGCTATGACGAAGCCAAGCGCTCGTACGCCGACCGCTCGAGCTGGCAGTACGTCATGGACAAGAAGGGCGAGTTCGTTGACGTGGATCCGACGCTTGAGGCGCCCAACTGCGTGTGGCAGCTGATGAAGCAGCACTACGCGCGCTACACGCCCGAGATGGTCGAGAAGATCTGCGGCACGCCCAAGGCGTCGTTCCTGAAGATCGCCGAGATGATCGCGAACACGCACACGCCGGACAAGGTGATGACCATCCTGTACGCGCTGGGCTGGACGCAGCACTCGGTGGGCTCGCAGAACATCCGCACCATGGCGATGATCCAGCTGCTGCTGGGCAACATCGGACGGGCGGGCGGCGGTGTCAACGCGCTGCGCGGCCACGCCAACGTGCAGGGCATCACCGACATGTGTGCCTACGCCGAGGTGCTGCCGGGCTACCTGAGCGCGCCGACCGACGCGGACGACACGCACGAGAAGTACATCACCGTGCGCACGCCCAAGCCGCTGCGTCCGGGCTCGATGAACTTCCCGGCGAACTTCGCGAAGTGGTCGGTGAGCCAGCGCAAGTCGTGGTACGGCGACGCGGCGAACAAGGACAACAACTTCGCCTACGACTGGCTGCCCAAGCGCGACGGCGCGTACGACGTGCTGGCCATGTTCGACCGCATGTTCCAGGGCAAGATGAACGGCTTCATCTGCCAGGGCTTCAACCCGATCGCGGCGGTGCCCAACAAGAAGAAGCTGGGCACGGCGCTTTCCAAGCTGAAGTACCTGGTCGTGATGGACCCGCTTCAGACCGAGACGGCGGAGTTCTGGAAGAACTACGGCGAGTTCAACAACGTGGACCCGACGACGATCCAGACCGAGGTGTTCCGCCTGCCGGCCTCGTGCTTCGCCGAAGACCCGGGCACCTTCACCAACTCGAGCCGCAACATCCAGTGGCACGGCAAGGCCGTCGACCCCCCGGGCGAGGGCAAGACCGACCGCGAGATCATGTCCTCGCTGTTCCTGAAGATCCGCGCGATGTACGCCAAGGAAGGCGGCGCCTTCCCTGACGCCATCAAGGCGCTTACCTGGAACTACAGCAACCCTGCGAACCCGGCGCCCGAGGAGGTGCTGCGCGAGATCAACGGCCGCGCACTGGCCGACGTGATGGCGCCGCCTGATCCGAAGAACCCGAAGGAGCCGCCCAAGGTGCTGGTCAAGGCCGGCGAGCAGCTGCCGGGCTTCGGCATGCTGCGCGACGACGGATCCACCGCCTGCGGCAACTGGATCTACTCGGGTGTGTGGACGCAGGCCGGCAACAACTCGGCTCGCCGCGACACCAGCGACCCGTCGGGCCTGGGCGTGTACCAGAACTGGGGCTTCAGCTGGCCGGCCAACCGCCGCGTGCTCTACAACCGTGCCGGGGCGACGCCGGACGGCAAGCCGTGGGATGCGTCACGCCGCCAGATCGCCTGGAACGGCACCGCGTGGGCGGGCACCGACATTCCGGACATCGCGCCGGCGCTCGGGCCGGACAGCGGTGCAGGCCCGTTCATCATGTGCCCCGAAGGCGTGGCGCGGCTGTTTGCGGTGGGCTTCATGGCCGAAGGGCCGCTGCCCGAGCACTACGAGCCGTTCGAGACGCCGATGGCCAACAACCTGATGTGCCCCACCAACCCCAAGGCGACCAGCAACCCTGCTGCGCGCGTCTACAAGGGCGACATGGAGCAGTTCGGCAAGGCATCGGAGTTCCCGTACGCGGCCACCACCTACCGCCTTACCGAGCACCTGCACTACTGGACCAAGAACGCGCGTGCCAACGCAATCGTGCAGCCGCAGCAGTTCGTCGAGATCGGCGAAGACCTGGCCAGGGAAAAGGGCATCAAAAACGGCGACATGGTCAAGGTCAAGTCCAACCGGGGCGAGATCAAGGCCGCATGCGTGGTCACCAAGCGCATGAAGGGACTCGACTGCGGAGGCAAGAAAGTCCACCACGTCGGCATCCCCATCCACTGGGGCTTCATCGGCGAGACGCAGAACGGCTACCTGTCGAACACGCTGACCCCCTACGTGGGTGATGCGAACTCGCAGACGCCGGAGTTCAAGGCGTTCCTCGTGAACATCGAAAAAGCCTGAGGAGGACCGCAACATGAGCATGCAATCTTCCCTGGACATCGTCGCGCGCTCGGCCACCACCACGCCCTCCGCATCGGTGCGGCAGGCGGTGGAGGTGGCCAAGCTGATCGATGAATCCAAGTGCATTGGCTGCAAGGCCTGCCAGGTGGCGTGTGCGCAGTGGAACGAGCTGTCCGATGAAATCGGTCACACGGTCGGTGTCTATGACAACCCGGCCGACCTGACCGACGAGTCGTGGACGCTGATGCGCTTTGCCGAAGTCGAGACCCAGAACGCGCTGGAGTGGCTGATCCGCAAGGACGGCTGCATGCACTGCGCCGACCCGGGGTGCCTGAAGGCCTGCCCCTCGCCGGGCGCGATCGTGCAGTACTCCAACGGCATCGTCGACTTCAAGCAGGAGAGCTGCATCGGCTGCGGCAACTGCGTCACCGGCTGCCCGTTCGACATCCCGCGCATCTCGCAGAAGGACAACAAGGCCTACAAGTGCACGCTGTGCTCCGACCGCGTGACCGTGGGCCTGGAGCCCGCCTGCGTGAAGACCTGCCCGACCGGCGCCATCGTCTTCGGCAAGAAGGAAGACATGGTGGCCTACGGCAACAAGCGCGCCGGCGAACTGAAGGAGCGCGGCTTCCAGCAGGCGGGCCTGTACAACCCGGCCGGTGTGGGCGGCACGCACGTCATGTACGTGCTCAAGCATGCCGACACGCCCGAGAAGTACAGCGGCCTGCCGAGCAATCCGACGATCAGCCCCCTGGTCTCGCTGTGGAAGGGCGCCGCCAAGCCGCTGGCCGTGGCCGCCATGGTGGGCGCGGTGGTGGCGGGCTTCTTCCACTACATGAAGGTGGGCCCGATCGCCGAGAAGGAAGAAGAGAAAAGCTGAAGGAGACGACGCATGAAACCCTCATCCAACGACCTTCAGCGCTACGACGACAGCACGCGCATGAACCACTGGGCGATCGCCCTGCTGTTCTTTGCCGCGGCGCTGTCGGGCCTGGCCTTCTTCCACCCGTCGATGTACTTCTTCACCAACCTGTTTGGCGGAGGCGCCTGGACGCGCATCCTGCACCCGTACTTCGGCGTGCTGATGTTCCTGGCCTTCCTGGGCATCTACGTGAAGCTGTGGCGCGACAACGTGCTCAACGACACCGACCGCGAGTGGATGGGCAAGGCAGGCGAGATGTTTGCCGGCAACAAGGACAACATGCCGCCCGTGGGCAAGTACAACGCCGGCCAAAAGCTGGTGTTCTGGTCCATGACCATCAGCCTTGTGGTGCTGACGGTGACCGGCATCCTGTTCTGGCATGCATGGTTCCCCGACCTGCCGATCCTCGCGCGGCGTATCGGCGTGGTGCTGCATGCCTTGTCGGCGGTGGTGCTGGTGCTGACCGTGATCGTGCACATCTACGCATCGATCTGGGTCAAGGGCACCACACGTGCCATGACGCGCGGCACCGTCTCGCGCGGCTGGGCCCAGTCGAATCACCCCCTGTGGTACAGGGACATGACGCAGGGCAAGTAAGACCGCATCACAATGACCCGGGCGGCTGCGCTGGCCGCCCGTTTTTTTTGGTTCTGCTGAAGTTCGATGGCTGATATCGCAACCACCAAGGTCTTGTCGCCCGAGGAAATCGCGGCGCGGCAAATGGCCGATGCACCGCAGTTGCGCTTTGCCGCGACGGGCGACCTGTTCCGCGATCGCGAAACGCGCCTGCGCCAGCTCGCGGCCGGCCACGCGATGCGCGACTACCTCATATTCATGGCCGACCTGTGCGCTGCACAGCACCGCGCCTTGCAGGCCGATCGGCAGCACCCCCTGCCCCCGCAGGATGCCCTGGGTGACGCCGCCAAGGCGGGCGTGCCGCCACTCACGCCCACGCTGCACCGCCGCGACGCGGCCTGGCGCGACGACCTGCGCGACATCCTGGCCGATGTGTTGCCACGCGCAGCCGACGGCCCCGCGCAGGTCATCCGCGCGCTGCAGGCCGCCGACGCAGAGCACCTTGAGCGTCAGGCCGACCGTCTGCTCAACGGCGTGATGCTCGGGCTTGATCTGGGGCAGGCACCGCTGATCGGCGCGGCGCTGCAGGTGTACTGGACGCGGCTGGTGGCACGCACCCAGCATGCCTACCCCGACCTCGCGTTTGGCCGCATCGACGACGGAAAGGTCTGCCCGTGCTGCGGCAGCCTGCCGGTGGCCAGCATTGCACGCATCGGCGGCACAGAGGCTGGCTCGCGCTACCTGCACTGCGCGCTGTGCCAGACCGAGTGGCACATGGTGCGCATCCAGTGCGCCCACTGCGGCAGCGGCAAGAGCATCGTCTACCACGAGGTCGAGGCCAGCAGCAGCGATGCGCCGCGTGCCACCGTCGAGCCTCCCAAGGGTGCGGTGCGTGCGGAGGCCTGCGAGGACTGCCACCACTACCTCAAGATCATGTCGATGGACAAGGACGCCTTCGTCGACCCGGTGGCCGATGACCTGGCCAGCGTCACGCTCGACCTGCTGACCGCCGACGCCGGCTTCCAGCGCCACGGCGTCAACTTCATGCTGCTGTTCGGCGCAGGCGACGAGCCGGCCGCATCGAGCCCTTAGCCATGACGCCTGAAGGATCCATCGTCGATGGTCCGAAGGCATGGCTCCAGCGGCTGCCCTCGACCGACCGATTGCTGCAAGGCGCTGCGGCGCAGGTACTGGTGCGTGCGCATGGCGCGACGCTGGTGACCGGCGAAGCGCGCGCCCTGCTGGCCGAGGCGCGGCAGTGCGTGCTGGCCGGTGCGGTGCCGCCCTGGCTGCAGTCCAGTGACCCGCTGCACGCCCTGGGCGATGCGCTGGCACAGCGCTGCGCTGCGCGGCTTGCGCCGCAGCTCAAGCGCATCGTCAACCTGAGCGGCACCGTCATCCACACCAACCTGGGCCGCGCAGTGCTGCCCGATGTGGCCATTGAGTACGTGAGCGCGATGATGCGCGCGCCGCTCAACCTCGAATATGACCTCGCGGCCGGTGCGCGCGGTGACCGCGACAGCATCGTCGAAGGACTGGTCTGCGAGCTGACCGGCGCCGAGGCCGCCACCGTGGTCAACAACAACGCCGCGGCGGTGCTGCTGGTGCTGGCGGCGCTGGCCCGCGAGCGCGAGGTGATCGTCTCGCGTGGCGAGCAGGTCGAGATTGGCGGGGCTTTCCGCATGCCTGACGTGATGGCCAGCGCGGGTGCGCGCATGGTCGAGGTGGGCACCACCAACCGCACGCACCTGCACGACTACGCACGTGCCATCACCCCTGCCACCGCGATGCTGCTGAAGGTGCACACCAGCAACTACGCAGTGCAGGGCTTCACCTCGGCAGTGACCGAGGCCGAACTCGCGCCACTGGCGCGCGAACGCGGCGTGGCGCTGGTGTCTGACCTGGGCAGCGGCGCGCTCATCGACATGACGCGGCTCGGACTGCCCAAGGAGCCGACGCCGCAGGAGATGCTTTCTGCCGGCTGCGACGTCGTCACCTTCTCGGGCGACAAGCTGCTCGGCGGCCCGCAGGCCGGCCTGATCGTCGGCCGCAAGGACCTGATCGCGCGCATCCGCAGCTTTCCGATGAAGCGTGCGATGCGCCTGTCCAAGCTGCCGCTGGCCGCGCTGGAGGCCACGCTGCGCCTGTACCTGCAACCCGAGTTGCTGACCACCCACCTGCCCACGCTGCGCTGGCTGACGCGACCGCAGGACGACATCGCACGCACCGCGCGCAGCCTGCGCGAGCCGCTACAGCTGGCACTGGCGCCGCGCTACACCGTGAGCGAAGCCGCACTCATCAGCCAGATCGGGTCGGGCTCGCTGCCGGTGGAGACCCTGCCCTCTGCGGGTCTGGCCATCGCGCCTGTGCAGGCCGGCAAGAAAGGCACCGGCACCGCGCTGGAGGCGCTGACCGTGGCGTTGCGCGGCCTGCCCTGCCCGATCATTGGCCGCATCGCCGATGACCAACTGCTGCTGGACTGCCGCTGCCTGGACGACGCCAACGAAGTGCTGTCGCAACTGCCGGCTTTGCAAAGGGCCTTGGCATGATCGTCGGCACCGCAGGCCACATCGACCACGGCAAGACATCGCTGGTGCGCGCGCTCACCGGCGTGGACACCGACCGCCTGCCCGAAGAGAAGAAGCGCGGCATCACCATTGAACTCGGCTACGCCGCGCTGCCGGTGCCGGGTGCCGAGCCGATCGGCTTTGTGGATGTGCCGGGCCACGAAAAGTTGGTACGCACCATGGTGGCCGGGGCCAGCGGCATCGACTACGCGCTGCTGCTGGTGGCGGCTGACGACGGCGTGATGCCGCAGACGGTGGAACACCTCACCATCCTGTCGCTGCTGGGCGTGACGCGCGGCGCGGCGGTGCTGACCAAGATCGACCGGGTCGATGCGCACACCCGCGCCGAGCGGCTTGCACAGGTGCAGGCCCTGCTGGAGCGCAGCACGCTGGCCGGCAGCCCGGTGATGGAAGTCTCTGCGGTGCGCGGTGACGGTGTGGACGACCTGCGCAAGCGCCTGCTGCAGCAGGCTGCAACGCCAGCCACCGACGCGACGCAGGTGCAGGGCTTCCGGATGGCGCTGGATCGCGTGTTCACGCTGGACGGCATCGGCACCGTGGTGGCCGGCAGCGTGGCCGCCGGCGGAGTGCGCGTCGGTGATGCGCTGTGCCTTGCGCATGATCCGGGCCGCACCTACCGGGTGCGCAGCCTGCACAGCCACGGCCAGGCGCTGGAGTCGGCGCGCACCGGGCAGCGATGTGCCGTGGGCCTGACCGGTCTGGAGCGCGGCGCAGTACAGCGCGGCCAGACGTTGTGCGATGCAGCCATTGCGCACGACAGCCTGCGCCTCGATGTATGGCTGCAGGTGGCGGCCACCGAAGACAAGCCGCTGCGCTCGGGCACGCAGGTGCATCTGCACCTGGGCACGCAAGAGGTGATGGCCTCGGTGGCGGTGCTGGGTACCGCGCAGATTGCACCGGGCGAGGCGGCGCTGGCCCAGCTGGTGGCCCGCACGCCGGTGCATGCCTGGTGGGGCGACCGCTTCGTGCTGCGTGACGCGTCGGCCACCCGCACCGTCGCGGGCGGCAGCGTGCTCGACCCGCAAGGCCCGTCGCGCTACCGGCAAACGCCGCAACGCCTGGCCTATCTGGCCACGCAGCGCGAGCCGGATGCGGCTGCCAGGCTGCAGGCGGCGCTGGCCGAAGCGCCCTTTGGCATCGAGTCGGCCATCTGGCTGCGTCATGCGGGCCTGCGCGGCTGGCCCTTCGATGCGGCGTCGCTGCAGGGCGCGGTGTTCGGTACCGGTGACAACTGGGTGATTGCCGAATCAAGCCTGCGTTCCAACGCGGCTGCGGTGCTGGCAGCTGTGCGTGAGTTTCACGCCAGGCACCCCGAAGACATCGGGCCGGATGTGAAGCGCGCGCGCCGGCTGGCGCTGCCGCGCATGCCCGAGCCGCTGTGGGCCGCGCTGCTGGAGCAGCTGGTGGCCGAGGGCCAACTCACGCGCCGCGCGGGCTTTGTGCATGTACCGGAACACGGCGTGCAGCTGCGCGAAGCCGAGCGCGTCGTGGCGCAGCGTGCACTGCCGATGCTGCTTCAGGGCCGGTTCGATCCGCCGTGGGTGCGCGACATCGCAGGCACCGCGCGGCTGCCCGAAGCGCAGGTGCGAAGCGTGCTGTCGCGCCTGGCCCAAGGCGGCGAGGTGTTCCAGATCGTCAAGGACCTCTTCTATCACCCGCAGGTGGTGCAGGAGCTGGCCGATCTGGCGCGCGGCATCGCGCAGCGCGACGGCGAGGTGCTCGCCGCGAGCTTTCGCGACGCGACCGGGCTGGGCCGCAAGCGTGCGATCCAGATCCTCGAGTTCTTTGACAGAATCGGCTTCCTTCGGCGCGTGGGTGACACCCACCTGCTGCGCCCGGGAACGCCGCTCTTTCCTTCGGGGAAGAAGGCATGAACATGGAAGGAAAACGCTCCTGGTGGGGCGGCCGGGCTTCAAACCCGGTGGGTGGCGCCATGCGTCGCCGGGTGGGTTCGACTCCCGCTTCCTTCCGCCCGGATGTTGGCCCGCGATGAATGTTCTCGGCTTCGAATATCCGGACGATGCGTACGTGCTGCTTGAGCGCGACATGTGGGCACTGCGGCTGGAGGACGGACGGGTGCGCGTGGGTGTCACTGCGTTCGGGGTGAAGATCAGCGGGCACTTCTTCATGTGCCGGCCCAAGCCGGTGGGCACCGCCATCGAGCAGGGGGCAACGATCGCGGTGGCCGAGCTCAACAAGTCGGTGGTAACCATCAAGTCGCCCGTGACCGGTGTAGTCGACGAGATCAACGAAGCGCTGGGCGATGCGCCCGAACTGGTGGAGCACGACCCTTACGGCCGCGGCTGGATTGCGGTGCTCAAGCCCACACGGTGGGGCGCCGACCTGGCGCATCTCGCACACGGCGCTGCGCTGCCCGCGCAGGCCGAGCGGCGCATGCGGCTGGAGAACCTGGACTTCAGCGAGGGCGCGGCATGAGCACCACACCAGCGACCCACGCGCGCACCGGCACGGCGATCCTGGTGTGGGCAGCCGATATCGCACAGCCTGAGCGTTGCGCCACGCTGTTCATGACGGCCCAGGCCTGTTGCGCGATGGACCTGCAGGTCGAGCTGTACTTCACCGGCCCGGCCGTGCGCCTGCTGCTGCGCGAGGCGCAATCGCAGCGCATCGGCTACGGCACCCACGCACTGCCGCTTTCGCACCACATCGCTGAGACGCAGCGTGCCGGCGCACAGCTCATGGCCTGCTCGCAGGCGCTGCATCACCTGAACATTGACGCGAGCGCCCTGGTAGACGGCTGCAGTGCCGGGGGCGTGGTGCAGTTCGCGGCCCGCTGCGCCGACCCGGCATGGAGCACGCTGGTGTTCTGAAGGCACACGATGCAAGCACCTGACCCTACACCGGGCCTCACCGCACTGCTGTCGCGCTACTCACTGGGCATCAAGCATCTGGGCGAGCCGGGGCCCACTGCGGCGCAACTGCAGGCGCTGGTGGATGCCGCCCTGCGCGCGCCCGACCACGCCGAGCTGGTGCCGTTTCGCCTGGTGGCGGTGCAAGGTGCCGCTCGCGGGCGGCTGGCTGCGCTGTTCGAGCAGCACGCACGCGCCAAGGGCAAGGACGACGCAGCCCGGGCCATCGAGCGCGAGCGTGCGTTGAAGGCGCCTCTCACCCTGGCGGTGCTGTCGCGCATCGACCTGGGTCACCCGCTTGTGCCTGCGCACGAGCAATGGATGTGTGTCGGCGGCGCAGTCGCGAACATCCTGAACGCCGCACACGCCATGGGCTACGCCGGCAAGATGCTCAGCGGCGACAAGGCACGGTCAGCCGAGATTGCCGCCGCGTTCTGCGAACCGGGCGAGACGCTGGTGGGATGGATCTCCATCGGCACGCCGGCGCGCCCGCCACGCAGTGGCCACGCCAAGCCGCAGGCGCCGCAGGTACTGCGGCACTGGAGCGAACGCCAGCGCTGACGGACAGTCCGGCCCGTTCAGGCAGGCATCAGCTGCACGCGGCGCGCGAGCACCGCCTCGCGCACCAGCGGCAGCAGCGTCTCGGCCTGGCCGGCGTCGATCGCCTCGATCAGCTCGCGGCGCATGCGCGGGTCCCAGAACTTGCGAAGATGCGTGGCCACACCGTCCAGCGCCTCGGCGCGATCGGGCATCGCATCAAAGAACTCGCCGATGCGGTTGGCCATGTGGATCAGGTTGTACACGTCCATGGGGCACCATTCGTTGGAGAAGAAGCGCGGGTGTGCGCGTCAGGCCTTCGGCGCCGTGGCGCCTGCCAGCCGCTGGGCATGGGCATAGGCAGTGAGGTCGTCGCCGCGCGCAAAGCCTGCGAGGCACACCGCCGTGTCGTGTGCGGTCTGCGCCGCCAGCGTCGTCACGCCCGACACCGCAGCCACCAGCGGGATGCCGGCGCGCGCTGCCTTGGCCACCATCTCATGGCTGGCGCGGCTGGTGATCAGCACCAAACCGCGGGTGGCATCCACGCGCCCGCGCGCCAACGCGCCGATCACCTTGTCAAGTGCGTTGTGGCGGCCCACGTCTTCACGCACGCACAGCAGCCGGCCCTGTGTGTCGGCAAAGCCCGCGGCGTGGGTGGCGCCGGTCTCGTCATGCAGCGGCTGGTGTGCGCGCAGCGCCTGCATCGCGGCCAGCACCGCGCTGACTGCAAACACCGCGTCACTGTGCAGCGGGGTCAGCTCGGGCAGCGCCTGCGCCAGGCTGTCCACGCCGCACAGGCCGCAGCCGGTTCGCCCGGCCAGACTTCGGCGGCGCTGCTTGAGCGCATCAAAGCGGCTGGCTGCAATCTTCATCGCCACCGTGACGCCCTGCCCTGACGATTCGATGTCGAGGTCGTGCACCTCGTGCGCGGCAGCCACGATGCCTTCGCTGAGCGAAAAGCCGACGGCAAAGTCTTCCAGGTCGGCGGGCGTGGCCAGCATCACCGCATGCGACACGCCGTTGTACTGAAGCGCCACGGGCCGCTCCTCGGCCACGCGCTGCGCGGCCTGCTGCCAGCGGCCCTCGCGCAGCCGCAGCGCGGCAAGCGCACGGCTGCCCGCCTCGTCGGCGGGGGCATCGATCGGCAGCAACACCGGGGCCTTCATGGGCGACGCAGCGGGCTTACTTGGCGGGCACGGTCTCGACGGGCACCGCGTTCGCTGCGTGCAGCAGCTCCAGCTGCTTCTGGTTGAAGCGCGAGTAGTCGCGCTGCCAGCCCGACAGCGGATCAGGCTGGGCCACGCGCACCACCTGCACTGCGGTCACCTTGTACTCGGGGCAGTTGGTTGCCCAGTCCGAGCTGTCGGTAGTGATGACGTTGGCGCCGCTTTCGGGGAAGTGGAAGGTGGTGTAGACCACGCCCGGCTGCATGCGGTCGGTGACCAGCGCGCGCAGCACCGTCTCGCCGGCGCGGCTGGCAATGCCCACCCAGTCGCCATCGGCGATGCCGCGCTCCTGTGCGTCGTGCGGATGGATCTCCAGCCGGTCTTCGTCGTGCCACTGGTTGTTGGCGGTGCGGCGCGTCTGCGCGCCCACGTTGTACTGGCTCAGGATGCGGCCGGTGGTCAGCAGCAGCGGGAAGCGGCGCGTGACCTTCTCTTCGCTGGCCACATACTTCGTGACGAAGAACTTGCCCTTGCCACGCACAAAGCCGTCGACATGCATGAGCGAAGTACCGGCCTCGTCGGTCTGGTCGTTGCAGGGCCACTGCACGCTGCCCAGGCGCTCGATCTTCTCGTAGGTCACGCCGGCGAAGCTCGGCGTCAGCGCCGCGATCTCGCGCATGATCTCCTCAGGGTGCGCGTAGTCCATCGGGTAGCCCAGCGCCCTGGCAAGCTGCTGCGTGACTTCCCAGTCGGCCAGGCCCGGCAGCGGCGGCATCACCTGGCGCACCCGGCTGATGCGCCGCTCGGCGTTGGTGAAGGTACCGTCCTTCTCGAGGAAGGACGATCCGGGCAGCAGCACGTGGGCGTACTTCGCGGTTTCGTTCAGGAAGATGTCCTGCACCACGATGCATTCCATCGCGCTGAGCGCCTGCGCCACATGCTGGGTATTGGGGTCGGACTGCACGATGTCCTCGCCCTGGCAATACAGGCCCTTGAAGCTGCCCGACAGCGCCGCGTCGAACATGTTGGGGATGCGCAGGCCCGGCTCGGGGTTCAGCGACACGCCCCAGGCCGCCTCGAACTGGCTGCGCACCGTGGTGTCGGAGATGTGGCGGTAGCCCGGCAGCTCGTGCGGGAAGCTGCCCATGTCGCACGAGCCCTGCACGTTGTTCTGGCCGCGCAGCGGGTTCACGCCCACACCTTCGCGACCCACCATGCCGCAGGCCATCGCCAGGTTGGCAATGCCCATGACCATGGTCGAGCCCTGCGCATGCTCGGTCACGCCCAGGCCGTAATAGATGGCCGAGTTGCCGCGCTCGCCTGTGGCGGTCGCTGCGCCGGCGGCATACAGCCGCCCGGCCTGTCGCAGCAGCGCGGCCGGTACGCCGCTGGCTTGCTCCACCGCCTCAGGCGAGTTCTCGGGGCGCGCGACGAACTCTTTCCACTGCTGGAAGGATTTGTCATCGCAGCGCTCGGCCACGTAGCGCGCGTCGATCAGGCCTTCGGTCACCGCCACATGCGCCAGCGCGTTGATCACCGCGACGTTGGTGCCGGGCTTGAGCTGCAGGTGCACGTCGGCGCGGATGTGCGGCGACTTCACCAGGTCGATCTGGCGCGGGTCGATGACGATCAGGCGCGCACCTTGCCGCAGGCGCTTCTTCATGCGCGAACCGAACACCGGATGCGCGTCGGTCGGGTTGGCGCCGATCACCATGATCACGTCGGCCTGCTCCACCGACTTGAAGGTCTGCGTGCCGGCCGAGGTGCCGTAGGTCTGCCCCAGGCCGTAGCCGGTGGGCGAATGGCACACCCGCGCACAGGTGTCCACGTTGTTGTTGCCAAAGGCCGCGCGCACCAGCTTTTGCACCAGGTAGGTTTCCTCGTTGGTGCAGCGGCTGGAGGTGATGCCGCCGATCGAGTCCTTGCCGTGCTTTGCCTGGATGCGGCGGAACTCGCTGGCCGCGTAGGTCAGGGCCTCGTCCCACGACACCTCGCGCCACGGGTCGGTGATCTTCGCGCGGATCATCGGCTTGGTGATGCGGTCCTTGTGGGTGGCGTAGCCCCAGGCAAAGCGGCCCTTGACGCAGGCGTGGCCCTCGTTGGCCTTGCCGTCCTTCCACGGCACCATGCGCACCACCTGCGTGCCCTTCATCTCGGCCTTGAAGCTGCAGCCCACGCCGCAGTACGCGCAGGTGGTGATGACGCTGTGCTCGCCCTGGCCGAGCTCGACCACGCTCTTTTCCTGCAGCGTGGCGGTGGGACAGGCCTCGACGCAGGCGCCGCAGCTCACGCACTCGCTCTGCATGAAGGGCTCGTCCTGGCCCGGCGAGACGCGGCTCTCGAACCCGCGACCGCTGATGGTCAGCGCAAAGGTGCCCTGCGTCTCTTCGCAGGCGCGCACGCAGCGGTTGCAGACGATGCACTTGCTCGGGTCGTACTGGAAGTAGGGGTTGGAAGTGTCGACCGGGGCTTTCGCCTCGCCCTTGAAGTGATTGGCGCCCTCGAAGCCGTAGCGCACCTCGCGCAGGCCCACCACACCGGCCATGTCCTGCAGCTCGCAGTTGCCGTTGGCACTGCAGGTCAGGCAGTCCAGCGGATGGTCGGAGATGTAGAGCTCCATCACGCCCTTGCGCAGCTGCTGCAGCTTCGGGCTTTGGGTACGCACCTTCATGCCGGCCTCGGCCGGCGTGGTGCACGAGGCCGGGTAGCCCTTGCGTCCTTCCACTTCCACTAGGCACAGGCGGCACGAGCCGAAAGGCTCCAGGCTGTCGGTGGCGCACAGCTTGGGCACGCGCACGCCGGCATCGATGGCTGCACGCATGAGCGAGGTGCCCTGCGGCACGGTGACGTCCACGCCGTCGATCTGCAGCGTGACGGTCTGGTCGGACACGCGCCCGGGCGTGCCGTGGTCCAGGTCCTTGAGGTGGGACAGCATCTCAGGCCTCCTCGGTGGTCTTTGAAAGCGCTGCGGCGGGCAGCCCGAAATCCTGCGGATAGTGGTCAAGTGCCGACAGCACCGGGTACGGCGTCATGCCGCCCATCGCGCACAGCGAGCCGTGCACCATGGTGTCGCACAGCTCGCGCAGCAGTTCCACCTGCTGCTCGCGCGCGGCGGCGTCGGGTGCCTGGACGATGCGGTCGATCACCTCCACGCCCCGGGTCGACCCGATGCGGCAGGGCGTGCACTTGCCGCACGATTCGATGGCACAAAAGTCCATCGCATAGCGCGCGAGCTTCGCGAGGTTGGCACGGTCGTCATGCACCACGATGCCGCCGTGGCCCACCGTGGCGCCCATCGCTGTGTAGGTTTCGTAGTCCAGCGGCAAGTCCCACTTCGACTCGGGCACATAGGCGCCCAGCGGCCCACCCACCTGAATGGCCTTGACCGGCCGGCCGCTGGCGGTGCCGCCACCGAAGCCGAACACCAGTTCGCGCAGCGTGACACCGAACGCCAGCTCGACCAGCCCGCCGTGCTTCACATTGCCCGCCAGCTGGAACGGCAGCGTGCCGCTGGAGCGGCCCATGCCGTAGTCGCGGTAGAAGGCCGCGCCGCGCGCCAGGATCACCGGCACCGACGCAAAGGTGATCACGTTGTTGATGACGGTGGGGCAGCCGAACAGGCCCGCGATGGCCGGCAGCGGCGGCTTGGCCCGCACGATGCCGCGCTTGCCCTCGATGCTCTCGAGCATGGCGGTTTCTTCACCGCAGACATACGAGCCCGCGGCCTTGCGCACTTCCAGCGTGAAGGCGTGGCCCGAGCCCGCCACGCTGGCGCCCAGCCAGCCGGCATCGGTGGCACGCGCAATTGCTTCGTTCAGCACAGCGATGGCATCGGGGTATTCGCTGCGCACATAGATGTAGCCACGCGTGGCGCCTACCGCGATGCCGACAATCGCCATGCCTTCGATCAGCAGATAGGGGTCGCCCTCCATCGTCATGCGGTCGGAGAAGGTGCCCGAGTCGCCCTCGTCTGCGTTGCAGACCACGTACTTTTGCGCGCCGGCAGCAGCGCGCACCGTCTTCCACTTGATGCCCGCCGGAAACGCCGCGCCACCGCGGCCACGCAGCCCCGAATCCAGCACCTGCGCAACGATGCCGTCACCGCCCATCGCCAGCGCTGCACGCAGGCCGGCCCAGCCACCATGCGCCTCGTAGTCGGCCAGCGACAGCGGGTCGGTGATGCCCATGCGCGCAAAGGTCAGGCGCTGCTGGCGCTTGAGATAGGGCAACGCGTCCACCAGGCCCAGCGCCAGCGGATGTTCGACGCGGCCCGCGCGCAGCGGTTCCAGCGCGCCGGCGTCCAGCAGCGGGCCCACGTCGTCCACCGTCACCGGGCCGAAGCCCACACGACCGGCGGGCGTCTGCACCTCCAGCAAGGGCTCGAGCCAGAACAGGCCGCGCGAGCCGTTGCGCACCAGCTCAAGCGCGGTGCCGCGACGCGCAGCCTCGGCCTGCAGGGCCTGCGCCACCTCGTCAGCGCCCGCGGCACGGGCACCTGAATCACAGGGCAGGAACACCCTCACCGCCGCGCCTGCACGCGCGCTGATGTCCGCACTGCGGGCGGCCGCATCGCGCGGCGCCTCGGCCAGCGCGCGGCTCACCAGGGCCTGCAGCCGCTGTGCCGTCACCTTCGCCTGCGGCTGGCCGTTGATCATCACCGACGGGCCCGAGGTGCACAGCCCCAGGCAGTACACCGGCTCCAGCGTCACCGAGCCATCGGCGCTGGTGCCGTGCATGCCGCAGCCGGCGATGCGCTCGGCGTCGTCGGCCAGCTGCGCCGCACCGCGCGCCTGGCAGGCTTCGGCCTGGCACACCTGCACCAGCACACGGCCGGCCGGCTCGCTGCGGAAGTGGTGGTAGTAGCTGATGACGCCATGCACTTCGGCGCGCGACAGGTTCAGCTCGTCGGCGATGACCTGCACCGTGGTCGGGGGCACATGGCCCAGCGCGTCCTGCACCGCATGCAGCAGCGGCAGCAGCGCGCCGGGCTGTTGGGCATGTGCCTGTGCGATCTGCCGCACGGTGCGCTGCAGCGGCGAGTCGGCCGCCGGGGCGGCGACGGGACGAATGGGAATGGTTTTCACGCCGGGCAGTCTGCCCGCCTGCGTGATTCAGGTCAAATGAATTTAAAGCATGGTTTGATTCATCTCATGAATCAAACTCCCGAATCTGCAAGGCTGCCGCTGTGCCGCTGCACATGCCGCAGCCAGCTGGCCTGCTGCGCAAAGGCAAGGGCCGCGTCCAGCGCGCGCGAACTGCGCACCTGCGCCAGGGTCATGAAGCCCACCGGCGTCTCGATCTCGGGGCGCACCAGCGGATGCGCCTGCAGCTCGCGGTAGCTGCGCACCGCCGACAGCACCGCGCCGGGCATGACGCTGCACACATCGCCCTCCACCACCGCGAGGGCGAGCGTCACGATCGAATTGGTCTGCATCACCGGCTGCACCGGTGTGCCGGCGCGCGCAAAGGCCGCATCGACGATGCTGCGGTTGTGCATCTCGGGCGTGAGCAGGCACAAGGGGCGCCTGGCGGCCTCGCGCCACGGCATCGGCTCGACGATCTTCAGGCCGGCCGCGCGAGCGCGTGGCGCCCGGCTGACGAGGTAATAGCGCTCGGTGTACTGCGCCAGCACCCGGCGCTCGCCGCGCCGCGGCGGCGGATGGGCGCCCATGCCGGCGCGGTCGGTGTAGCCCAGCGCCACATCCACGGTCAGCTCGTCCAGGCCCAGCTCGATGTCGGTGGAGCTGAGCGAGCGCAGCGTGGGCACGATGCCGGGGTGGCGCCGCTGCAGCAGCGCGGCAAAGCGCGCCGCCACCGGCATCGCGCTGGGCACCGCGCCGATCACCAGCGTGCCATGCGGCGCATCGGACTGGCTGCTGAGGTCCTGCGCCAGCAGCTCGCGCTCGCGCAGCATGGTGCGCGCCGATGCCAGCACCCGCTCGCCCTCGGGCGTGAAGCCGACGAAGCTGCGGCCGCGCTGCACGATGGTGACGCCGAACTCGGACTCCAGCGCGCGCAGCGCATTGGACAGCGCCGGCTGGGTGATGTGGCACGCCGCCGCCGCCCGGCCAAAGTGCCGGTGCTCGTGCAAGGCCACCAGATAGCGCAGCGAGGCCAGCAGGTTCATCGCAGCGCCCGGGCCAGCCCGACCTCAGGTGTCCTTGGAAATCGTGATCGTCGGGAACTTGGCCGAGAAGTCCTTGGCCTTCAGCGCCACCTTCACCGCCACCTTGCGCGCAATCTCGCCGTACAGGCGTGCGGCCTCGCTGTCGGGTGCGGCCACCACGGTGGGCTTGCCGCTGTCGGCCTGCAGCCGGATGTCCATCGACAGCGGCAGCGCGCCCAGCCAATCCATGCCGTATTGCTCGGCCATCTTGCGCCCGCCATCCACGCCAAAGATGTGCTCGATGTGGCCACAGGCGCTGCACACATGCACCGCCATGTTCTCGACGATGCCGAGGATGGGCACGCCCACCTTCTCGAACATCTTGATGCCCTTCTTGGCGTCGATCAGCGCAATGTCTTGCGGGGTGGTGACGATCACCGCGCCGGTCAGCGGCACCTTCTGCGCCAGCGTGAGCTGGATGTCGCCGGTGCCAGGCGGCATGTCGACGATCAGGTAATCCAGGTCTTTCCAGTTGGTTTGCGTGATCAGCTGCTCGAGCGCCTGGCTGGCCATCGGGCCGCGCCACACCATGGCCTGCTCGTCGCTGACCAGAAAGCCGATGCTGTTGACCTGGATGCCGTGGTTGACCTTGGGCTCCATCAGCTTGCCGTCCAGCGTTTCGGGCTTGCCGCTGGTGCCGGTCATCATCGGCTGGCTCGGGCCGTAGATGTCGGCATCCAGCAGGCCGACGCTGGCGCCTTCGGCCGCCAGGGCCAGCGCCAGGTTGACGGCGGTGGTGCTCTTGCCCACCCCGCCCTTGCCCGAGGCCACCGCAATCACGTTCTTCACGCCGGGCATCAGCTTCACGCCACGCTGCACCGCATGCGAGGTAACCCGGGTCTGCACATTCACTGACACATTGCCCACGCCCGGCACGCTGCGCGCCGCATCGATGAGCTGCTGGCGCAGTGCGGGAACCACGCTTTTGGCCGGGTAACCCAGCTCAACATCGAAAGCGACATCCGCGCCGGTCATGCTCAGGTTGCGCAGGGCTTTGGTCGAGACGAAGTCCTTTCCGGTGTTCGGATCGACAACGCGCGACAGCGCAGCCAGCAGCGCCGGTTCGGAAACAGCAGACACAGCCAAAGGAACTCCTTGCGCGGGACAACCCACCCGCAAAACCGCCTAGTCTACCGGCGCCCCCATGCGCCCCTGCAGCCATCGCGAGCTCAAGTCCTTGCGCGCGCTGCCGATCAGCAAGACAGCCGGTCAAGCGTACGGAGGAGACAGATGCAGCTCGAGCAGCCCCAGCTGGACAAGCCCAAGATCAACGGCCTGGTGCTGACCGGGGGCGGCGCGCGCGCGGCGTATCAGGTCGGCGTGCTCAAGGCCCTGTCGGAGATCCACCGCCACAGCGGCCAGGACCGCCGCGCCAACCCCTTTCCGGTGATCACCGGCACCTCGGCCGGGGCGATCAATGCCTCGGCGCTGGCCTGCGGTGCCGACGACTTCTGGGGCTCAGTCGAGCGGCTGGTGACGGTCTGGCACGACTTTCGTGCCGATCAGGTCTATCGCGCCGACGCCCTGGGCGTGGCGCGCAGCGGCGCGCGCTGGCTCGGCCTGATGTCGATGGGCTGGGCGATCGCGCGCTGGCGCCGGGCGCGGCCGCGTTCGCTGCTGGACAACACCCCGCTGCGCGAGCTGCTCGAAACCATGGTGCCGCTGCAGCGCATCGCTCCCCTGGTGGACGGCGGCCACCTGCGGGCGCTGGCGATCTCGGCATCGAGCTACACCTCGGGCCAGCATGTCACCTTCTTCCAGGGCGAGCCGACGCTCGAGCCGTGGGTGCGCTCGCAGCGCCATGCAGTGGCTTCGCCGATCACCTACGACCACCTGCTGGCCTCGTCGGCCATTCCGTTTGTCTTTCCGTCGATGGCGCTGCGCGTGCCCGACGGCATGCAGTATTTCGGCGACGGCTCGATGCGCCAGTCGGCGCCGATCGCACCGGCCATCCACCTCGGCGGACGCCGCGTGCTGGTGGTGGGGGCAGGCCGCATGCACGAGCCCAAGGACGCGGTACAGACCACCGATGCGCTGGCGTACCCCACCTTGGCGCAGATCGCAGGCCACGCGCTGTCCAACATCTTTCTCGATGCGCTGTCGGTGGATGTGGAGCGGGTGCAGCGCATCAACCAGACGCTGTCGCTGGTGCCGCAGTCGGCACGCCGCCACAGCAGCCTGCAGCCGATCGACCTGCTGGTGATCGCGCCGTCGCGCCGGCTCGACGAGGTGGCTGCACGGCACCTGAGCGCGCTGCCGCGGCCGGTGCTGCTGATGCTGGGTGCGCTGGGCGTGTCCAAGGGCAGCCGCGAGGTGCGCAACGCGGCACTGGCAAGCTACCTTCTGTTCGAGGCCGAGTACACGCAGGAGCTGATGGAGTTGGGCTACCAGGACACCTGGCAGCGCCGCGACGAGGTGGGCAAGTTCTTCGGCTGGGCTGAGCCGCCGGCGGCACGCATGGCCGGCACCGCATCGACCCGGCTGGCGCCCACCTTCGCCGGCGTGGCCACCGCCTAGGGTAGGCGCTGCATAAAATGGCGGGTTCCGCCCGGAATCCGCCCATGCCACGCCAACTGTTCGTCACCACCGCCTTGCCGTATGCCAACGGCAAGTTCCACATCGGCCACATCATGGAGTACATCCAGGCCGACATCTGGGTGCGGCACCAGCGCATGGGTGGCCACCAGGTGCACTTTGTCTGCGCCGACGACGCGCACGGCGCGCCGATCATGATCGCGGCCGAGAAGGCCGGCAAGACGCCGCAGCAGTTCGTGGCCGAGATCGCGGCAGGCCGCAAGCCCTACCTGGACGGCTTTCACATCGCCTTTGACAACTGGCACTCGACCGACGCGCCCGAGAACCACGAACTCGCGCAGGCGATCTACCGCGACCTCAAGGCCAACGGCCTGATCGAGACCCGCACCATCGAGCAGTTCTTCGACCCGCAGAAGAACATGTTCCTGCCTGACCGCTTCATCAAGGGCGAGTGCCCGAAGTGCCATGCGAAGGACCAGTACGGCGACAACTGCGAGGTGTGCGGCGCGGTCTACAGCCCCACCGAGCTGATCGAGCCGTATTCGGCGCTGTCGGGCGCCAAGCCCGAGCTGCGCAACTCCGAACACTTCTTCTTCAAGCTGTCCGACCCGCGCTGCCTGGCCTTCCTGAAGCAGTGGACGCACAGCGGCGCGGTGCAGCCCGAGGTGCTCAACAAGATCAACGAGTGGCTCACGCCCGACGAACACGGCAAGACCGGCCTGGGCGACTGGGACATCTCGCGCGATGCGCCCTACTTCGGCATCGAGATTCCGGACGCGCCGGGCAAGTACTTCTATGTGTGGCTCGATGCGCCGGTGGGCTACCTGGCGTCGCTGAAGAACTACCTTGGCCGTATCGGCGTGGACTACACCGCCTTCATGGCCGATCCGTCGGTGGAGCAGTACCACTTCATCGGCAAGGACATCATCACCTTCCACACCCTGTTCTGGCCGGCGATGCTGCACTTCAGCGGCCGCAAGGTACCCAACCAGGTGTTCGTGCACGGCTTCCTCACCGTCAACAACGGCGAGAAGATGAGCAAGAGCCGCGGCACCGGGCTGGACCCGCTGAAGTACCTGAGCCTGGGCATGAACCCCGAGTGGCTGCGCTACTACCTGGCGGCCAAGCTCAACGGCCGCAACGAAGACATCGACTTCAATGCCGAAGACTTCCAGCTGCGCGTCAACGCCGACCTGATCGGCAAGTACGTCAACATCGCCAGCCGCGCGGTCAAGTTCGTGCCCGGCGGCACGCTGGTCGCCGGTGCGGCCGACGGCCGTGCACAGGCGCTGGTGGAGCAGGTGCGTGCGCTGTACGAGTCGCGCGACTACGGCAAGGCGCTGCGCGAGGTGATGGCCTACGCCGATGAGGTGAACACCCGCTTTGACACTGCCGCGCCCTGGAAGCTGGTGAAGGACGGCCGAGGTGACGAAGCCGCTGCGGTGTGCAGCGCCTGCATCGAAGCCTTCAAGGTGATGACCGCCTGCCTCAAGCCGGTGCTGCCCGCGCTGGCGCAGCAGGCCGAGGCCTTCCTCGGCTGCGCGCCGCTGGACTGGCACAACGCCGCTGCACCGCTGGGCGCCGGCCACACGGTGGGCCAGTACCAGCACCTCATGCAGCGGGTGGACCCGAAGCAACTGGAGGCACTGTTCGAGCCGCCTGCAGCCTCTGCGCCGCCCCCCGCAGCCCAGGCATCGGCCCCCGTTTCTGCAGCGGCAGCATCCGGCAGCGACGCCAGCGCCCCGGGCGGCGAGGCCATCGCGCCCACCATCACCATCGACGACTTCGCGAAGATCGACTTGCGCATCGCGAAGATCGTGAACTGCGAGCCGGTCGAGGGCTCCACCAAGCTCTTGCGCCTGACGCTGGATGTGGGCGAAGGGAAGATGCGCAACGTGTTCAGCGGCATCGCCAGCGCCTACCAGCCCGCCGACCTGATCGGCAAGCTCACGATGCTGGTGGCCAACCTGGCGCCGCGCAAGATGAAGTTCGGCGTGAGCGAAGGCATGGTGCTGGCCGCCAGCCACGCCGACGAGAAGGCCCACCCCGGCATCCACGTGCTGGAACCGTGGCCGGGCGCACAGCCCGGCATGCGCGTGCGCTGATGAACCTGCAGTTCCGGCCGCGCCTGCTGGATGCCCTCAAGGGCTACAGCGGCGCGCGGTTCGCGCAGGACGCAGGCGCCGGGCTCACCGTCGGCGTGGTGGCGCTGCCACTGGCCATGGCCTTCGCGATTGCCTCGGGCCTGCCGCCACAGGCCGGGCTGTGGACCGCGATCATCGGCGGCTTTCTGGTCTCTCTGCTGGGCGGCTCGAGCGTGCAGATCGCCGGGCCGGCGGGCGCCTTCATCGTGGTGGTGTACGGCATCGTCGAGCGCCACGGCGTGGCCAACCTGCTGATCTGCACCGCCTGCGCGGGCGTCATCCTGTTCGTGCTGGGCCTGCTGCGGCTGGGCACGCTGGTGCGCTACGTGCCGGTCAGCATCGTGATCGGCTTCACCAACGGCATCGCGGTGCTGATTGCACTGTCGCAGCTGCGCGACTGGCTCGGGCTGTCGATCGACAAGCTGCCGGCCGACTTCTTCTCGCAGCTTGGCGTGCTGGCGGCGCATGCCCACACCTTCAACCTGCATGCATTTGCTCTGGGTGCGGCGTGCATCGCGGGCCTGTCCCTGTGGCCCAGGCTTTGGGGCGCCGAGTCGCCGGTGAAGGGCCTGATTGACGCGCCCGGCCTCAAGCGCGCAGCGCAGGTCGGCGCCCGCATCCCGGCGCCGGTGGTGGCGCTCATCACGCTGAGCGCGCTGGCGCACTTGATGCACTGGCCGGTCGAGACCATCGGCAGCCGCTTCGGGGGCATTCCGCAGGGCCTGCCGCAGTGGACCCTGCCTGCCTTCTCGTGGGAGAGCGTCAAGCAACTGGTGGCGCCCACCGCCACCATCGCAATGCTGGGCGCCATCGAGTCGCTGCTGTGCGCGCGCGTTGCCGACCAGATCAGCCCCACACCCAAGCACGACCCCAACCAGGAGCTGATGGCCCAGGGCATCGCCAATGTGGTGGTGCCCTTCGCAGGCGGCATGCCGGTGACCGGCACGATTGCGCGCACGGTGACCAACGTGCGCTCGGGTGCCAGCAGCCCGGTGGCAGGCATGGTGCATGCGCTGGCGCTGCTGGCGGTGGTGCTGGTGGCCGGGCCGCTGGCGCTGCATGTGCCGCTGTCGGTGCTGGCGGGCATCTTGCTGTTTGTCGCGTGGAACATGGGCGAGTGGCGCGAATTCGCGCGGCTGCGCCGCTTCAGCAACCACTACCGGCTGCTGATGCTCGGCACCTTCGTGCTGACCATCGTGTTCGACCTGACGGTGGCGGTGGAAGTGGGGCTGGTGCTGGCTTGCGTGCTGTTCGTGCGGCGCATGGGCTCGCTGTTTCGCGTGGAGCCGGTGCGCGCAGACGCTGGCGCTGCCCACGGCCAGCCTGGCGCGCCAGAGGTGCACTACCGGCTGAGCGGCGCGCTGTTCTTCGGTGCGGTGGCGCAGATCGACCGCCTGGCCGAGCAGATCGGCACATCCGGCCCCCACGCGCCCGACTTAGAGGGTCGCACCCTGGTGCTCGACGCGAGTGCGATGATCGCGCTGGACACCTCGGGCGTGGAGGCGCTGCGCGACCTGCACCGCGTGGTGACGCAGCACGGCGGGCGCCTGCGGCTTGAGCATCTGCAAGAGCAAGCCGCCAGCCTGATCGAGCGCTCGGGCCTGGCAGCCGAGCTCGACGCGGCGGCTGCCCGAACGCCCGGCCCCCGGTGAGGCGGGCGTAAAATCAGGTGCATCTGAAGGAACCCCCCATGGCCCTGCTTCGCATCTTCCGCCGGCCCGACTACAACTCTGAAGTCACCCAGTTCATCGAGCAGCTCAAGTCGAGCAAACCCGGCCTCGAAGCCGAGCAGCGCAGCGGCCGCGCCCTGTTGTGGGACAAGAAGGTGGACCGCCAGGCCTGGAGCGAATTCCGCTCGGCGCAGGTGCCGCAAAAGCCCTACGTCTACCAGACCGACGCGCAGTAAGCGCGCTGCATGAGCGATCCGACAACGCCCGTGGTGCTGCCCGACAACGGCAGCGAAGCACCCGTGCCCGGCCTGCCCGAAGTGGTCGACCAGGTGGCGCTGGCGCGGCTGTACGGCGAGCCGCTGTTCGCGCTGCCGCAAGACCTGTACATCCCGCCCGATGCGCTGGAGGTGTTCCTCGAGGCCTTCGAAGGCCCGCTGGACCTGCTGCTCTACCTGATCCGCAAGCAGAACTTCAACATCCTCGACATCCCGATGGCCGCAGTCACGCGGCAGTACCTGGTGTATGTGGAAGAGATCCGCTCGCGCAACCTGGAGCTGGCGGCCGAGTACCTGCTGATGGCGGCGATGCTGATCGAGATCAAGTCGCGCATGCTGCTGCCGCCGCGCAAGACCGCCGAGGGCGAAGAAGCCGAGGACCCGCGGGCCGAACTGGTGCGGCGCCTGCTCGAGTACGAGCAGATGAAGCTGGCCGCAGCGCAGCTTGACGCGCTGCCGCACCTGGGCCGCGACGTGCTGCGCGCGCAGGTGTACATCGAGCAGTCGCTGCAGCCGCGCTTTCCGGATGTCAACGTCATCGACCTCCAGGAGGCGTGGCGCGACATCCTCAAGCGCGCCAGGCTGGTGCAGCACCACAAGATCAGCCGCGAAGAGCTCTCGGTGCGCGAGCACATGAGCCTGGTGCTGCGCACGCTGCAGGGCCGCAAGTTCGTCGAGTTCGAGCAGCTGTTCGACACCACGCGCGGCACCCCGGTGCTGGTGGTCACCTTCCTCGCACTGCTCGAGCTGGCCAAGGAAACGCTGATCGAGGTGACGCAGGCCGAGGCCTTCGCTCCGATCTACGTGCGTCTGGCCTACGCGCCGGCCTGAGCCCGCGCGCGGCTGGCCTGCCTTTGTCCTGACCCTGCCGCCCTCGCTGCATTCCCGTTCACGCCACCTGCACGGAACCCGCGCTTGATCTCCCACGACTTCGATGTGCTGATCGTCGGCAGCGGCCTGGCCGGCCTGTCGGCCGCCCTGCATCTGGCGCCCACCCACCGCGTGGCGGTGCTCACCAAGCGCGCCATGAGCGACGGCTCCAGCAACTGGGCGCAAGGCGGCATTGCCGCGGTACTGGCCGAAGGCGACAGCTTCGATGCGCATGTGGACGACACGCTGGTGGCCGGCGCCGGCCTGTCCGACCCGGCCGCCACCCGTTTCGTGGTGGAGCACGCACCCGAAAGCATCGCCTGGCTGCAGCAGCTGGGCGTGCCCTTCACCGAAGAAGGCGGCCACCTGCACCTCACGCGCGAGGGCGGCCACAGTGCGCGGCGCATCGTGCACGCCACCGATGCCACCGGCGCGGCGGTGCAAAAGACACTGATCGAGCGGGTGCGCCGCACCGCCAACATCACCGTGCTTGAGGACTACATGCTGGTGGACCTGATCACCGGCAAGAAGCGCGGCCTGCCGGTAGACCGCTGCCTGGGCTTTTATGCGCTGAACGAAAAGCTCGACCAGGTCGAAACCTTCCGCGCGCCGCACACCATCCTGGCCACAGGGGGTGCGGGCAAGGTGTACCTCTACACCACCAACCCCGACACCGCCACCGGCGACGGCATCGCAGCGGCGTGGCGTGCCGGCTGCCGCGTCACGAACATGGAGTTCATCCAGTTCCACCCGACCTGCCTGTACCACCCGCACGCCAAGAGCTTTTTGATCAGCGAGGCGGTGCGCGGCGAAGGCGGCCGGCTGGTGCTGCCCCCCTCGGCCGGTGCCGCCGCCGGCCAGCGCTTCATGCTGCAGCACGACGAGCGCGCCGAGCTGGCACCGCGCGACATCGTGGCGCGCGCCATCGACTACGAGATGAAGAAGCACGGCGTGGACTGCGTGCACCTGGACATCTCGCACCAGAGCGCCGACTTCATCCGCGAGCACTTCCCCACCATCCACGCACGTTGCCTGCAGTTCGGCATCGACATCACGCGCGAGCCGATCCCGGTGGTGCCCGCAGCGCACTACACCTGCGGCGGCATCCACACCGACCTGGTGGGCCGCACCGACCTGCCGGGCCTGTACGCGATCGGCGAGACCGCCTACACCGGGCTGCACGGGGCCAACCGGCTGGCCAGCAACTCGCTTGTGGAATGCATGGTGTTTGCGCGCGCCGCGGCGCTGGACATCGTGGCCTCGCCACTGTCGCCGCCGCCCGGGCTGCCGGCCTGGGACGAAAGCCGCGTGAGCGATGCGGACGAGGCGGTGGTGATCTCGCACAACTGGGACGAGCTGCGCCGCTTCATGTGGGACTACGTGGGCATCGTGCGTACCAACAAGCGCCTGGAGCGTGCGGCGCACCGCATCGCGCTGCTGCAGGCCGAGATTGCGGAGTTCTACGCCAACTTCCACGTCACGCGCGACCTGCTGGAGCTGCGCAACCTGGTGCAGGTGGCCGACCTGATCGTGCGATCGGCACAGGCGCGCCACGAAAGCCGCGGCCTGCACTTCAGCCTGGACTACCCGCAGCCCGCCGCCGACACCCAGCCGACGACACTGGTACCGGCCAGTACGACAGGGTGACCGCGTGAGCGCGTGACCTGAGGGATCAGGCCGCGCCGATGTCCGGCACCAGCGCGCCGGCATCGTGGCCGGCCTTCAGTGCGGCGGTGAAGGCCAGCATGCGGTCGATCGGCACGCGTGCGCGGTCGATCACCGACGTGTCCACCTGCACCGCATTGCGGCCTGTTTCCAGCACCTGTGCCACGCCGGCCAGGCTGTTCATTGCCATCCAGGGGCAGTGCGCGCAGCTCTTGCAGGTGGCGCTGTTGCCGGCGGTGGGCGCCTCGATGAAGGTTTTGCCTGGGTTCAGGGTGCGCAGCTTGTGCATCATCCCCTTGTCGGTGGCGACGATGAACTCGCGCGCATCCATCTCGTGCGCGGCCTTCAGGATGGCACTGGTGGAGCCCACCGCATGCGCCAGCGCCACCACCGCAGCCGGCGACTCCGGGTGCACCAGCACCCTGGCCTTCGGGTGATCCTTCATCAGCAGCTCGAGCTCGAGCGCCTTGAACTCGTCATGCACGATGCAGGTGCCGTTCCAGAACACCATGTCGGCGCCGGTCTCGCGCTGGATGTAGGTGCCCAGGTGCCGGTCGGGCGCCCACAGGATCTTGTGGCCCTTGTCCTTCAGGGCGCGCACGATGTCCAGCGCGCAGCTCGAGGTGACCAGCCAGTCCGAGCGCGCCTTCACCGCGGCGCTGGTGTTGGCATAGACCACCACCGTGCGGTCGGGGTGCGCGTCGCAGAACGCGCTGAAGTCATCGATCGGGCAGCCCAGGTCGAGCGAGCAGGTCGCGTCCAGGTCGGGCATCAGCACCGTCTTCTCGGGCGAGAGGATCTTGGCCGTCTCGCCCATGAAGCGCACCCCCGAGACCACCAGCGTGCGCGCCGGATGATCGCGCCCGAAACGGGCCATCTCCAGGCTGTCGCTGACGAGACCACCGGTCTCTTCGGTCAGGTCCTGCAGGTCGGGGTGCACGTAGTAGTGCGACACCAGCACCGCGTTCTTCTCGCGCAGCAGGCGGCGGATGCGGTCTTTCAGAGCCGTGCGCTCGGCTGCCGACGGCTCGGGCGGCACGCGCGCCCACGCATGGTGCGTGCTGCACACGCCCCCGTCCTGCGCGGGTTGCTCGTACTCGACATCGATCACCGTTTGGGCCATCACAGTTCCTGCAGGCGCATGGAGAAGTCCACCGCCTTCACATCCTTGGTCAGCGCTCCGATGGAGATGCGGTCGACGCCGGTTTGTGCAAGGCCGCGCACGCTGTCCAGCGTGACGCCGCCCGAAATCTCGAGGATGGCACGGCCGGCGTTGCGGCGCACCGCCTCGTGCAGGTCGGCCATCGGCATGTTGTCCAGAAGGATCATCTTCGCACCGGCGGCCAGCGCCTCGTCGAGCTGGCTCAGCGTCTCCACCTCGATCTCGACAAAGCTCGCCTGCGCGGCCACGCGCGCGGCAGCCTGCAGCACCGGCGTCACGCCACCGGCAGCGGCGATGTGGTTTTCCTTGATGAGCACCGCATCGAACAGGCCGATGCGGTGGTTGGTGCCGCCGCCGCAGCGCACCGCGTACTTCTGCGCCAGCCGCAGGCCGGGCAGCGTCTTGCGGGTGTCGACGATCTGCGCACGCGTGCCCCGCACCGCCTCCACATAGACCGCCGTCTTGGTGGCCACCGCGCTCAGCAGCTGCAGGAAGTTGAGCATGGTGCGCTCGGCGCTCAGCAGCGCGCGCGCCGGCGCCTCCACCTCGAACACCACCGCATCCTTGTCGCAGCGCTGGCCTTCAGCCACTTTCCATTCGATGCGGGCACCCGGCGCCAGCGCATGCAGCGCCGCCTCGACCCAGGGCGCGCCGCAGATCACGGCGCTTTCGCGCGCGATCACGCGCGCACGCGCCCGCCGCGCCGGGTCCACCAGCCCGGCCGTCAGGTCGCCGGTGCTCACGTCCTCGGCCAGCGCACGCTCCACATCGGCCTGCGCGATGGCCGCCACGCCCTGGGGCGAGAAGTCCACCGCCGGCTGCGCCAGAGGCTCGCCTTCGGCGCGCACGTCACGGCCCATCAGCTCGGCCACCGCGCGCTGCGGGCTGAGCCGGCCATCGAGCAGCGCCACCACCGCCTCGGTGATCGGCATCTGCACGCCCAGCGCGCGGGCGCGCTCGGCCACCTGGCGCGCGCAGGCCACACCTTCTGCCACATGGCCCAGCGAGGCAAGCGCCTGATCGAGCGTGCGACCCTGCGCCAGCAGCAGGCCGACGCGGCGGTTGCGGCTCAGGTCGCCGGTGGCGGTCAGCACCAGGTCGCCCAGCCCCGACAGGCCCATGAAGGTCTCGTGCCGCGCGCCCAGTGCCACGCCCAGGCGGGTGATCTCGGCCAGGCCGCGGGTGAGCAGCGCCGCACGCGCATTGAGCCCGAGCGCCAGCCCGTCGCACAGGCCGGCGGCGATCGCCAGCACGTTCTTGACTGCGCCGCCCACCTCGACGCCGATCCAGTCGTGGTTGGGGTACACCCGCAGCACCGGGCCGTGGAAGGCCTCCACCAGCGCGTCACGCACCACCGCATGGGGGCTGGCCGCCACCAGCGCGGTGGGACGCGAGGCGGCCACCTCCTGCGCAAAACTCGGGCCGCTCAGCACGCCGGCGCGAAGGCTCGGCGCCACTGCCTGCTGCACCTCGTGCGGCAGCGAGCCGCTGGCGGCCTCGAAGCCCTTGCACAGCCAGGCCACCGGCGTGCCCACGTGCTGCAGTGCAGCCAGCGAGGCGCGCAGCCCGGCCACCGGGGTGCCGATGACGGTGAGGTCGTGGCGCGAAGCCAATGCCGCCAGCGCGGCAGCGTCGCCGCTGGTGATGTCGATGCCAGTGGGCAGCGCCACGTCGGGCAGGTAGCGCGCATTGCAGCGAGCGGCCTTCATGTGGGCGGCCTGCGCCGCGTCGCGCGCCCACAGGGTGACCGCGTGGCGTTCGGCGCCGCGCAGCGCCAGCGCCGTACCCCACGCACCCGCACCCACAACCAGAAGCTTCATGGACATGGCGGGCTCAGCGGGGCGCGGCGGCGCGCCTTCACTGGGTGACGATGCGCGGCGCGTCGGCCTGGGCCTGCGCCTGCTGCTGCTCGTACATCGCCTGGAAGTTGATCTCGCTCATGTGCACCGGCGGGAAGCCGGCACGGGTGATCACATCGGCGACGTTGCCGCGCAGGTAGGGGTAGACGATCTGCGGGCAGGCGATGCCCATGATCGGGCCCATCTGGTCTTGCGGCAGGTTGCGGATCTCGAAGATGCCGCCTTGCTTGACCTCGACCAGGAACACCGTGCGGTCGTCGATCTTGGTGTGCACCGTGGCGGTGACGCAGACCTCGAAGATGCCTTCGGCCACGTTCGATGCCTCCACGCCCAGCTGGATGTCCACCGTGGGCTGCTGCTGCTCGAGCAGGATGGCCGGCGAGTTGGGCTGCTCCAGCGAGGCCTCCTTGAGGTACACGCGCTGGATCTGGAACACGGGCTGTTGCGATTCGTCGGCCATGGGAAGCTTTCTGCGAAAGGATGGGGAAACGGGAGGGATCTGAGTCCGGCGACGGGCGCATCCCGCCTGCCTCGGGTCTGGGTGGGAGATGCGAAAGCGCTCGAGGCGACGCCGGGCTCAGGCCGGCTGGCCGTTGAGCAGCGGCACCAGGCCGCCGCGGCCGTCGAGTGCGATCAGGTCATCGCAGCCACCGACATGGGTGTCGCCGATGAAGATCTGCGGCACGGTACGCCGCCCGGTGATCTCCATCATCTTCTCGCGCTCGGCCGGGTCGGCATCGATGCGGATCTCCTGGATCTGCTCGACGCCCTTGGACTTGAGGATCTGCTTGGCGCGCACGCAGTACGGGCAGACCGCGGTGGTGTACATCTTGACGGGTTGCATGGGTCTCTTTCCTCGGTACCGGCGCTCAGGCCTTTTCGGTGGGCAGGTTGGCCTCGCGCCAGGCGCGCGTGCCGCCGGCCAGCGCCTGCGCGTGCTCGTAGCCGAGCTTGCGCAGCACGCCCGTGGCGCGGTTGGCACGCGCGCCCGCCGGGCAGGTCAGGATGATGGGCAGGGCCTTGTTCTTGGCAACTTCGGCGATCTTTTGCTCGATCTGGCCGAACGGCAGGTTGCGCGCACCGGCCACATGGCCCTGGGCGAACTCGTCGGGCTCGCTCACGTCGATCACGATCGCCTTTTCGCGGTTGATGCGCAGCACCGCCTCGGTGGGCGTGAGCGCGCCGGCGCCCGAGGCGCGCGACAGGGCCGGCCACAGCAGCATGCCGCCCGAAGCGGCAGCGATCAGCAACAGCGACCAGTTCTCGATCAGGAAGTTCACTTGGGGTGTCCAAAGGGGCCCCGAAAAGGGCCGAAAACCCTCGATTCTAAAATGTCGGGGCTTTCCGCGCCGAAGCCCGGCGCCTTGCCCTCACCACGGAGGGCTGCGCACCCCGACGCGGCCCCCGCCCTGCCACCGCTGCCCGACCATGCACAAGCTCGTCCTGATCCGCCACGGCGAATCCACCTGGAACCTTGAAAACCGCTTCACCGGCTGGACCGATGTGGACCTGACGCCCACCGGCGTGTCGCAGGCGATGTCGGCCGGGCAGCTGCTCAAGGCCGAGGGCTATGACTTCGACATCGCCTACACCAGCGTGCTCAAGCGCGCGATCCACACCCTGTGGTACGTCCTCGACGCGATGGACCGCACCTGGCTGCCGGTGGTGAAGAGCTGGCGCCTCAACGAGCGCCACTACGGCGCGCTGCAGGGCCTGAACAAGGCCGACATGGCCAAGCAGTACGGCGACGCGCAGGTGCTGGTCTGGCGCCGCAGCTACGACACCCCGCCGCCGGCACTGGAGCCGACCGACCCGCGCTGCGAGCGCAGCGACCGCCGCTACGCGCGCCTGAAGCCCGAAGAGATTCCGCTGACCGAGTGCCTGAAGGACACGGTGGCGCGCGTCATGCCGTTCTGGAACGAGTCGCTGGCGCCGGCCATCCGCTCGGGCAAGCGGGTAGTGGTGGCGGCGCACGGCAACAGCATCCGGGCGATGGTGAAGTACCTCGACGGCATTTCGGACGAAGAGATCGTGGGCCTGAACATCCCCAACGGCATCCCGCTGGTGTACGAGCTCGACGACCAGCTCAAGCCGATCCACCACTACTACCTGGGCGACGCCGAAGCAGCGGCCCGTGCTGCGGCGGCGGTGGCCGCCCAGGGCAAGGGCTGAACCAACCCGGGAACTCGCTTCGGGCGGCGGCCCTCCAAGCCAACAACAGCAAAGCAGCCTGCGGGGTCGGCCCTGCAGGTGTATATTGCTTCGCAAGGGACTTGACATGGGCCACAAACTCAGGATTGCAGGCTGGATTTCGATCGGCGCCATCGCCGGTGCACTGACCACGGTGTCGCTTCAGACCGTGGCACGCGGCACCATGGCGCCGCTGCCGCTGGAAGAACTGCAGCAGCTCGCCGCGGTGTTCGGCATGGTCAAGAGCGACTATGTCGAGCCGGTGGACGAGAAGAAGCTGATCACCGACGCCATTTCGGGCATGGTGGCCAGCCTCGACCCGCACTCGCAGTACTTCGACAAGAAGTCGTTCAAGGAATTCCGCGAGGGCACCTCGGGCCGCTTCGTCGGCGTGGGCATCGAGATCAGCCAGGAGGACGGGCTGGTCAAGGTCGTCTCGCCGATCGAAGGCTCGCCGGCCTTTCGCGCCGGGCTCAAGCCGAACGACCTGATCACCAAGATCGACGACACGCTGGTCAAGGGCCTGACGCTCAACGAGGCCGTCAAGCGCATGCGCGGCGAGCCCAACACCAAGGTCACGCTGGGCATCCTGCGCAAGGATGAAAACCGCAGCTTCACCGTCACGATCACCCGCGAGGAGATCCGCACGGTGTCGGTGCGCGGCAGGGTCATCGAGCCCGGCTACGCCTGGATTCGCCTGTCGCAGTTCCAGGAGCGCACCGTCGACGACTTCGTACGCAAGCTCGACGAGGTCTACAAGGCCGACCCGCAGCTCAAGGGTCTGGTGCTGGACCTGCGCAACGACCCGGGCGGCCTGCTCGATGCGGCGGTGGCGGTGTCGGCCGCCTTCCTGCCCGACAACGTGGTGGTGGTGTCCACCAACGGCCAGCTGCCCGAGAGCAAGTTCACCTACAAGGCCTCGCCCGAGTTCTATCAGCGCCGCAGCGGCAGCGACCCGCTCAAGCGGCTGCCCGAGAACGTACGCACGGCCCTCAAGACGGTACCGCTGGTGGTGCTGGTCAACGAAGGCTCGGCCTCGGCCAGCGAGATCGTGGCCGGCGCCCTGCAAGACCACCAGCGTGCCAAGGTGATGGGCAGCCAGACCTTCGGCAAGGGCTCGGTGCAGACGGTGCGGCCGCTGGGCCCCGACACCGGCCTGAAGCTCACCACCGCGCGTTACTACACGCCGGCCGGCCGCTCGATCCAGGCCAAGGGCATCGTGCCCGACATCCTGATCGACGAGACCGCTGAAGGCAACCTGTTTTCTGCGCTGCGCACCCGCGAGGCCGACCTGCAAAAGCACCTGGGCAGCGGCCAGGGCGCCGACGAGAAGGACCCGGCCCGCGAGCGCGCCCGCGAAGAGGCGCGCAAGCGCCTCGAGGCCGAGACGGCGAACAACCCGGCGGCACGCCGTGCCCCCGAGTTCGGCACCGACAAGGACTTCCAGCTGTCGCAGGCGCTCAACCAGCTCAAGGGCCGCCCGGTGCTGGTCAGCAAGACGCAGACCGAGCGCAAGGACGAGCCCAAGCAGAACTGACGCCCGCTGGCGCCGCGGCCGATCCGCCGGGCCCTGCCGAAAGGCAGGCCCGGCTTTTTGTTGGGTGTCGCGCTGCGACACAATCCACGCGATGGACGACGCCGACCTGCTGCGCTATTCGCGCCACATCCTGCTTGATGCCATCGGCGTCGAGGGGCAGCAGCGCATCCTGAGCGCGCATGCGCTCGTCATCGGCGCGGGCGGGCTCGGTTCGCCGGTGGCGCTGTACCTGGGCAGCGCGGGCGTCGGACGCATCACCCTGGTGGACGCCGACACGGTGGACCGCACCAACCTGCAGCGACAGGTCGCGCACGCCGATGCGCGCGTGGGCCAGCCCAAGGTGCAGTCGGCGCGCGCTGCCATCCTGGCGCTGAACCCGGCCGCGCAGGTGGCATGCGTCGAGCAGCGCGCCGACGCAGCACTGCTGGCCACGCTGGTGCCGCAGGCCGACGTGGTGCTCGACTGCACCGACAACTTCGCCACCCGCCATGCGATCAACGCCGCATGCGTGCAGCATCGCAAGCCGCTGGTGTCGGGCGCGGCCATCCGCTTCGACGGCCAGGTGTCGGTGTTCGATGCGCGCAATGCGCAGTCGCCGTGCTACGCCTGCGTGTTCCCGCCAGACCACGCCTTCGAAGAAGCCCTGTGCGCCACGATGGGCGTGTTTGCGCCGCTGGTGGGCATCATCGGCTCGGTGCAGGCGGCAGAGGCGCTGAAAATCCTGGCCGGCATCACGCCCACACTGGCGGGGCGCTTGCAGATGCTGGATGCACAACGCATGGAGTGGACCGAGATGCGGCTGCAGCGTTCAGCGTCGTGTGCGGTGTGCGGCGCGGCGCACGCGCGGGGCTGAAGCCGGCTTTTGTGGTGTGGCTTCGCCCGAGGCGGCGCGCGCATCGGCGCGGTCCAGGTCCTTGAGCAGCCGGTCCAGCCGCTGCGACAACTGCTCGGTGCTGAGCTTCTCGCGCAGTCGCTCCACCATCAGCGGCAGGCTCAGCGGCGTGGGGTGTTCCAGTTCCACAAAGTCGAGCCGCAGCGCAGCCATGCGCTCGAGCGTGGCGCGCAGCTGCGCGATGTCCAGCTCCTGGCTGAGCACCTCGCGCTCGGCCTGCGTCAGCAGCAGGTTGCCGCGGTCGTACTTGCGGAACACCTCGAAGAACAGACCGCTGGAGGCCTGCAGCTGCTTCATGCTCTTCGGCGCGCCAGGGTAGCCGCTGAACACCAGCCCGGCGATGCGCGCGATCTCGCGAAAGCGCCGCTGGGCCAGTTCCGATGAGTTGAGCGAGGCCAGCACATCCTCCAGCAGGCCCCCGGTGCTGAACAGCCGTCCGTCAAGCAGCGGTGCGATGTCGAAGTCTTCCGCGCACAGCAACTCGAAGCCGTGGTCGTTGAAGGACAGGCTGAAGGTACCAGGCCGCTCGCGCGCCAGGCGCCAGGCGAACAGGCTTGCCAGCCCCAGGTGCACATTGCGGCCGGCAAACGGGTGGATGCACAGGTGCACACCCTCGCGCGAGGCAAAGCGCTCGACCAGCAGCGTGGCAGGCGTGGGCAGCCGCGAGCGCTGGCGCTGCGCCTGCAGCATCGGCCGCCCGGCCAGCAACTCGGGTTCGGCGTAGTCGCCCTGTGCCGCGTCTTGCAGCACCTGCAGCACCGCGTTGCCGAGCTCGGTGGACAGCGGCATCTTGCTGCCGCCCCACACCGGCACCGTGGCCTTGGAAGCGCTGGCGCGCCGCACATAGGCCACCATGTCCTTCACCCGCACCAATTCCAGCACCCGCCCGGCAAACACAAAGCAGTCGCCGGCACGCAGCCGTGCGATGAAGCCCTCTTCCACCGTGCCGATGCGTGCGCCGCCGAGGTACTGCACCTGCATGGCTGCATCGCTGACGATGGTGCCGATGGACAGGCGGTGCCGCTTGGCGATGCCGCGATCCGGCACACGGCACAGGCCCTGCGCGTCGCGCGCGATGCGGTGGTATTCGGGGTAGGCATTCAGGCTGCTGCCACCCCGCTCGCAAAAGGCCAGCGCCCAGTCGAACTCTTCGCGCGTGAGCTGTGCATACGCCGGTGCCGCGCGCACTTCGTCAAACAATGCGTCGGGCTCAAAGCCACCCCCCAGCGCCACGGTGACCAGATGCTGCACCAGCACGTCCAGCGGCCGGTCGGGCGAGATGCGTGACTCGATGCGCTGGGCCTGCACCGCGCGCCGCGCAGCGGCGGCTTCCAGCAGCTCCATGGTGTTGGTGGGCACCAGCGTGATGCGGCTTGGCCGACCGGGGGCGTGGCCGCTGCGGCCAGCGCGCTGCAGCAGCCGCGCTACGCCCTTGGGCGAACCGATCTGCAGCACCCGCTCCACCGGCAGGAAGTCCACGCCCAGGTCCAGCGACGAAGTGGCCACCACCGCACGCAGCGTGCCCGCCTTCAGGCCCTGCTCGACCCACTCGCGCACCGCCTTGTCCAGACTGCCGTGGTGCAGCGCGATCTGCCCGGCCCAGTCGGGGCGCGCCTCCAGCAGCAGCTGATACCAGATCTCGGCCTGCGAGCGCACATTGGTGAACACCAGCGTGGTGCCGGACGCCTCGATCTCGCGTACCACCGCATCGCGCATGCGCGCACCCAGGTGGCCTGCCCACGAGTATCGGCCCGGGTCGTCGGGGATCAGCGTGTCGATGAGCAGCGTCTTGTCGATGCGGCCCTGGACCAGGGCATGCGTCAAGGTGCCGGCCGGCGGGCCGCACAGCGTGTCCATCGCATCGCGCAGGTTGCCCAGCGTCGCGCTCAGGCCCCACACCACCAGAGCCGGGTTGAAGCGCCTGAGCCGCGCAATCGCCAGCTGCACCTGCACGCCGCGCTTGGTGCCCAGCAGCTCGTGCCATTCATCCACCACCAGATGCGTGACCGTGCCCAGCTCGTCGCGCGCATGTTCGCGCGACAGCAGCAGGCTCAGCGATTCGGGCGTGGTGACCAGCGCCGTGGGCAGCCGGCGGTCTTGCCGTGCGCGCTCGGCCGACGCGGTGTCGCCGGTGCGCAGGCCCAGCGTCCAGTGCGGCGCCATGTCCTGCAGCGGCTCGCCCAGCGCGCGGGTGGTGTCGGCCGCCAGGGCGCGCATCGGGGTGATCCACAACAC
>JBDLRH010000116.1:0-35171 GCA_039800165.1 Pseudomonadota bacterium
CATCGGCCAGCGTGGCCAGGCCCGTCACCTCCAGCCCCGCTTGCAGCAGGTCGCCGGCCTCGTGGTCGGCGTCGCGCGTGTCCACCACGATGCGGCCGTGCTGCGCGACGTGGCGGCACAGCTCGGGCGACAGCTCCACCATCTTTGGCGTGAAGGCCCCCACCGCGGCGATGAAGGCATCGTCGCGCGGCAGCGTGCGCAGCACCACGCCTTGCGCCGGGGTGCAGGTGACCACCAGCGGGCAGTGCGCCAGCGCGGCGTTCGGGTCGTCCACCACGCGCGCCTTGAGGCCCCGTGCCTGTGCATGATCGGCCAGGGCCTGTGCGCTCGCGGTGCTGCGCGATGCAATCCACACCTCGCGCACGCCCAGGCCCTGTGCGAAGGCCTCCAGGTGCGATCGGCCCTGCACGCCGGCGCCCACGATCAGCAGCGGCCCCTGCGCATGGGCGGCAAGGTGGCGCGCTGCCAGCATCGACACCGCGGCAGTGCGGCGTGCGGTGACGGTCGGGCCATGCAGCAGCGCGCGGCGCTCGCCGGTGGCCACATCAAACACCACCACATCGCCCTGGATGGTGGGCCGCGCGGTGCCGGCATTGGCAGGCGTGAAGCTGATCAGCTTGGTGATGGCGATGCGCGCATCCAGCGCCGGCATCACGAACAGGCTGCTGCCACCGGGCAGTGGCTGAACCAGCCGCGCCGGCACCTGCACCGTGTCGTCGCGCAGCAGGCGACCGATCTCGTCGGCCAGTGCCGGGTAGGGCAGCAGGGCTTCGGTGGCGGCATGCATCAGAGCTCTACCCCTTCGACCAGAAAGCGCACGCGGCGCTGGCCGTTCCATTCATCGCTTTCCAGCCGGAAGGCCAGCAGCGCGCGGGCCGGCAGCGGCTTGGTGCGGCCGAACCAGATGCCGTCCACCGGCTGGCCGCGGTGCTTCATGCGCAGCTGCATGTGGCCCGAGCCAACGATGCGCTGCGAGAGGATCTCGACCTCTTCGCTGAACACCGGTGGCGCGAAGCCCTGTCCCCAGACCTCGCGCTGCAGCACCTGCGCCACCTCGACGTCGCGGAACTGCGGCTCCAGCGGGCCGTCGGTCTCGAGCCGTCGCGTCAGCGTGGCCGCGTCCAGCCACTCCTGTGCCACCTGGCGCAGCGCTTCGTCAAAGGTGTCGAGGTGCTCCTCGGCGACGGTGCAGCCGGCAGCCATCGCGTGGCCGCCAAAGCGCAGGATCACGCCCGGGTGCCGCTTGGCCACCAGGTCAAGCGCATCGCGCAGATGAAAGCCGGCGATCGAGCGGCCCGAACCCTTGAGCTCATGCTCCTTGCCCGGTGCCTGGCTCGCGGCAAACACGAAGGCCGGGCGGTGGTAACGCTCTTTCAGGCGCGAGGCCACGATGCCGACCACGCCCTCGTGGAAGTCGGGGTCGAACACGCACACCGCAGGCGGTGGCTCTTCGCCTTCTTCGAACAGCGACTCGGCGATCTGCAGCGCCTGCTCGCGCATGTCGCCCTCGATCTCGCGGCGCTCGCGGTTGATGCCGTCCAGGGTGCGCGCCAGTTCCTCTGCGCGTGCCGGGTCATCGGTCAGCAGGCATTCGATGCCCAGCGTCATGTCCGACAGGCGCCCCGCTGCGTTGATGCGCGGGCCCAGCGCAAAGCCGAAGTCAAAGCTCGCTGCGTGGCGCGCGTCACGCCCGGCCACCGCAAACAGCGCGGCCAGTCCCGCGGGCATCTGCCCGCTGCGCACGCGCTTCAAGCCCTGCGCGACCAGGCGGCGGTTGTTGGCGTCCAGCCGCACCACGTCGGCCACCGTGCCCAGGGCCACCAGCGGCAGCAGCGCATCCAGCCGCGGCTGCGTCTGTGCGTCGAAGCGGCCACGCGCCCGCAACTCGGCCCGCAGTGCCAGCAGCACATAGAACATCACGCCCACGCCGGCAATGCTCTTGCTCTCGAAGCTGCAGTCGGGCTGGTTGGGGTTGACGATCACGTCGGCCGCAGGCAGCGCGTCGCCGGGCAGGTGGTGGTCGGTCACCAGCACCTTCAGGCCCAGTGCCTGCGCGGCCGCAACACCATCCATGCTGGCAATGCCGTTGTCCACGGTGATCAGCACATCGGCGCCCTGCGCCTTGACGCGCTGGGCGATGGGCGGCGTGAGGCCGTAGCCGTCGACGATGCGGTCGGGCACCAGGTAGCTGGCATGACGCGCGCCCAGCATGCGCAGGCCGCGCAGACCCACGGCGCAGGCGGTGGCGCCATCGCAGTCGTAGTCGGCGACGATGCACAGCCGCAGGTCGCGCTCGATGGCATCGGCCAGCAGCCGCGCAGCCGCCTCGGCGCCCAGCAGTTGCGTCGGCGGCAGCAGCAGCGCCAGGCCGTCGTCAAGCTGTTCGGGTGCGGTTACGCCGCGTGCGGCAAACAGGCGCGCCAGCAGGGGGTGCACGCCCGCCTGCTCCAGCGCCCAGGCGGCGCGCGGCGGAATGTCTCGGTGAACGATCTTCATGTCGGGTTCACAGTGAGGAGAGCATCGCATGCAGCGACGCAGCCGATGCGCCCGGGCGCAGCGGTGCCGCAAGGCGTTGCCACCAGCGGTCGGGTGCAGGCGCGAACACGCGCGCGCGGCGCTCGCCGCACAGCACCAGCTGCGCGGGGGGTACTGACGCCAGATGACGCGATTCGATCGACGCCCAGGCGGCCAGCCAGCCGGCGCCGTCTTGGGCCAGCGATGCCTCGCGCAGCTCATCGATCACGATCAGGGGTTCGGTCGGTTCGGTCGGTTCGGTGGGCTCGGCCGGCTTGGTGGCGGCAACGCCATCGCCCGTGCCGTGCAGCCAGAACGAGTTGACCGGTGGCAGGCCGCGAGCGCGGCGTGCATCGTGCAGCGGGTGCTGGTACAGCAGCATCTGCATTTCGCTTTGCAGGCGCCGCACCAGCCGCGCGCCCGGGCCGTCGGGCATCCATGCGTCCACGCTGCGTCCGCTCACCCGGTCGACCGATGCGCTGCTCAGGCCGCGCAGCGGCTCGCCGCACGCCAGCCACCGCGTGGGGTGTTGCGGGTCGTCCAGCAGGCGGATGCCCTCGGGTTCGAACCACGGCGCCATCGCCTCGCGCAGCACCTGCGCCTCGTCGGCCTGCAGCGCCAGCGTCGCGGGATCGTGCATGCGAATGTGATCGGCCCCGGGTGCCCAGTGGCAGGGGCTCACGAAGGCCCAGGCCTGTGCTGCGTCGTGGCCCAGTGCCTGCGCGCGCCGAGCCGCCCAGGGGATGCAGCCGTCTGCGGTGGGCAGCTGCAGTGCGCGCGCCAGCATCACCTCGTGCGGGGTGCTGCGGCTCATCGCGTCGAGCGCCACGCCCGCAGCGGGCACTTCTCGCAGCGCCGACAGCGCGCGGCGCAGGCCGCCCAGGGCCTGCAGGTCCGCCGCAGCCACGCCGTCGGGCGGCGCGGCATGGGAGATGAGCAGCGCTTGTACGGCTTGTGTGGGCATGGCCGTATTGTCCGGGATGCCACAATGCCGCCGCTCCTTGACCACGACCATGCAAGCCCCCTACGAACTGCTGCTGGGCTGGCGCTACACCCGCGCCGGGCGCGCCACGCGCCGCAACGGCTTCATCTCGTTCATCTCGGGCGTATCGATGCTGGGCATTGCGCTGGGCGTGGCGGCGCTCATCATCGTGCTGTCGGTGATGAACGGCTTTCAGAAAGAGGTGCGCGACCGCATGCTGGGCGTGGTGGCGCATGTGGAGGTGTTTGCGCCCGGGGGCGCGCCGCTGGCCGATGTGGAGCGCACCGTGGCCGAGGCACGCCAGCATCCGCAGGTGCTGGGTGCTGCGCCGTTCGTGGCAGCGCAGGCGCTGCTGGCGCGCGGGGAAGACATGAAGGGCGTGCAGGTGCGCGGCATCGACCCGGCGCGCGAGCCGCAGGTGACCGACCTGGCCAGCGCGCTGCGCCCCGAGGTACTGCAGGGCCTGCAGCCGGGGCGCTTTGGCATCGTGCTGGGCGGCGAGCTGGCGCGCCAGATGGGTGTGCGCAGCGGCGACGCGGTGACGCTGATTGCGCCGAGCGGTCAGGTCACGCCCGCGGGCGTGGTGCCGCGCATCCGGCAGATGGATGTGGTGGGCCTGTTCGATTCGGGCCACTACGAATACGACGCCACGCTGGTGATGCTGCACATCGACGACGCTGCACGCATCTTCCGCCTGGAGGGGCCCACCGGCGTGCGCCTGAAGCTGCGCGACTTGCACCAGGCGCGCGAGGTGGCCGACGAGCTGATGGTGCGCCTGAGCGACCGCGTGGTGGTGCGCGACTGGACGCGCCAGAACCGCACCTGGTTTGCCGCGGTGCAGCTCGAGAAGCGCATGATGTTCATCATCCTCACCCTCATCGTGGCGGTGGCGGCTTTCAACCTGGTCAGCACGCTGGTGATGACGGTGACCGACAAGCGCGCCGACATCGCCATCCTGCGCACGCTGGGCGCCAGCCCCGCCAGCGTGATGGGCATCTTTGTGGTGCAGGGCGCGATGGTGGGCGTGATCGGCACGCTGTCGGGGCTGCTGCTGGGCCTGGGCGTGGCCTTCAACATCGACGTGATCGTGCCGGCGCTCGAGCGCGCGCTGTCGGCGAGCTTCCTGCCGCGCGACATCTACCTGATCAGCCGCATGCCCAGCGACCCGCGTTCCGGCGACATCGTGCCGGTGGCGCTGATCTCGCTGGTGCTGTCGTTTGCCGCCACGCTGTACCCGAGCTGGCGCGCCAGCCGCGTCAATCCTGCCGAGGCGCTGCGCTATGAGTGAGGCCGGCGCACAGCGCGTGGTGCTGCAGGCGCGTGGCCTGGTCAAGCGCTTTCACGAAGGCCCGCTGGACGTGACCGTGCTGCACGGCGTGGACCTGACGGTGCACGCCGGCGAGACGCTGGCCATCGTGGGTGCGTCGGGCTCGGGCAAGAGCACGCTGCTGCACCTGCTGGGCGGGCTGGACGCGCCGACGGCCGGCACCGTCACGCTGATGGGCGAGCCGATCGCCACCTTGCCGCCTGCGCGCCAGGGGCAGCTGCGCAATGCGCACCTGGGCTTTGTCTATCAGTTCCACCACCTGCTTCCCGAGTTCAGCGCGCTGGACAACGTGGCCATGCCTCTGTGGATTCGCCGCATGCCGCGCGCGCAAGCCGCACAGGTGGCGCTGAAGATGCTGGCTGCGGTGGGCCTGGCCGAACGTGCGCAGCACCGGCCGGCCGAACTGTCCGGCGGTGAGCGTCAGCGCGTGGCCATGGCCCGCGCGCTCGTCACCCAGCCCGCCTGCGTGCTGGCCGACGAACCCACCGGCAACCTCGACCGCGGCACGGCCGATGCGGTGTTCGAGCTGATGCTGAAGCTGTCGCGCGAGCATCGCACCGCCTTCGTGGTGGTGACGCATGACGAGGCGCTGGCCGCGCGCTGCGCGCGGATGCTGCGGCTTGACCGCGGCGTGCTGGCGGGCTGAGCCCTCAGGCCACGCGGCCGAACCACAGCACCGACAGGCCTGCGGCCAGTGCCATGAGTGCTGCGCCCAGCAGCGCAACGAGGCCGGCGATTTCGGTTTCCTTCTTCTCGACCGTGAGCCGCGAGCTCAGGGTTTCGTACACCTTCTTCAGGTCGGCGGAGTTGCCGGCGTAGAAGTATTCGGCGTCGGTGCGCAAGGCGATCTGCTTGAGGGTGTCTTCATCCAGCCGCACCCGCATCGACCAGCCCTCAAAGCCGATGGTCTCGCCGTCCACCGTACCGATGCCCACGGTGTACACCCGCACGCCGCGCTCGGCGGCCATCTTGGCGGCCTCCAGCGGGTCCACCCCGGTGGTGCGCTGGCCGTCGGTCAGCATGATGATCGCCGCCGAGTTGTACGAACCCGGCTTGACCGGCGTGAACTCCTTCTTCGGCTTGGGCATCTCGTTGAGCGAGCGTCCCGACGAGTAGCCGCCGCCGGTCATCTGCTGCAGCTCGATGCCGGCGTCAGGGAACAGCGTGGCCAGCGACACCACGATCGCGTTGCCGGTGGCGGTGGCGCGCTGCAGCTGGAAGCGGTCGATGGCGGTGACCAGGTCTTCGCGGTTCACCGTGGGCAGCTGCGCCACCTGCGCCGCACCGGCAAAGGCGACGATGCCCACCTTCACATGGCGCGGCAGCTCGGTCAGGAAGTGCTTGGCCGCCTCCTGCGCGGCGGTGATGCGGTTGGGCTGCACGTCGGTGGCGCGCATGCTGCCCGACACATCCATCGCGAGGATGATGGTCTGCTGCGTGGAGGGCAGCGAGATGACGGCCACCGGGCGCGCCGCAGCCAGCAGCAGCGCGGTCAGTGCCAGCAGCATCAGCACCGGCGGCACATGGCGGCGCCACGCACTGCTGCCGGCCAACGCCTGCTTGATCAGCGCCAGCGAGGCGTAGTTGACGGTGCTTTTCTTGCGGCGGCGCATCAGCCACACATAGGCGCCCACCAGCATCGGCACGATCAACAGCAGCCACAACAGCGAAGGCCAGAGGAACAGCATGGTCAGGCGCTCTTTCGTAGGACTTGGGTGATGCCACGCCCTGACACGCGACGCTTGCGCAGGTCGGCAAAGCGCAGCAGCGCATCAAGCAGGTCGTCGTCGGTGCGCAGCTCCAGCGTGTCGACGCCGGCACGCGCCAGCTCTTCGCGCAGTGCGGCCTCGCGCTCGGCGGCCAGCTGCACGAAGCGCTGGCGAAAGCGCTTGTCGTGGGTGTCGATCAGCAGCGTCTCGCCGGTCTCGGCGTCGCGCAGGGTCAGCATGCCGATTTCGGGCAGCTCCTGCTCGAGCGGGTCGAGCACGCGCACGGCCACCACGTCGTGCCGTTGCGCCAGTTGCGCCAGCGGCCGGTGCCAGCCCGGCTCGCTGATGAAGTCGGACACCACGAACACCGCCGATCGGCGGCGGATGGCGTGGCCCGCGGCGTGCAGCAGCTCGTGCAGCCGCGTGGCGGTGGCCGCCTGCGCGCCGGACTTGCCGGGCGCGGCTGCCGGCTGCACGCTGGGCGTGAGCATGCGGTGCAGCAGCTGCAGCACATGCATGCGGCTGGTGCCCGCAGGAATCAGCGTGTCGGCCTGGCTGCCGTACAGCAGCGCACCCACCCGGTTGCCGTGGCGCGTGAGCACCCGCGCCAGCAGGGCCGCGAACTCGCTGGCCACCTGGCGCTTGGTGCGCTCGTTGGAGCCGAAGTCCACCGACGCGGTCAGGTCCAGCAGCAGCCAGGCGCTGGTTTCGCGGTCTTCGGTGAACACCCGCACATGCGGCTGCGCCATGCGGGCGGTCACGTTCCAGTCGATGTGCCGCACATCGTCGTGCAGCTGGTATTCGCGCAGGTCGGCCAGGTCGATGCCGCTGCCGCGCATCAGCGTGCGGTAGTCGCCCTGCAGCAGGCCGTCCAGGCGGCGCAGCACCGTCCATTCCAGGCGGCGCAACAGCGCCTCGGCGCTGGCGGCCTGGCGCGCCGGCTCCGGCGACGCGGATGCACCCGCCGGTGCGGACCCGGAAGCGGGGGAGGGTGCAGCGTCGCTGGCCATGGCGTGTGCAAAACGCGGTGCGGTGTTGCAGCCTCAGGCGGGCAGCTTTTCGTGCTCGAGCGGTCGCGCGGGCACCGGCACGCGGGCCATGATTTTGGCGACCACCGCCTCGGAGTTCAGCCCGTCGGACAGCGCTTCGTAGGACAACGACACGCGGTGGCGCAGCACATCGGCGGCCAGGTCGGTCATGTCCTCGGGCAGCGCGTAGGTGCGCCCGCGCATCAGCGCCAGCGCGCGTGCGCCTTCCACCAGCGAGATGGTAGCGCGCGGGCTGGCACCAAAGCGGATCATGCCTTCCAGTTCCTTCAGGTCGTGGCGCGCCGGCTGGCGCGTGGCCGACACCAGCTTGACCGCGTACTGCATGAGCGAAGGGTCCACATAGACGCGGCGGCACTCGCGCTGCAGCACCGCCAGCTGCTCGGTGCTGGCCACCGGCGTGGGCTCGACCGCCGGGCCGGTGACGCGGGTGACGATGACGAACTCTTCCTCGTCGCTCGGGTAGTCCACCATCACCTTCATCATGAAGCGGTCGACCTGCGCCTCGGGCAGCGGGTAGGTGCCCTCGGTCTCGATCGGGTTCTGCGTGGCCATCACCACAAAGGGCCGCGGCACCGGATGCGTCTCGCCGGCGATGGTGACCTGCCGCTCTTGCATCACCTCCAGCAGCGCGCTTTGCACCTTGGCCGGTGCGCGGTTGATTTCATCGGCCAGCAGCAGGTTGGCAAACACCGGGCCGAGCGAGGTGCTGAAGTCGCCGGTCTTCTGGTTGTAGATGCGCGTGCCCACCAGGTCGGCGGGCACCAGGTCGGGCGTGAACTGGATGCGCTTGAACTGCCCGCGCACCGACTGCGCCAGCGCCTTGACGGTGAGCGTCTTGGCCAGGCCCGGCACGCCTTCCACCAGCAGGTGGCCCTGCGCCAGCAGCGCCACCATCACGCGTTCAAGAAAGCGGTCCTGGCCGACCACCACGCGCTTGACCTCAAAGAGGATCTGCTCCATCAGCTGTGCGGTGGCCTGGTCTTGGGTGGTGGAATCCATGGGGGGCTCTCGGGGGGTGATGTGGGTGCGTGGGTGAGGCTCAGAACGGCGACAGGCCCACCGCGCTGGCGGCGTTTTCGATCGGCACCGCAAAGCCGATGCCGATGAAGGTGCGTGCCGAGGTCGGGTTGAGGATGGCGGTGACGATGCCCACCACCTCGCCTTCCATCGTCACCAGCGGGCCGCCGGAGTTGCCGGGGTTGGCCGCCGCGTCGAACTGGATGAGGTTGCTCATCTCGTGGCCGCCTTCGGGCGAGCGGAACGAGCGCTTGAGGCCCGAGACGATGCCGGCCGAGGCTGACGGGCCGATGCCGAACGGGTAGCCCACCGCCATCACCTGATCGCCCGGCGCCAGCTTCTGGGTGGAGATCATGGTGGCTGCGATCAGGTCGTCGGGGATCTTGCTGGCCTGCAGCACCGCCAGGTCGTTCTCGGCCTGCACGCCGGTGATGTTGGCGCTGGCCTCCAGCCCGTCGGAGAAGGTGACCATGATGCGGTCGGCGCCCTGCACCACATGCAGGTTGGTGAGGATGATGCCCTTGTCGACGATCACCACGCCGGTGCCCACGCCAAGCTCGACCTCCTCGTCGTCGGCGGGGTTGACGGGCTTGGCGGGCGCGGCCTGCGGTGCCCCGGACTTGCGGCCGGCCTGCGCCTTCTCGGGCGGCAGGCGGCTCTTGCGCACGTAGCTGGTCACCCGCACCACCGACGGGCGGATGGTCTCGTAGGCCTTGGTCGCCTGCGAGGGCAGCGGCACGGTCTGCAGCGTCTTGACGACGGCCGCGTCGATGTCTTCCTGGGTGAACACGCGCGGGCCGGGCCGCAGCTGCAGCGCCAGCAAGACCGCGCACATCAGAGCCAGCACCGCAAGCGCCGTCCACAGGCCGCGCGGGCCGGTGAAGCCGCGGCGCAGCGCGGCCTGCATGCGCGCGCGCCGCGAAGCTGCAGGGGCCGCGGCCGCGTCGGCCGGCGTGGCGTCGGGCGTGGCCGCAGCGCGTGCGGATGTGCTGTACAGGGCAGGGCGGCGCATGGGCTTCAAGTTAGCATGGTTTGGCGGGCTGTGCACGCATCGCGCGCCCCTTGTTGCATCCACGGCATGATCGGCCCATGTTGCGCTGGCTGGATACCCACTGTCACCTGGACGCCCCCGAGTTCGTCGCCGATGTGACGGCGGTGCGTGAGCGTGCGCGCACCGAAGCGGTGCGGCTGTGCGTGCTGCCGGCGGTGGAAGTGGCGAACTTCAGCGCGGTGCGCGAACTGGCGCATGCGCACGGTGACGCCTATGCGCTGGGCATCCATCCGCTGTACACGCCGCAGGCCGCCGAGAGCGACGTGGATCGGCTCGAGCGCGAGCTGCGCCAGCGCATTGACGACCCGCGCCTGGTGGCGGTGGGCGAGATCGGCCTGGATCATTTTGTGCCGGGGCTCGACCGCGAACGCCAGGAGTTTTTTTACCGCGCGCAGCTGCAGGTTGCGCAGCGCCTGGGGCTGCCGGTGATCCTGCATGTGCGGCGCTCGGCCGACCGGCTGCTCAAGCACCTGCGCGAGGTGCCGGTGCACTCGGGCATTGCGCATGCGTTCAACGGCAGCGAGCAGCAGGCGCAGGCCTTTGTGGACCTGGGCTTCAAGCTCGGCTTTGGCGGCGCGGTGACCTTCGAGCGCGCGCTGCAGTTGCGCCGTCTGGCGGCCACACTGCCGGCGCACGCGATCGTGCTGGAGACCGACGCGCCCGACATTGCGCCGCAGTGGCTGTACCGCACCGCCGAACAACGCGCCAGCGGTCATGCACAGGGCCGCAACGAGCCCGCCGAGCTGCCGCGCATCGCGCGCGTGGTGGCCGAGCTGCGCGGCATCGACGAGGCCACCCTGGCCACCCAGTGCGAGGCCAATGCGGTGGCTGCGCTGCCGCGGCTGGCCGCACTGCTGTGAGGCCGCACGCCAGGGTCTGAGCGCGCGCAGCACCGGACCCAGCGCTTGACGCTTGACTACAGTGACGGCGATGGCATCACGCAAGACCCCCACCGCGGCCCTGCCCGAAGTCCACTTCTCGGACCACGGGCGGGTGCGCTACCTGCACCTGGGTACCGAGTGGGTGCAGGGCTCGATGCGGCTGGATGCGCCCGACGAGATCGACCTGGACTATGTGCAGCGCATGATGGCCTGGCTGCTGTTCGTGGACGCGGCCACGGTGCCTGCGCGCCACGCGATGCAGCTGGGCCTGGGGGCGGGGGCACTCACCAAGTTCTGCCGGCGCCGCCTGCGCATGAAGACCACCGCGATCGAGCTCAACCCGCAGGTGGTGGCGGCCTGCCGGCTGTGGTTCAAGCTGCCGGCTGACGACATCAAGCTGTCGGTGGTGCTGGGGGATGCGGCCGAGGTGGCCGCGCACGAGCACTGGCGCGGCCAGGTCGATGCGCTGCAGGTGGACCTGTATGACCACGAGGCCGCCGCGCCGGTGCTCGACAGCGCCGCCTTTTATGCCGACTGCCGCCGCCTGCTGAGCGATGACGGCTGCATGACGGTGAACCTGTTTGGCCGCCAGTCGAGCTACGGGCGCAGCCTGCAGCGCATCGTGTCGGCCTTTGGCGAAGAGGCGGTGTGGGCGTTTCGCCCCACGCGCGAAGGCAACACCGTGGTGCTGGCCCTGCGCACGCCGGTGCAGCCGCGCCGCGGCGAGCTGGCCGCGCGTGCCGACATCGTGCGCGAACGCTTCGGCCTGCCGGCGCAGCGCTGGCTGAGGGTGTTGCGACCTGTATCAGGCCGCTGACCCGGCGCCGCGCGGCATACGTGAAATCCACATGCGCGGGCGGCCGGGGCGCCGCCACAATCTGCCGGTCGTTTCATCAGGAGACAACCGCGTGAAGATCAAGAGCCAGAAGGACTTCGTGTCCGGCCTCATGTTCAGCATCATCGGTGCGGCGTTTGCGTTCGGCGCCACCAAGTACAGCCTGGGCACCGGCGCACGCATGGGCCCGGGCTACTTTCCTTTGCTGCTGGGGGTGCTGCTGTGCATCGTCGGCGTGGTCGTCGCTTTCAAGGCGCTGGTGGTCGAAACGGCGGACGGCGAGCCGATCGGCAAGATCGCCTGGAAGCCGCTGGGTTTCATCATCGGCGCCAACGTGCTGTTTGGCATCCTGCTGGGGGGCCTGCCGGGATTGAAGATTCCGGCGATGGGCCTGATCGTCGCGATCTACGGCCTGGTACTGGTGGCCAGCCTCGCAGGCGACCGCTTCAAGCTGCGCGAGGTGCTGGTGCTGGCGACAGTGCTGGCCGTGGGCAGCTACGGCGCCTTCGTGATGCTGCTCAAGCTGCAGTTCCCGGTCTGGCCGACCTTCATCACCAACTGAGGAGCACGCCATGGATCTGTTCAACAACCTGGCGCTGGGCTTCAGCGTTGCGTTCACTCTGCAAAACCTGGCCTACGCCTTTGTCGGCTGCCTGCTGGGCACGCTGATCGGCGTGCTGCCCGGTGTGGGCCCGGTGGCCACCATCGCGATGCTGCTGCCGGCCACCTATGCGCTGCCGCCGGTGGCCGCGCTGATCATGCTTGCCGGCATCTACTACGGCGCGCAGTATGGTGGCTCGACCACCGCCATCCTGGTGAACCTGCCGGGCGAATCGTCGTCGGTGGTGACGGTGATCGACGGCTACCAGATGGCGCGCAACGGACGCGCCGGCCCGGCGCTGGCGGCGGCGGGCCTGGGCTCGTTCTTCGCCGGCTGCGTGGGCACGCTGATCCTGGCGGCCTTTGCCGCACCGCTGACCGAGGTGGCCTTCAAGTTCGGCCCGGCCGAATACTTCAGCCTGATGGTGCTGGGCCTGATCGGTGCCGTGGTGCTGGCCTCGGGCTCGCTGATCAAGGCCGTGGGCATGATCCTGCTGGGTCTGCTGCTCGGCCTGGTGGGCACCGACGTGAACTCGGGTGTGGCGCGCTACAGCTTCGACATCCCTGAGCTGACCGACGGCATCGGATTCATCGTGGTGGCGATGGGCATCTTCGGCTACGGCGAGATCATCCATAACCTGTCGCACCCCGAAGACAAGCGTGAGGTCTTCACCGGCAAGGTGCAGGGCCTGATGCCGACCAAGGAAGACTTCAAGCGCCTGGTGCCTGCGGTGCTGCGTGGCACCGCACTGGGCTCGGCGCTGGGCATCCTGCCCGGCGGCGGTGCGCTGCTGTCGGCTTTTGCGGCCTACACCATCGAGAAGAAGACCAAGCTCAAGCCGGGCGAGGTGCCGTTCGGCAAGGGCAACATCCGCGGCGTGGCGGCACCCGAGGCGGCCAACAACGCCGGCTCGCAGACCTCGTTCATCCCGCTGCTGACGCTGGGCATTCCGCCCAACGCGGTGATGGCGCTCATGGTGGGTGCGATGACCATCCACAACATCCAGCCCGGCCCGCAGGTGATGACCAGTAACCCGCAGCTGTTCTGGGGCCTGATCGCCTCGATGTGGATCGGCAACCTGATGCTGGTGATCCTGAACCTGCCGCTCATCGGCATCTGGATCAAGCTGCTGACCGTGCCCTACCGCTGGCTGTTCCCGGCGATCGTGCTGTTCTGCGCGATCGGCGTGTACTCGACCAACAACAACACCTGGGACATCTGGATGGTGGCGCTGTTCGGTGTGGTGGGCTACGCCTTCATCAAGCTCGGCTGCGAACCGGCTCCGCTGCTGCTGGGCTTCATCCTCGGCCCGATGATGGAAGAGAACCTGCGCCGTGCGCTGCTGCTGTCGCGCGGCGACTGGAGCGTGCTGGTCACGCGGCCACTGTCGGCCACGCTGCTGGCGATGGCCTTGCTGCTGCTCATCATCGTGCTGTTGCCGGCGGTGAAGAAGCAGCGAGAGGAAGCCTTCGTCGAAGACTGACGGCATCCGGCCTCGGCCTCGCAACGGCGCCCCAGGGCGCCGTTGTGTTTTTGGGGCGGCGTGCAGGGCGCACGCCTGGCGGCCAGTCCCGACCGGCATTCCCGACCGCCGTGCCCGACCGCCATTCCCGACCGCGACAGGCTGCCAAGGGCCGCTCGGTCACAATCGCCGCCTCATGCCCGCCGTGGCCCTGCCACGCAGCCACCTCAAGAGCCATCAGGAGACAGACGCATGCAACGACGTTCGCTACTCACCGCTGCCGCTGCGCTGGCGCTGCCGGTGGCCGCGCACGCACAGGCCTATCCCAGCAAGCCGGTGCGGCTGGTGGTGCCGTTCCCGGCCGGTGGCGCCACCGACCTGTTCGCGCGGGTGCTGTCGCAAAAGCTCGGCGAGAAGCTGGGCCAGTCGGTGGTGGTGGAAAACCGCCCCGGCGCCGGCGGCACGCTGGGCTCGGACCTGGTGGCCAAGGCGCAGGCCGACGGCTACACGCTGTTGCTGGCCACCTCGAGCACCCACACCATCGGCCCGAATCTCAACCCGCGCATGCCTTACGACGCGGTGCGCGACTTCACGCCGATCGCCCATGTGGGCAATGCGCCGAGCATCATGCTGGTGCCCAACACCTCGCCGGCCAGGTCGGTCAAGGAATGGATCGACCACAGCCGCAAGAACCCCGGGCGGCTGAACTACGGCTCCAGCGGCAACGGCACCATCGTGCAGCTCACCGCCGAGCTGTTCAAGGCACAGGCCGGCCTGTTCGTGGTGCACATTCCCTACCGCGGCACCGCGCTGGCCATTCCGGACCTGGCCAGCGGCAAGCTCGATGTGATGTTCGATTCACTGCCTACCGGGCTGCCGCATGTGCGCGAAGGCCGTCTGCGCGCGCTGGGCGTCACCTCGCTCAAGCGCACGCCGCTGGCCCCTGAACTGCCCGCCATCTCCGAGGTGTTGCCGGGCTTCGAGTCCAACACCTGGTTCGGCCTGTACGGCCCGCGCGGCCTGCCCGACGGCGTGGTGGCACGCGCCAACGCTGCAGCCAACGAGGCGCTGGCCGATGCCGACATCAAGGACCGCCTGTCGCGCCTGGGCATCGAGCCGGTGGGCGGCACGCCCGCGCAGTTCACCCAGATGCTGGCCTCTGACATGGCCAAGTGGAAGCGCATCATCAGCGAGCGCAAGATCACCCTGGAGTGACCGGGCGGCAGGCCCGGTCACGCACAACGCGGAACACGCAAGACACAACGCACCACACCGGTTTCATCATGCACTTTGACTTCAACAATCCCTACCTCTCCACCCGGCTGCCGGTGTTCGCACGCAATGTGGTGTCCACCTCGCATCCGCTGGCAGCACAGGCCGGCCTGCGCATGCTGTGGAAGGGCGGCAATGCGGTGGATGCGGCCATCGCGGCGGCAGCGGCTATCACCATCTGCGAGCCGGTGTCCAACGGCCTGGGCAGCGACGCCTTCTGCATCCTGTGGGACGGCCAGCAGCTGCACGGCCTGAACGCATCGGGCGGCGCGCCGCGCGCCTGGACGCCCGAATACTTCAAGCGCAAGTACGGCATGGACGCGACCACGCCGCCCAAGCGTGGCTTCGATTCGGTGACGGTGCCCGGCGCGGTATCGGCCTGGGTCACCATGAGCGAAAAGTTCGGCAAGCTGCCGTTTGCCGACCTGCTGGAGCCGGCCATCGAGATCGCCGAGCGCGGCTACCTGATGCCGGTGGTGGTGCAGCAGAAGTGGGAGGCGGCCACCGAAGAGCTGCGCAACCTGCCCGGCTTTGCCGAGAGCTTTCTCCCCTGGGGCCGTGCGCCCAAGGTCGGCGAGCTGTTCCAGTTCAAGGGCGCAGCGCGCGGGCTGCGTGCGATTGCCGCCACCAAGGGCCAGGCTTTCTACGGCGGCGAGATTGCGCAGGCCATCGAGAAGTTCTCTGCCCAGAACGGCGGCAGCCTGACCGCGAAGGACTTTGCCGAGTACAAGCCCGAGTGGGTCAAGCCGATCGAGAAGAACTACCGCGGCTACACCGTCCACGAGATCCCGCCCAACGGGCAGGGCATTGCGGCGCTGATTGCACTTGGCATCCTTGACCACTTCGACCTGGCCTCGCTGCCGGTTGACGGCGTGGATTCGCAGCACCTGCAGATCGAGGCGATGAAGCTCGCCTTTGCCGACACCTACCGCTACGTGGCCGAGCGCTCGGCGATGCATGTCACCACCGACCAGCTGCTGGACAGCAGTTACCTCGCCAGCCGCGCCAAGCTGATCGACATGAAGCGCGCGCAGGACTTCCAGGCCGGCAATCCGGTCAAGGGCGGCACCATCTACCTGAGTGCGGCCGACGAGAACGGCATGATGGTCAGCTTCATCCAGAGCAACTACATGGGCTTCGGTTCGGGCTGCGTGGAGCCGCACTTCGGCATCAGCATGCAAAACCGCGGCCACGGCTTCGGGCTCGACCGCGACGGCAAGAACCCGGCCAACCAGGTGGCGCCGGGCAAGCGGCCGTTCCACACCATCATTCCGGCCTTCCTCACCAAGGACGGCCAGCCGGTGATGAGCTTTGGCGTGATGGGCGGCAACATGCAGCCGCAGGGCCACATGCAGACGCTGGTGCGCATGCTCGACTACGGCCAGAACCCGCAGGCTGCGTGCGACGCACCGCGCTGGCGCTTCAACCAGGGCTTCGAGATCAACGTCGAGTCGCAAATGAAAGCGGCCACGGTGCAGGGCCTGTCCGATCGCGGTCACCGCATGGATGTGATCAACGACTCGTACCAGGACTTCGGCTCGGGCCAGTTCATCTGGCGCGCCGGCAACCCCAAGACCGAGGGCTATGTGGTGGCCAGCGATTCGCGCCGCGACGGCCAGGCCGCGGGCTTCTGACCGGTTTGCACCGCAGGCCCTGCTTGCACCGCTTGTATCGCCGCACCGCCACGTGAGCGCCGCCGCCTCCACGGTTGCACCGCTGCGCGCTGCCGGCGTGCTGTGCGCGCTGGCCGGCGCCATCGCCTTCAGCGGCAAGGCGATCATCGTCAAGCTCGCCTACCTGCACGGCACGGATGCGGTCACGCTGCTGATGCTGCGCATGCTGTTTGCGCTGCCGATGTTCGTGCTGATCGCGTGGTGGGCCAGTCGCGGCAAGCCGGCGCTCACGCGGCACGACCGCCTGAGCGTGCTGGGCCTGGGCTTCATCGGCTACTACCTGTCGAGCTTTCTGGACTTCTGGGGGTTGCAGTACATCACCGCCTCGCTCGAGCGGCTGATCCTCTACCTCAACCCGACGCTGGTGCTGCTGTTCAGCTGGATCGCCTACCGCAAGCGCATCTCGCCCTGGCATGCGGCCGGCATGGCGATCAGCTACTGCGGCGTGCTGCTGGTGTTCGGCCACGAGGTGTCGCTGCAGGGCCGCCAGACGGCGCTCGGGGCGCTGCTGGTGTTTGCGAGCGCGGTCACCTACGCCATCTACCTCGTCTACAGCGGCGAGTTCGTCAAGCGGCTGGGCTCGCTGCGGCTGGTGGGCCTGGCAAGCACCATCGCCTGCCTGTTCTGCATCGCGCAGTACGCGCTGCTGCGCCCGATCGACAGCGCGCTTGCGGTGCCGATGGAAGTGGTGTGGCTGTCGGTGCTCAATGCGGTGGCTTGCACCGTGGTTCCGGTGCTGCTGGTGATGATGGCGATCGAGCGCATCGGCCCGTCGGCCACCGCGCAGATCGGCATGGTGGGCCCGATGTCCACCATCCTGATGGGTGTGTGGCTGCTGGGTGAGCCCTTCACGCTGTGGGTGGTGGCCGGCACGGTGCTGGTCATCAGCGGCATCTTCGTTTTTTCACGCGCGGGGCGCTGAGCCGCACCGCACCTCGTTCAACCCAAGAAAGACTCGACCATGGATTTCGGAATCGCAGGACGTCATGCGCTGGTGTGCGGCGCGAGCAAGGGCCTGGGCTTTGGCTGCGCGCAGGCGCTGGTGCGCGAGGGCGTGCATGTGCTGCTGGTGGCACGCGGCGCCGAGGCGCTGCAGGCCGCGGTGCAGAAGCTGCGCGCCGACCCGCTGCGCCCGGCCAGCGCGCAGGTGGACAGCGTGGCGGCCGACATCACCACGCCCGAAGGCCGCGCGGCGGTGTTCGCCAAACGGCGGGACTTCGACATCGTGGTCACCAATGCCGGTGGTCCGCCGCCCGGGGACTTCCGCGACTGGGACCGCGAAGCGTGGATCAAGGCGGTGGACGCCAACATGCTCACGCCGATCGAGCTGATCAAGGCCACGGTGGACGGCATGGCCGAGCGCGGCTTTGGACGCATCGTGAACATCACCTCCAGCTCGGTGAAGGCACCGATCGACATCCTCGGCCTGTCCAACGGCGCGCGCAGCGGCCTGACCGGCTTTGTGGCGGGCGTGGCGCGCACCCGCAAGCTCGCCATGGCCAACGTCACCATCAACAACCTGCTGCCCGGGCGCTTTGACACCGACCGCATCACTGCCAACGTGAAGGCCACCGCGGCCAAGACCGGCAAGAGCGAAGACGAAGTCCGGCGCGAGCACCATGCGCAGATTCCTGCCGGGCGCTACGGCACCTCCGACGAGTTCGGCCAGGCCTGTGCCTACCTGTGCAGCATGCAGGCGAGCTACATCACCGGCCAGAACCTGCTGATCGACGGCGGCGCCTACCCCGGCACCTACTGAGTCGGCTGCCCGCGAACGGCGGGGCCGCGTGTGGTCAGTGGGTCAACGGCTCAGCGGCTCGCCGCCGCCCGCGTGGGCCAGCGCTGCGAGGACGCGATCGCTGTGGGGAATCGGCTCCACCGCGCCATAGCCCTCGGTGGACAGGGCAGCTGCCACCGCAGCGTAGTGCGCAGCCTGCTGCAGGCTGTCGCCTGCGATGAGCCGGCTGACGAATGCGCCGCCAAACGTGTCCCCTGCGCCGGTGGCATCGACCGGGCTGCACGGATGGGGGGCAATGCGGTGCCGCTCGTGGGCGCTAGCCACCAGCGCGCCGCGCTCGCCGAGCTTGAGCGCCACCACCCGCGCACCCAGCGACAGACAATGGTCGACGATGGCATCGTCACTCTTGAGTCCCGTCAGGGTCACCATGTCGTCGTAGCTGGGCAGGCAGATATCGCTGTGCCGGATCGCTTCGCTCATGACGCCGCGGGCCTGCGCCAGAGGCCACAGCTTGAGCCGCAGGTTGGTGTCAAAGCTCACCTGCACGCCAGCCGCGCGTGCCGCATCCATGAGCGCGAAGCCGGCATCGCAGGCGCTGCCGGAGATGGCCAGGCTGATGCCGGAGAGGTGAAACACCCGCGATGACTGCGCGACCGCCTGGGCGAAGGTCTGCGGGCTGACGCGGCTGGCGGCGCTGCCTGCACGGAAAAAGTGGAAGTGATGCCCGGCCGTGTCGTGCGTGACGAAGTAGACGGCGGTGAAGGCCTGCGGGTCGGTGCTCACCCAGCCATGGTCCACACCCTCGCGGGCCCACAGCTCGCGCAGCATCTGCCCGTACGGGTCTGGCCCCAGCGCGCTGGCGTAGGCCACGCGCGCGCCCTGGCGCGCAGCCGCGATCGCAAAGTTGGACGTGTCGCCGCCGAAGCCCTGCAGGTAGTGGCGGCCGCCGCCCTCACCGGTCTGGTTGAACTCGACCATCGGCTCGCCGAAGGCGACGATGTCAAAGCGGTGGCTTGGGGATGCGGCAGCGCTGGAGCTGTCTGGCATGCGCGTGGTGCGGCTAACGCCGCTGCGAAGAAATCACGATGCCGCCCACGATCAGTGCAAAGGCCGCGCCGTGGTACCACTGCGGCAGCTCGCCCAGGATGGCGGCCGACATCACGGCGGCAAACAGGGGCGTGAGGTTGGAGAAGAAGCCCGCCACCGCCGCGCCTGCGCGCTGCACGCCCAGGCCCCAGCAGCGGTAGGCCAGGATGGCCGGGCAGATGGCGATGTAGGCCAGCGCGGCGATGACCGGCCAGCCCCAGACGATGTGGGCATCGGGCACCAGCGCCCATTCGGCAGCAGCAAAGGCGCCCGACCAGGCCAGGCCGGGTATCACCTGCGCCATCAGCAGCGCAGCCCAGTCGGCGCGAATGGCCGCGGGCTCGGTGGTGCGCTGAAGCAGCCAGCTGTAGTACGCCCACGCCAGCGTGGCCATCAGCACAAACAAGTCGCCTGGCACCAGCTGCACCGCCATCAGCGTGGACCAGCTGCCGCGCGACAGCACGAACAGCACGCCCACGATGGACAGCAGCGCGCCGAGCCACTGGCGGCCGCTCACGCGCTGGCCGAAGCTCAGCCAGCCGGTGGCCAGCATGAACACCGGCATGCTGGCGGCCACCAGCGTCACGTTCAGCGGCGTCGACGTCTTGAGCGCCAGGTACTGCAGCGCGTTGTAGCAACCCACCCCCAGCAGCGCCAGCAGCGCATAGCGGCGCCAGTGCTCACGCAGCCCGCTGTCGGGGCGCAGCACCCAGGCCGCCAGCGGCAGCAGCAGCACGAAGGCCACCGCCCAGCGCAGGAAGTTCAGGGTGATGGGCGGCACCAGGCCGTTCATCAGCCGCCCCACCACCGCATTGCCGGCCCACAGGACGGGCGGCACCACAAGCAGTGCGGCGGTGGACAGGGACAGGCGCTGGGTCATGGGCAGGCTGCACTGTAAGGGGTGTCTCGCCCCGGACCGCGTCGCCTTGGGGAAAGCGGCACAATTTGCGGCTTTACAGGAGAGATTTCCATGACCAAGGCAGTGCGCATCGAACAGCATGGCGGCCCCGAGCAGCTCAAGCTGGTGGACGTGACCGTGGGCGAGCCCGGCCCGGGCGAGATTCGCATCCGCCACCACGCGGTGGGCCTGAACTTCATCGACGTGTACCAGCGCACCGGCCTGTACCAGCTGCCGATGCCGGCCCAGCTGGGCATGGAAGGCGCGGGCGTGGTCGAGGCGGTGGGCGCGGGCGTCACGCACCTCAAGGTGGGCGACCGCGCGGCCTACGCCAGCCAGCCCCCGGGCAGCTATTGCGAAGTGCGGGTGATGCCCGCCAAGTGCGTGTGCAAGCTGCCTGACGCCATCAGCTTCGAAACCGGCGCGGCGATGATGCTCAAGGGCCTGACCGCGCAGTACCTGCTCAAGCGCACGCTGCCGCAGGGTGGCCTGCAGGCCGGTGACTTCGTGCTGTTCCATGCCGCCGCCGGCGGCGTGGGCCTGATCGCCTGCCAGTGGGCCAAGGCCATGGGACTGCAGCTGATCGGCACTGCAGGGTCGGACGCCAAGTGCGCGCTGGCCAAGGAGCACGGCGCGGCCCATGTCATCAACTATTCGAAAGAAGACTTCCAGGCGCGCGTGAAGGAGATCACCGGTGGCAAGGGCGTCAAGGTGGTGTACGACTCGGTGGGCAAGGACACCTGGGACAAGTCGCTGGACTGCCTGCAGCCCTTCGGCCTGATGGCGAGCTTTGGCAATGCGTCGGGCCCGGTGCCGCCGTTTGCGCCCGGCATCCTCGGCCCCAAGGGTTCGATCTACGTCACGCGCCAGACGCTGTTCAGCCACATCACCACCCGCGAGACCACGCAGGCCATGGCCGACGACCTGTTCGATGTGGTCGCCAGCGGCAAGGTGAAGATCCGCATCGACCAGCGCTTTCCGCTGGCCGAGGTGCAGCAGGCGCACCGCGACCTCGAGGCGCGCAAGACCACCGGCTGCACCATCCTGCTGCCGTGACGCAGGGCGCCGCGCTGCCGCCCGCAGCGTGGTGGCGCGAGGTGCTTGAGCGCGCGCAGCGCGCACCCCTGCAGCCGCGCCACACGCTGTGGCTGCAGGCACAGGGCGCGCCGCGGCGCATCGGCTCGCTGGCACCCGTACTGGCGGACATGCTGGCGCAGCCGCATCGCGGCGAGCCGGCGTGGATCGAGCCGCTGCCTGCAAATGAAGCATCGTCTGGCCCGCCCGCCGGCGCGGCGTGGCGCGTGCGCACCCCGGTCGACCACCGCGCTGCCGTCGACGAACGCCTGGCCGCCTTGGCGCTGTCGCTGCGCGAGCGCGGCCTGAGCGGCCCGTGGCGCGACGAGCTGCTCGCGGTGGAAGACGACAGCGGCCTGCGCGTGGGCGCGATCGAGCGCGGCGCGGTGCGGCCGCTGGGCATCACCACCCGTGCAGTGCATCTGGTGGGCCGCACTGCAGACGGCCGACACTGGATTCAGCAGCGCTCGGCCCGCAAGGCCAACGACCCGGGCAAGCTCGACACGCTGATGGGCGGCATGATTTCTGCGGCCGACACGCTGGCCTTGGCGCTGGAGCGCGAAACCTGGGAAGAGGCCGGCCTGCGCATGGCGTCGCTGCAGCAGCTGCGCGCGGTGGGCCGTGTCAGTATCGACCGGCCGTCATCGCAGGCCGAGGGCCTGGGCCATGTGCACGAGCACATCGACTGCTATCAGGCGGTGCTGCCTGAGGGCGTGGAGCCGGTCAACCAGGACGGCGAGGTGGATGCCTTCTTCTGCATGGACGAAGGCGAACTGCTTGCGCGGCTGGCGCGCGACGAGTTCACCCTCGAGGCTGCGCTGGTGCTGGGTGCGGCCTGGGGCTGGCCGATGCGCTAGACGCGGCCGGTGCTTCGTCGGTCTGCACCGGGGTTTGCAGCCGGCTCGGTGCCAGCGCACCCGCCGACTCGAGGATGGGGTAGGCAATCGAGCACAGGTGCGAGTTGATGCGCTTGAGCTCGCTGATCAGGTCGATGTGCAGCGAACTCGTCTCGATGCTGGCGGTGGTGTTGTCGGTCAGGCGGGTGATGTGGCTGGCCGCGTAGGCGCGCTCGAGGTCGCGAAAGCGCACCTTCTCTTCCAGCAGCCGCTTGGCGTCGCGCTCGTTGCCGTTGAGGAACACGCTCATGCCCAGGCGCAAGTTGTCCATCAGCCGCGCATGCAGCTCGCAGATCTCGGCCATGCCGGCCTCGGAAAACTGGCGGCCCTTGCGGATCTTCTTGTCCTCGATGTCGGTCAGCGCGCGCTCGATGATGTCGCCCACCTGCTCCATGTTGATGGTGAAGCTGATGATGTCCGTCCAGCGCCGGCTTTCCTCTTCGCCCAGCGCCTCGCGCGAGATCTTGGTCAGGTAGTACTTGATGGCCGAGTACAGCTCGTCCACCGAATCGTCCATGCGGCGCAGCCGCTCGGCCAGTGCCAGGTCGTCGGTCTTGATCACCTCCAGCAGCCCGGCCAGCATCGACTCGACCACATCGGCCTGATGCAGCGCCTCGCGCGCGGCGCACGAAATCGCAAGCGATGGCGTGGCCAGCGCGGTCGGGTCCAGGTGGTGCGGCCGCCCGGCCAGCAGCCCGGTCTGCCTGCGCGGCATCCAGCGCAGCACCTGCTTGGCCACCACCTGCGTGAAGCCGATGAACAGCACCGCCACCACCGCGTTGAAGGCCAGGTGGAACATCACCACCACGTTCGCGGGGCTGCCCAGCCACGGCTGTGCCTGGCTGAGCCACAGGCCGGCAAACGGCGCACACACCAGCACGCCCAGCGCCTTGAACACCAGGTTGCCCATCGGCACATGGCGTACCTCGATCGACGACTTGGCGGTGGTGATCACCGCAAGCAGCCCGCTGCCCAGGTTGGCGCCCAGCACCAGGCCCAGCGCCACGGTGAGCGGAATCACGCCGGTGGCCGCCAGCGTGGCAGTCAGCAGCACCGTGGCCAGACTCGAGTACGACAGCACCGCCAGCAGCGCGCCGACAACGATCTCGAGCACCACATCGGTTCCCACGCTGGCCAGCAGCGCCTTGACCGCCGGCGACTGCACCAGCACTTCGGTCGACGCGGTGATGAGCCGCAGCGCCAGCAGGATCAGCCCCAGGCCGATCAGCACCCGGCCGAAGCGGCCCACCGGGGTGGACGGCCGCGAGATGAACAGCACCACGCCGACAAAGATGGCCAGCGGCGACAGCCACGAGAGGTCGAAGGAGAACACCACCACCATCAGGCTGGTGCCCACGTCGGCGCCGAGCATCACGGCGAGTGCCACCGGCAGCGTGACGAGGCCCTGGCCGACGAAGGACGAGACGATCAGCGCGGTGGCGGTGCTCGACTGCACCAGCGCGGTTACGCCAACGCCTGCGGCCATGGCGCTGAAGCGGTTGCTCAGGCTGTGCGCAAGGAAGTTCCGCAGGCTCGTGCCGAAGACGCGCAGGATGCCGGTGCGGACAAGGTGGGTGCCCCAGACCAGCAGCGCGATGGCCGCCAGAAGGTTCAGCAGGTTGTTCATGTGACGGATTTGTGACTATACGCCGCTGCCGGGGCGGTGCAGTCACATGCGGGAATGTGCCCCGCCTGGCCGACGGGGGCCTTGGGCGGGCTCAGCGGCCGCGCCTCACCCGCAGGATTTCGTCGAGGATCAGGCAGGCCGCGCCGATGGTGATGGCGCTGTCGGCGATGTTGAACGCCGGGAAGTGCCAGCCCGCCCAGTGGAAGTCCAGAAAGTCCACCACATACCCGTGCAGCAGCCGGTCGATCACATTGCCGATCGCGCCGCCCAGGATGCACGCCAGCGCAAACGCAAACAGCTTCTGGGCTGCGCCCGAGCGCAGCAGCCAGACGATCAGCAGCGACGCGGCCACGCCGATGCCGGTGAACAGCCAGCGCTGCCAGCCCGAGGCCGAGGCGAGGAAAGAGAACGCCGCACCGCTGTTGTGGACCCGCACGATGTTGAAGAAGCTGGTGACGCGGGTGCTGTCGCCCAACTGGTAGGTGCCAAGGATCAGCACCTTGGTGAACTGGTCAGCCAGCAGGATGAGCAGCGCCAGGCCCAGCCAGGGCAGCACGCCTGCGCTGCCGCCCGCAGAAGCCCTGGCGGCCGGCTTGCGCGGCGCTGCCTTGCCTGCCATCAGGCCACCTGACGCGCTTCGCCCGCGCCGTACAGGTTGCTGGTGCAGCGGCCGCACAGGGTGGGGTGCGCTGCGTCGTGGCCCACGTCATCGCGCCAGTGCCAGCAGCGCTCGCACTTCACCGCGGTGGAGGCTTTCACCGCAATCGCCAGCGCATCGCCTGCGCGCAGTTCGGCCACCGAGGTGATGAAGACGAACTTCAGGTCATCACCCAGGCTGTGCAGCAAGGCATGGTCGTCGGTGCCGGCGGTCAGCGTCAGGTCGGCCTGCAGCGACGAGCCCACCTGGCCTTGCTCGCGCAGTGCCTCGATGTCCTTGTTGACCGCGTCGCGGATCTCGCGGATGCGGTTCCACTTGGCCAGCAGCGCCTCGTCGACGCGCGGCAGCTCGACAAAGGTCTCCAGGAAGATCGACTCGCTCTTGCCGAACAGCTTCCATGCCTCTTCGGCAGTGAAGCTCAGGAACGGCGCCATCCAGCGCAGCATCGCGTGGGTGATGTGCCACAGCGCGGTTTGTGCGCTGCGCCGCGCCAGCGACTTCGGCGCGGTGGTGTACAGGCGGTCTTTCAGCACGTCGAGGTAGAAGCCGCCCAGGTCTTCGCTGCAGTACAGCTGCAGCTTGGCCACCACCGGGTGGAATTCGTACACGTCAAAGTGCCCCGTCACCTCGGCCTGCAGTTGCGCCGCGCGCGCCAGCGCATAGCGGTCGATCTCGAACAGCTGGTCGGCAGGTACTGCGTCCTTGGCCGGGTCGAAGTCGCTCACGTTGGCCAGCAGGAAGCGCACCGTATTGCGGATGCGGCGGTAGGCGTCGACCACCCGCGCGAGGATCTTGTCGTCGCCGGCGATGTCGCCCGAGTAGTCGGACGCGGCCACCCACAGGCGGATGATCTCGGCGCCGAGCTTCTGGCTGGTCTGCTGCGGGTCCACGCCGTTGCCCAGCGACTTGCTCATCTTGCGGCCCTGGCTGTCGACGGTGAAGCCGTGCGTCAGCAGGCCGCGGTAGGGCGCGCGGCCGTACATCGCGCAGGCGGTCAGCAGGGAGGAGTGGAACCAGCCGCGGTGCTGGTCGTGGCCCTCCAGGTACAGGTCGGCCTCGGGGCCTTCGGCATGGCCGCTGCCCGGGTGCGAGCCCTTGAGCACCGTGGTGTGGGTGGTGCCCGAGTCGAACCACACCTCAAGGATGTCGCTGCTCTTGCTGTAGTGCGGCGCGTCGGCGGCGCAGCCGAGCTTGGCGAAGATCTCTTCGGTGCTGGCCTTGCTCCAGGCCTCGATGCCGCCTTGCTGCACGATGTCGGCGGCCAGGTCCAGGATCTCGGGCGTGCGCGGATGCGGCTCGCCGCTGTCCTTGTGCAGGAAGAAGGGCAGCGGCACGCCCCAGCTGCGCTGGCGGCTGATGCACCAGTCGGGCCGGTTGGCGATCATGTCGCGCAGGCGGGCCTGGCCGTTCTCGGGGTAGAAGCTCGTGCGTTCGATCGCGGCCAGCGCCATCTGGCGCAGCGTCTGCGGCGCCTTGTCCCTGGTGAAGATGCCCTCACCCTCGTCCATGCGCACGAACCACTGGGCTGCGGCGCGGTAGATCACCGGGCTCTTGTGGCGCCAGCAGTGCGGGTAGCTGTGGCTGATGTCGTGGGTGGTGAACAGGCGGCCGGCATTGCGCAGCGCCTCGATCACCTGCGGCACCGCCTTCCAGATGTTCTGGCCACCGAACAGCGCGAAATCGGGCGCGTAGCTGCCGTGGCCCTGCACCGGGTTCAGGATGTCGTCGTATTTCAGGCAATGCGCGACGCAGCTGTTGAAGTCGTCCACGCCGTAGGCAGGCGACGAATGCACAAGGCCGGTGCCGTCGTCGGCGGTGGCGTAGTCGGCCAGGTACACCGGGCTCAGGCGGCGGTAGCCCTCGTGCACATCGTGCAGCGGGTGCTTGAAGTGAATCAGCCCCAGGGCCTTGCCCTCGCAGGTGGCCAGCACGCTGCCTTGCAGGCCGTAGCGCTCGAGGCATTTCTCCACCAGGCTTTCGGCCAGCACCAGCAGGCCGCGCGGCGTGTCCACCAGCGCGTAGCGCAGGGCGGGGTTGAGGTTGAGTGCCTGGTTGGCGGGAATCGTCCACGCAGTGGTGGTCCAGATCACCGCGAACGCGTCCTTGGCCAGCGACTTCAGGCCGAAGGCGGCGGCCAGCTTGTCGGGCTCGGCGCACAGGAAGCCCACGTCCAGCGTGGTGCTCTTTTTGTCGGCGTACTCGATCTCGAATTCCGCCAGCGAGCTGCCGCAGTCAAAGCACCAGTACACGGGCTTCAGGCCACGGTAGACGAAGCCGCGCTCCATCACCCGCTTGAAGGCTCGGATCTCGTCGGCCTCGTTGCGGTAGTCCATGGTGCGGTAGGGGCGGTCCCATTCGCCGAGCACGCCCAGGCGCTTGAAGTCGCTCATCTGCAGCGCGATCTGCTCGGTGGCAAAGGCGCGGCTTTTCGCCTGCATCTCGTCGCGCGGCAGGTTGCGGCCGTGCTTCTTCTCGATCGCGTTTTCGATCGGCAGGCCGTGGCAGTCCCAGCCCGGGATGTACTGCGCGTCGAAGCCCGCCAGCTGGCGCGCCTTGACGATCATGTCCTTCAGGATCTTGTTGACCGCGTGGCCCATGTGGATGGTGCCGTTGGCATACGGCGGGCCGTCGTGCAGGATGAACTTGGGCGCGTGCACGCGCGCGTCGCGCAGCTTCTTGTACAGGCCTTGCTCGTCCCATTCCTTCACCCAGCCCGGCTCGCGCTTGGGCAGGTCGCCGCGCATCGGAAAGGGCGTGTCGGGCAGGTTCAGCGTGCTGCGGTAGTCGGTGGTGTCTGTCTTGTCATTCATGGCCGGGCACTCGGCGGTGGGGCGGGGGCACCCGCGGGCTTCAGGGGCCGCGGCGCGCAGGGGTCGGGCGGAGCGGGGCGTTGCGCGGGCATGGCTGGCCCGCCGCCCCTTCAAATTCGCGTGGCGAACCAGGCGCGCGCGTCGTCGCAGTCGCGCGCGATGCCTTGCATCAGGGCGTCGAGGCTGTCGTACTTCAGCTCGTCGTGCAGTTTGTGCAGCAGTTCCACGCGCACGATTTTAGCGTAGGCCCCCTCGTGGCCCAGCGCCGCCGGCCAGTCGAAGCAGTGGGTCTCCAGCAGCACCCGCCCGCCGTTGACGTCATCGGCATCGAGCGACGGCCGCACTCCCAGGTTGGCCACCCCGTTCAGCGGCGCGCCCAGGCCGTGCACCCGCACCGCAAAGATGCCGCTGGCGGCGGGCTTCCAGTGCGCAAAGCGCAGGTTGATGGTGCGAAAGCCGTCGCCGTTGCCCGGGCCGCTTTCGCCCAGCGCACGGCCGAGCTTGCGACCGTGCACCACATGGCCGCTGATCGCATAGGGCCGGCCCAGCAGCGCGGCGGCAGCGTCCATGTCGCCGCGGGCCAGCGCCTCGCGCACGGCAGAACTGGACACGCGCAGGCGGTGCACCTCGTAGCTGTTCATCCGCGCCACATCGAAGCCGCGCTCGGCACCGGCGGCGTCCAGCATCGCGTAGTCGCCCGCGCGCTGCGCACCAAACCGGAAGTCATCGCCCACCAGCACATAGCGCACGCCCAGGCCGCGCACCAGCACCTCGTCGATGAAGGCCTGCGGCGGCTGCGATGCCAGCCGGGCGTCGAAGGGCAGGATCACGCATTCATCCACGCCGCAGGCCGAAAGCTCCGACAGCTTGTCGCGCAGGGTGGCAATGCGCGCCGGGGCGATCTCGGGCTTGCGCAGCGCCTGCGCAAAGTAGTCGCGCGGATGCGGCTCGAAGGTCATCACCACGCTGGGCACGCCGCGGTGGCGCGCCTCGTTGCGCAGCAGGGCCAGCATGGCCTGGTGCCCGCGGTGCACGCCGTCGAAGTTGCCGATGGTCAGCGCGCAGCCGGCCTCGCGGGCAGGGCGGCGGAATCCACGGGTGATGCGCATGGTGCGGGTGTTGTGACGAAGCGACCGCTCGGGCGGCCGCGACACGGGGTGGTTGCAGAAAGGGTTTATATTGTCCGGCAGTCCTGACCCCCATCGTTGTCTGGTTCTGTCGCGGGCGCGATCGCCTGCATGGAGGGATGCATTGAAGGTCTTGAAGCTGTCCGCCCAGGGGCTCCCGCAGTCCTGGATTTCCCTGGAACAGGCCGTCATCCACTACGCCGCAGGCGAAGTGCGGTGGGAAGCCGGCCGCGAGGTCGCTGTCTTTCGCGGCGGCCACAATGCCATCACGGGCCAGCAGTCACAGATTGCGGTCAGCAGCATCATCGGCACCAAGGGCGTGCCCAACATCAATCCGTTCGAGCTGCGCCCGGGCCTGACCAACGGCAAGCTGTTCGCGCGCGACCGCTGCGTCTGCGCCTACTGCGGCAATGACTTCCACGAAGACGAACTGACGCGCGAGCACATCATCCCGTTTGCGCAAAACGGCACCGACCACTGGATGAACGTGGTGACCGCCTGCCGCGCCTGCAATCACCGCAAGGGCAGCCGCACGCCCGAGCAGGCCCACATGCCGCTGCTGTACGCGCCCTATGTGCCCAGCCTGTGGGAAGACTTCATCCTGCGCAACCGCCGCATCCTGGCCGACCAGATGGAGTTCCTGATGGCGCACCTGCCCAAGACGTCGCGGCTGCATCACTGAGGGCGACCCACGCACCAGGAAAAAGGCCCGCGTGATGCGGGCCTTTTTGCGTGAGCGGCGTGTCTGTCAGCTCTTCAGCGCGGCAGTTGTCAGGTTGTCAGTTTGTCAGTTCCAGCACGGTGACGCGGTTTTCGGCCAGCGGCCAGGTGCGGCCCACCACCCGCTCGCCGTTGAATTCGCCGACCACGCCACGCGCAGTGGCATCGGCCAGCTTCAATCGTGACGAGGCCACGCCCGCGCTCAGGCCCGGGTCACGCGGCACGCCGGGCAGTTCGGCCTTGCCATCGAAGCTCATGCGGTCGCGGTGCGGATCGAAGTAGCCGCGCGGCCGGGTGAAGCTCACCAGCGCCTTGGCATCGCGGTCAGCCGCCGCAACGCGCTCGGCACGCAGGTGGATGACGTCGCTCGAGCGCGGGAACGGGCTGCGGTAGATGTGCGTGGTGGCATAGCCCGGGGCACTGATCACGAACTCGAGGTACGCGCCTGCACGCGGTGTGACCGGGCCCCACAGCCCGTCGGCGCCCACCGTCTTGCGCAGCAGGGCAGTGCCACTGCGCGATCCGTCAGCGGGGTTCACTTCGAATACCTCGACGGTTGCACCGGACAGCGGCAGGTTGTTCACGTAGTTGCCGGTAGCGGCGTCCAGCGGGTTGAGGCCAAGGCCCGTCACCTTGCCGTTGAGGCTGATGCGCGACTCGGGCGCGATGTCGGTGCGCGCCGGTGCCTTGCCGGTGATGAAGCGCCACGTCGCATCGAACGCCGCCTGTGAATACGACGTTTCGCGGTGGTCGATGCGCGGGATGACGACGTTGGTCGCACCCTTGAGTTCGGGGCCTGCGAAGGTAACGTTCGTGGCCTGGCCGCGCATGCCGATCCAGTAGCCGTCGGGCTGTGCGAACTTGTCGTTGTTGTCCGAGCGGATGGTGGCCCAGCGCACCGGGCCGGCCACCTCGTCGCCTTGCGCGTTCTTCGGCGCGTTCAGGCCGCGCAGGAAGGGGCCCGTACCCGAAAACTCGTTGCCCTCGCGCAGGCCGGGCACGGCCTGCACGCCGTGGTTGGGCGTGCCGCCCAGCACCGCATGGCTCACGCGCGCTGCGCCCCCGCCGTTCTGGATGTAGTTGCGAATCGCGTTGCCGCCGCGCGAGTTGCCCACCAGCACCACCTGCTGCGCGCCGGTGCGTGCCAGCACCTTCTCGACCTCGGACTTCAGGAAGGCTGCATGTTCGGCAGCGGAAGTGCGCCCGGGCTGGGCCTTGCTGTCGTCGTCGCGCGCCAGCGGGTAGGGCAGGTCGATGGCGTGCAGCCGCTCGCGCGGCCAGCCGTTGCTCTCAAAGCGCCACAGTGTGGTTTGCCACAGCGCCGCGGTGTCGCCGTTGCCGTGCACGAACACGATGGGCGGGTAGGCGGCCCCCGGGCTTCCCAGCGGGCCAGTGGCGCAGGCTGAAACCAGCGCTGCCGCGCCGACCAGGCTGAGGAGGGATCGGCGCAGCATCGTCATGGTGCTACTCCGTCAGGCGAACACGCCGGCGGTGTCCTGCATGCGCGCAGACACCTCGCCCAGATGATGCAGCGTGTCGCCGAACATCATCTCCATTTGCGTGAGCTTCTTGAAGTAGTGGCTGACGATGTATTCGTCGGTGACTGCGATGCCGCCGTGCAGCTGCACCGACTGCTGGCCCACGTAGCGCATCGACTGGCCCAGCTGCACCTTGGCGCGCGCCATCGCGCGGCGGCGCTCTTCGGTGGGGGCGTTGAGCTTCAAGCTGGCGTAATAGCTCATCGAACGCGCCAGCTCCAGCTGCATCTTCATGTCGGCCACGCGGTGGCGCAGTGCCTGGAAGGTGGCAATCGCCACGCCGAACTGCTTGCGGGTGTTCATGTAGTCCACGGTGATGGCCAGGGTCTTGTCCATCACGCCCACGGCTTCAGCGCACAGCGCGGCAATGCCGATGTCCACCGCATGCTCCAGCGCCGCCTGCCCCTGGGCGGTGACAAGCTGTGCCGGGGCATTGGTGAAGGCCACCTCGGCGGCGCGCGATCCGTCCTGCGTGATGTAGCCGCGGGCGCTGACGCCGCCAGCGCCGCGCTCCACCAGGAACATCGCCATGCCGTTGGCAGTCATCGCAGGCACCAGGTACGCGTCGGCCTGGTCGCCGGCGGCCACCAGGCTCTTGTGGCCGGTGACGGCCCAGCCGCTTGCGGCCTGCGTGGCCTGCGCCTCGCATACGTTCAGGCGATAGCGCGCCTTGCGCTCTTGCGAGGCCAGCGCCACCAGCGCTTCGCCACCGGCCACCTTGGGCAGCCACGCGCCCTGGAGTGCCGCGTCGGCGTAGCCCGAGATCACCCCACCTGCGATCAGCGACTGCGCGAGTGGCTCGAGCACGATGCCGCGGCCGAGCTCTTCCATCGCCACCATCGCCTCCACAGGGCCCATGCCCATGCCGCCGTGGTCTTCGCTGATGTACAGCCCGCACAGGCCAAGTTCGGCGAGTTCGTTGAAGGTCTCGCGCGAGAAGCCGCCCGCGCGCACCGCGCCGCGGCGTCGCTCGAAGTCATACGAGCGGTCGACCCACTTGCGCACCGCGTCGCGAAGCTGTTCCTGGTCGTCGGAAAAATCGAAGTCCATGATCGTGTTCTTTCGTGCGTTTGCGCTTCAGCCCAGCACCGTCTGCGCAACGATGTTGCGCTGCACCTCGTTGGAGCCGCCGTAGATCGTGGTCTTGCGCATGTTGAAGAAGGTGGCGGCCAGCGGCGCGCAGTGGGCCGCACCCACATGGTCGCCCTGCCAGCCGGCTTCCATCGCCTCCTTGATGAAGGGCAGGCTGTAGGGGCCGGCGGCCAGCATCATCAGCTCGCTGTAGCGCTGCTGGATCTCGCTGCCGCGGATCTTCAGCAGGCCCGCGATGTCCAGGCTTTGCTTGCCTGCCTTTTCTGCGCTCAGCACGCGCAGCACCAGCATCTCGAGCGCCACGATTTCCACTTCGAGCAGCGCCACCTGGTCACGGAAGCGCGGGTCATCCCACACGCCCTCGGCCTTGGCGATGCGCTTGAGGCGCTCGAGCTCGCGCTTGGCGCGGTTCACGTCGGCAATGTTGGTGCGCTCGTGGCCCAGCAGGTACTTGGCGTAGGTCCAGCCCTTGTTCTCCTCGCCCACCAGGTTCTCCGCCGGCACCTCGACGTTGTCGAACCAGACCTCGTTCACCTCGTGGCCGCCGTCGAGCATGATGATCGGGCGCACCGTCACGCCGGGCGACTTCATGTCGATCAGCAGGAAGCTGATGCCGGTCTGCGGCTTGCCCTCGGTGCTGGTGCGCACCAGGCAGAAGATCCACTCGCCGTACTGGCCGAGCGTGGTCCAGGTCTTCTGGCCGTTGACGATGTACTTGTCGCCCTTGCGCTCGGCGCGGGTCTTGAGCGACGCCAGGTCCGAGCCCGAGCCCGGTTCGCTGTAGCCCTGGCTCCACCACACCTCGCCGCTGGCGATGCCGGGCAGAAAACGCTCTTGCTGCTGCTTGTTGCCGAACGCCATGATTACTGGCGCCACCATCACGGGGCCGAACGGCACCACGCGCGGTGCGCCGGCCAGCGCGCACTCTTCTTCGAACAGGTGGCGCTGCACCGCGTTCCAGCCCGGGCCGCCGAACTGCTTGGGCCAGGCGTGGCCCAGCCAGCCCTTCTTGCCCAGGATCTTGGCCCAGCGCTGCATGTCCTCGCGCGTGAGGTGCAGGGCGTTGTGCACCTTGTGCGAAATGTCCTTGGGCAGGTTGCCGTGTACCCAGCTGCGAATCTCTTCGCGAAATGCCTGCTCTTCGGCAGTGAAGGCCAGATCCATGTGTGACTCCTCGAATGGACGCGTGTTGGTTGCGCGATCGGTCCTGCGGTTGATCGCCGCGCGCAGCCGTGGAGTGTAAGCAAGCAGGCGAACGCTCGTTCGCCTGCCATGTCGGTGGTGTGACAGCGCAGGGATAATCCCGCCCCGATGCGCCACCTTGTCATCCTGATCTCGGGCCACGGCTCCAACATGGAGGCCCTGGCCCGCACCGCGCAGCGCGAGGCCTGGCCCGAACGCCTGAACGCCCGCATCGCCGCGGTGATCAGCAACCGGCCCGATGCGGCGGGCCTGAAGCTGGCGCACGATCTGGGCCTGCCCACCGAGGTGCTGGACCACCGGGGCTTTGCATCGCGCGAGGCCTTCGATGCCGCGCTGATGCAGCGCATCGATGCGCACGCGCCGGCGCTGGTGCTGCTGGCAGGCTTCATGCGCATCCTCACCCCGGGCTTCGTGCGGCACTACGCGGGGCGGCTGGTCAACATTCACCCGTCGCTGCTGCCGGCTTTCGCCGGCCTGCACACCCACCGCCGCGCGCTGGCCGCGGGCTGCCAGGTGGCGGGCTGCACCGTGCACTGGGTCAGCGAGGCGGTGGACGGCGTGGAGGCCGCTGCCCCCGGGGCCGGCGAGCGCGCCGCGCCGCCAGGCATCCTGGGGCAGGCGGTGGTGCCGGTGCTGCCGGGTGACGACGAACAGACGCTGGCCGACCGCGTGCTGGCGCAAGAGCACCTGCTGTACCCGCGCGTGGTGCGCGAACTGCTTGCAAGGACATCCTGATGCACCCCAAGGCCCTGCTGGACGCCTGCAGCGAACTCGTCGCGCGCGTGCTGAAGTTCGACCATCCCGCCGATGCGGTGGTGTCGCGCTACTTTCGCGAGCACCGCTCGCTGGGCCCGCGCGAACGTGCCACGCTGGCCGAGACGGCCTATGCGGTGCTGCGGCGCAAGCTGCGCTACGAGCATCTGGCGCGTTCGGGCAGCGGCCCGCGCGAGCGCCGCCTGGCCATCCTCGGCTTTCATGGCCCGCGCGACTTCGTGAAGAGCGCGCTGAGCGACGCCGAAAAGACCTGGCTGGATGCCTGCGACCGCATCGCCGTGCATGACCTGCTGGAGCCGCACCGCCACAACCTGCCCGAATGGATGGCGCAGGCGCTCAAGGCGCAACTCGGTGCAGGCGATGACTTCTGGGCGCTGGTCGACACGCTCGAGCAGCCCGCTGCGCTGGACCTGCGGGTGAACCTGCAGCAGGCGCGGCGCGATGAAGTGCAGCGCGAGCTGGCGCAGGCGGGTGTGCCCAGCGAAGCGACGCCGCATTCGCCCTGGGGCCTGCGGGTGCAGGGCAAGCCCGCGCTGCAAAAGCTCGACGCCTTCACCCGCGGCGCGCTCGAGGTGCAGGACGAGGGCTCGCAGCTGCTCGCGCTGCTGCTGGATGCGCACCGCGGCGAAATGGTGGTCGACTTCTGCGCCGGTGCAGGCGGCAAGACGCTCGCGCTGGGCGCAGCCATGCGCAACACCGGGCGGCTGTATGCCTTCGATACCTCGGCGTACCGGCTCGATGCGCTCAAGCCGCGGCTCGCGCGCAGCGGGCTGAGCAATGTGCACCCGGCGGCCATCGCCCACGAGCGCGACGACCGCATCAAGCGGCTGGCCGGCAAGATCGACCGGGTGCTGGTGGACGCGCCGTGTTCGGGGCTGGGCACACTGCGGCGCAACCCCGACCTGAAGTGGCGCCAGTCGCCGCAGGCGGTGGCCGAGCTGGTGGCCAAGCAGACCGCCATCCTGGAGAGCGCGGCGCGCCTGCTCAAGCCCGGCGGGCGGATGGTGTACGCCACCTGCAGCCTGCTGCCGCAGGAAAACGAAGACGTCGCCCAGGCCTTCAGCGCCGCGCACGCCGACTTCGCACCGCTGGACCTGGCCGCCGAACTGGAGCGCCTGAAGGTGCCGCAAGCCGCCCGCCTGTGCGCAGGTGGCGACCATGGCACCAGGTACTTGCGCCTGTGGCCGCACCGGCACGGCACCGACGGCTTCTTCGCGGCCGCCTGGCAGCGCCGCTAGGGCCTTGTTCCCGGCGCTTTCGGCCGCAAATGTCGGCCTGCGACGCCTCGCGCGACAAAAGTCATGCTTGAGGCGGCTCAGCAAGGTAAAATTCGAGGCTACGAGGGGAGGGTTGGTGCAGCCGCATCGTGCGCGCGCCGACGCTCCCTGAACCAAGGAATCCGCTTTTCATGATGCTCCCCGACTGGGCCCCCCTGAACGCAATCATCCACTGGCTGTCCTACGGCCTGTGGGACCTGGCCTGGTGGCAGATCGTGCTGTACACGCTGTTCACCACCCACATCACGATCGCGTCGGTCACCATCTTCCTGCACCGCGC
>JBDLRH010000117.1:0-4336 GCA_039800165.1 Pseudomonadota bacterium
TGGGCGGCCATGAAGCAGGCCAGCACAACGAACACCGTCACGGCCAGATTGCCTAGGGCTCGGCCACGGGCAGCGGCTGCCTTGGCAACAGCTGCAGCGCGACGACTGGCGGCACGATCACACGCCTGATCAGGGCTCCAGCGGTGAGCAGTACCAGCGCGGTGATAGCAATGTGCATCATTGGGTTTCTTCGACACGAACGACGGCAGCTGTGGGGAATTGACGCTCGAACGACGCGCGAGCACGATCGCTGTCGTAGGAGCTGTCGCAGACCCATTCGGTTTCGTAGTGGATGTCACGGGACTGATTGGTTGAGGTGTACGTGATGAGAAAGACAGGCATGGCTCACACCAGCTCTTTGCCTGTGCAGCTCGGCAGGCTCTAGCCGGCAGGCATGCGAACTGATGCCACGTTGGGATCGGGTGCAGCCGCGGCGGCGGTGACCAGATCGGCAATGCGGTGAAGGTTCTCGGCGAGCTGCTTGGCGCCATTCAGCGGCACCGGCAGGCTGTCGTCGGTGGCGTTGTCGGCGATGGCGGCGGCCAATGAACCGGCAGCGTCAATCAGGCAATCGAGCAGGGTCAGCAGGGGCGGGTTCTTGATGCCGGCTCCAGCCCATGGCTCGTCTTCCAGGTAGACGGTGAACTGGCCAGATTCAACGACTTGGCGTGCAGCCTGCAGGATTTCGCTTTGAAGGGTGCAGGGCCCGGCGGCGATGGTGATGCTCATTTGATGCTCCAGGAACGACGGGTGGTGAGTGCGCAGCCGGGCACGGTTTCGCCGGCCTTGAGCGCAGCGGCGATGGCGGTCTTGTCTGCGCTGGTGGTGGTGCGGGTGCGGCGGAACTGCTCGGGCAGGTCGTCGGGCAGCAGGTCGGGGTCGATCTCCACAGAGGTGCTGTTGCGGCTGGTCAGGCGGTGCTCAGCCAGCTCCCATTTCGTCGCGTCAGGGTCGACGCGCTGGAGGGCAGCCACCAGCTGGTCCTGCAGCGTCTCGGCGCGGCGAGCGGCCTGATCAGCCAGCTCGCGCAAGCGGTCGGCATGCTCGCGGCGTGCGGCGGCCTGGCTGCGGAGCTGATCAATGACCCAGCACCAGGCATCAGCCTTGGCGGTGAGTGCGGCGCGGTTGCCGGCTTCGGCGGTGATCAGTGCTTCGAGCGCTTCAGTGGCAGCGGCCACTTCGGCGGGGTCTTCGCCGAAAAGCCGTTCTGCGGCGTCGTCAATTTGGTGCTGCAGCAGCAGCGCGTCGCCGGTCAGGGCGAATAGGGAAGTCATGGGCAGCGGTCAAATCTTGCGCTGCAGTCCTGCAGCACGACGCACCATAGCGCATCATTTGCATGGCTGCAGCGAATTTGCCGCAGTGTTTCAGATCTGCAATGCGTCGCCGGCTTGCTGCCGCTGTTCAGCCCTGGTGGCGGCCATGCGCTGGCGGTTCGCCTCACGGCCTGCGGCTGAGCGCTTCCAGCATTGCGAGCACAGCGGCGCCGTGCGCATGGAGCGCACCAGGCGGCCGCACTGCGGGCAGGGCTGCGGCGCATCCGGATCGGGCAGGCCGGCTAGGCGACGGCGCCAGCGGGCGGTGCGGGTGCGGGACGGGTCACGCATCGGTGGAATCCATGCGCAACGTCCGCTCAGCCGCGCGACGGCGGCGCTTCATGCCTGCCAAGGCAATTCGTGTGGAGCTGTTCCGGTGGCGCAGATCCAACCAGCACTGCTCCAAGTCTTCCGCCAAGTAGCCGAAGGCGTAGCAATCCAGCAGGGTGTGAGCGACCACAAAGCAGGCGCCACAGGTCTTGTGCGTGCTCCATTGGCCATCCCAGAGCCCGCGGCTTTCGTGGTAGGCCGCACCTGGCTCGATCAGCCCCAGGCACTCGCCGCAGCGATGGCGCTTCCTGGCCCGTCGCGTGACCTCCTTGAAGACAGCGGGGCGGTCGTAGGCGTCGCAATCACACATCGGCCTGCTCCTCCCACGGCACGCCCAGCGAGGGGTCGATCAGCTTCCTCCAGCGCTCCTTCTCCGCCGCGATCTCGGCGCGGGCCTGCTCTTCGGTGAGGCCACAGTCGAAGCTGTCGATCTCATCGAGCATCATCACCCTCGGCAGGGGGTAGCTTCTGAAACCCGACCTTGCGCTGGTCAGCCAGATCCGGCCGCCGACGTAGGGAGGGTTCTGCCTGGCCTCGATCCGCCGCCCCCTGGCGCGGCGTGCTCGGCGCTTGCGGCCGATTGTTGGATCTGTGCGCCGCGTCAGCGGCAGCCACGCGGGCGGATTACCGCTGTAGGCGTTGCTCATCGCGCGTTTGAGCATGGTGGCAAACAGCTCGGCGAATGCGGGCTCGCTCACCACTGCCCCTCCCGCTCGATGCGCAGCACGGTGGCGGTGGGCTCCAGCTCGGCGGCGATCAGCCGGGCGTGGCTGACGGACCGGGCCAGCACGCGCCATGGGCCGGTGCTGCTGTGGATGACGTAGGCGTGCATGGTGAGGTCAGGCATCGGCTTCAACGATGCCCAGGCTTCCACCGCAGCAGATGCTGGCGCTTGCCTCCAGGGCCTCGGCTTCGGCCAGTTCCATGCCGGCCGGCTTGTTGAACGTGAAGCAAGGCAGGCCGCTGTTCTGATCCCAGCAGACCCAGGCGGGTTCGGGGGCATCGGCGGTGACGACGTAGAGGGTCATGGCGTGATCGGGTGGTGTGACGGAGTGGCGCACAGGAGCGCCGGGAAGGGGGCTGTGGGGTGCGTGACGCTGTAGGGCACGCGGGACGGGGCGGAGGCGCCTTGCTGGGGCGCGTGGGGCGCGCTGGTGGTGCTCACCACCACTCGCTCAGCTCGGCGCTGGCGTCAGCCATGCCGGCGTCCACCGCGTCGGCCAGCTGGCGCATCTCGGCGGCCAGCGCCAGGCCCCGCTCGATCGAGGCGCTGTACGCCGCGACCGCGGCGTCAATCTCCGCCAGCAGGGCGGCGGTGTCGGTGTCGGTGGTGTGGTCCATGGCGGTGCGTGTGGCGTGGGGTGGTGGTCGGTGCGGGGCGCCGTGGTGGCGCCCCGTGCGTGGCCGATCAGACGACCGTGGCGAGCGTGTCGGCGAGGACCGCCAGGTGGGCGTGAGCGGCGCACAGGGCGCGGCGCGTCTCGATCGGGAGCGAGCCCCACAGATCGGTGACCTGCAGCGCCTCGATCGCGTCGCAGGCATCGACCGTGTGGTCGTGCGCCTCCTCCAGATCGGTGGCGGTTGCGGGGGAGAACGTGATGTCGTCCATGGCGGGTGGTGCGGGTGGCTCTCCCCACTGTGCGCCAGATCGTCACGCCGTAGCGAATGGCGGCGAGTAGTGCAGCCGTACCAGAATCGGCCAGATCGACTGCGGCGCAACGGGTCTGGCCAGGCGTGTGACGGTCAGCAAGTGGCACGATAAGGAGAAACTGGCACACGGAATTGGCACAAGGCGCAGTGATTTCCGCGTGTCAGCCCTCGGTTTTTGTATCGCTATTACACAGAAACGCCATGATTAGTACATGACAACCATCGCCCAGATACATTGCGGCAACAAGGATCTGCCCATTTCAGTACAGCCGTTCTTGTGAAGAACCCGTTTTCCACAGATGCAGCGCCATCCCGCTTCACATCCGGTTGCATTTCAGGGTCTCGCCGATCAGTCGCCTTGCGGCGCAAGCGATCTCACTGATAAGTAGTACATGCGCTCGCGTATTTTTTGCCGATTGCGCGACACCAGGCGCTGATGGCGTCTGCGCTGTTCATACGACGCGCCTCCGTCCACGTTGTCTTGCCTTTGAAGTCATCTCCTACGGCGTATTTTTCTGTTGCCTTCATGAATCGCCGTTCTGCGTCTACGCACGCTTTACGAGAAGGCAATTCGCAGGACCACAGCAATTTGCCGTATCCCCGCTCTTTTGCTCGTTCTTTCAACAAAAAAGTAATGCCGCCGATGACTACGCCTGGATCAAAAGAGCACGAAAAAAGGTAAACGTACTGTGGTTGATTTACGGGCGATTTAGCTTTTTTGTTTCTTTTATTTTTGCGAGGTCGTCCCCACAGCATTTGCGGCGCCGTGGCTTCTTCGATGCTGTCTACCACTTCAGGTGGCTTGGGTTTTGATCTTGGCACTGGCAAACGCGCAGGGGTCTAGGATGCCTCATCCATAGACACAGTGTAGCACCGATGGAGCCACGACAGCACATGCTCAGGGTGAAGCTCTCCGACGCGGAGAAGGAAAAACTGGAGGCAGCCGCTGCGGCCAGGGGGTGGAATGTCTCCCAGTTGATTCGCGACTTCATCTGGCGGTTGCCAGACAAGGCAGGCTGAATTGCCGTGAGCGTTTGTACTAC
>JBDLRH010000118.1:0-17027 GCA_039800165.1 Pseudomonadota bacterium
CAGCACCTGGTCACCCCGGTGGTCGCCGCGGCGGTCCATGCGGGCGCGCACGGAGCCCTCCACTACCGGGTTGACGAGTTCCAGGGGGGACGGGTTGGCGGCCAGGCTCAGGTGCACCGGGCCGCCCGGTGTGGTGACGTCCGAGCTGAAGCCCTGGTGGTACTTCACGTCGCCCGCGGGCAAATCCTCAGGGGCGGTGTGGTCGAACTCGGCGAACAGGTCCTTGGGCATCTTGCCCAGGGTGTTGACCAGCACGTTCAGGCGGCCGCGGTGCGCCATGCCGATCACGATCTCCTGCACGCCCTTGGCGCCGGCCTGCTGGATCAGCTCGTCCATCGCGGCGATGAAGCTCTCGCCACCTTCAAGCGAGAAGCGCTTCTGGCCGACGTACTTGGTGTGCAGGTAGCGCTCGAGGCCTTCGGCAGCCGTCAGGCGGTCAAGGATGTGCTTCTTCTTCTCGACACCGAAGTTCGGCTTGGAGCGGATGCTCTCGAGCTTTTGCTGCCACCAGCGCTTTTGCGTCTGGTCGGTGGTGTGCATGAACTCGGCACCCAGCGTGCCGCAGTAGGTTTCGCGCAGCGCGTTCATCAGCTCGCGCAGCGTCATCGTGTTCTTGCCGAAGAAGGTGTTGCTGGTGTTGAACACCGTCTCCTGGTCGGCATCGGCGAAGCCGTAGAACGACGGCTCCAGCTCGGGGATCGGCGGGCGCTCGGTGCGCTTGAGCGGGTCGAGGTCGGCCCAGCGCTGCCCGACGTTGCGGTAGGCGGCAATCAGCTGCTGTACCGCGGTGCGCTTGCGGCCGAGCTCGGAGTCGGCGCCCGACGCGACCACGATGCGCGACGCGCCCTGCTTGGCACGCTCGGCAAAGGCGCTGATGACCGGCATGTGCGGCACATCGCGTGCCTCGGTGCCATCGACCGCGGGCACATGCTGCAGGGCGTCGAAATACTCGCGCCAGGTCTCGGGCACGCTGCCCGGATTGGCCAGGTAGTTCTCGTACATCTCTTCGACGTACGGGGCGTTGCCGCCGAACAGGTAGGAGTTGCCCTGGTAAGAGACGTAGACGGATGAACCCGTCTGGGGCGATGGATCGCTCATCTGGCGCTGACCTCCGTTCCCCTGCAGGGAACATTAGCTGGTTGAACTACCTTCCGCGACACGGCTGAACCGGTTGGCGGATGCGACTGTGGCTGGAAGGGCCTTGAGTGCGGGTGGAATTGTGCCACCGAACCGCACCATTCTCAAAGCCGCGCGCGACGCCAAGACGCAAAAAAGGGGCCCGATGGCCCCCTGTCTTGCGCGAATGCACGCCGACGCTGTCAGCGACCGGTCAGTCTCGCGTTGGCTGCACGTGCATCAGGCCACGCCCGGGTTGCCCGCCATGCCGATCAGGCGCGGCTGGTTGAGCCGGCGCGGCGCCACCTTGCCGCCGCGCGCCTTGAGCCACTGCTCGGCCAGGTCCCACACCTGCGGCAGCTTCTGGCTGCGCGCCTCTTCGGCCACCGGCGCCCAGCCGGCCACCTTGTACTTGCGGGACGCATCGAGCAGCTGGCCGCCCATGCGCATGTCGCTGATGCGCTGGCCCATGCCCGCGTTCGGATCGCACGCATAGGTCAGGCCGCCCACCCGCACCATGTCGCCGCCCTGCTGGTAGTAGGGGTCGGGGTTGAAGAGGTTGTCGGCCACGTCTTCAAGAATCGTCTTGATCGTCTCGCCGGTCATCTCGGTCACCGTCGCATACGAATAGGTGGTGGCGGTCATGTCCAGCAGCCACTCGCGGGTGATGGCCTGCCCCGGCAGCAGCGAGGTGCCCCAGCGAAAGCCCGGAGAAAACGCGATCTGCGCGCCCTGCACGTCCATCAGCGCATCGAGCAGCAGCTGGTCGCCGGTGCCGTTGAAGTTGCCGCGCCGGTACAGCGTACCCTCGGTCACGGCCAGCCGCTCGGACAGCCTGGCCTCGTACGGCGCGCGGACGCGGTTGATCAGCGCGTCCATGTCCTTGTCGGCCGGCAGCATGTTGGCAAACACCGGCAGCAGCCGGTAGCGGTAGTCGCTGACCTTGCCGCCCTTCACGTCAAAGTCGAGCACGCCAAGGAACTTGCTGTTGGACCCTGCGTTGGTCACCAGCGTCTTGCCGCTCTTGTTGCTGACCACGGAGGCCACCGGCATGCCGTCGTGGGTGTGGCCGCCCAGAATGGCGTCGATGCCCGTCACGCGGCTGGCCATCTTCAGGTCCACATCCATGCCGTTGTGCGACAGCACCACCACCACCTGCGCGCCGCCTTTCGGCCCGTTCGCGCGCGCCTCGTCCACCACCTTCTGCAGGTTCTCTTCCTGGATGCCGAACTCCCACTCGGCCACCATGTAGCGCGGGTTGGCGATCGGCGTGTACGGGAAGGCCTGGCCGATGATCGCGCAGCGCACGCCGTTCATCTCGCGGATGACGTAGGGCTCGAACACCGGGTCACCGAAGTCATTGGTCTTGATGTTCTGGGCAACGAAATCCACCTTGCCCTTGAAGTCCTTCTCGACGATCTCCTTGACCCGCTGCATGCCGAGCGTGAACTCCCAGTGGCCGGTCATCACGTCCACACCCAGCAGCTTGCAGGCGTCCACCATGTCCTGACCGTTCGTCCACAGCGCCGTGCCGCTGCCCTGCCACGTGTCGCCGCCATCGAGCAGCAGCGCGCCAGGGCGGCTGGCCTTCATGCGCTTGACCAGTGTGGCCAGGTGCGCGAAGCCGCCCACCTTGCCGTAGCGCCGCGCCGCCTGCTCGAAGTCCAGATAGGTCAGCGCATGGGCGAGTTCGGTGCCGGGCCGCACGCCCGCCACCTTGAGCAGGTGCTCGCCCACCAGGTGCGGCAGTTGCCCGCGCATGCTGCCCACGCCGAGGTTAACGCTCGGCTCGCGAAAGTGGATCGGCTTGAGCTGCGCATGGCAGTCGGTCATGTGCAGGAACGACACGTTGCCAAAGCGCGGCACGTCGTACAGCGCGTTGGCGGCGGTGGCCGCATCGGCCTGCGCATGGCGCCCGAGCCCCATGCCTGCAACGACGCCGGCGCCAAGGACCTGCAGGAATTCGCGGTGGGTAAGGTTCATATATCAGCGATCGTTGATAAATACGGCCAAAGAAGACCCGGTCGAGGCCGGGTCTGCAGGGTCGTCGCGCTTACTGGTTCACGGGCGACTTCGGGTCAAGCAGCAGCGCCATGATGTGCCTGATCTGCTGCTCGTTGAGGATGCCCATATGCCCCGCGCGCGGCATGTTCGAGCATGCGTTGTAGGCCTTGGAGTTGTAGATCTTGCCCCAGGTGTACTCGACGATCGCCTTGGACGCCGGGCTGTTCGGGTCGGTCACGCCACGGATCTTGCCGTAGTTGTACAGGCTCGGACCCAGCGTGCCGAAGGAGATTTCTTCCTTGCTGATCTGGTGGCAGTTGTAGCAGTTGCCGCCCGCCGGCGTGCTGGCGGTGTCGGTCCAGGTCAGGCCGCGGCCGCTTTGCGCAATCGCCTCGCCCTGCTTCCAGTCGCCAAGGAACTTGCCGTCCGACGGCCACTTGATGGTTTTCATCTCCACCGCCTCGATCGCCTTGGCGGTGTCCTTGTCGATGCCCTTGCCACGCGCATCGGCGGCGCTGCAGGCCTTCAGCGAATCATCGACGGCGGTCACGCGCTCGACCTGGGCGATGCCCTTGGTGCGAAATGCCTCGCGCACCATGCGCTCGGTCATTGCATCGAGTTCCGACGGCGCCGGTACCGCAGCGCAGCCGGCCAGTGCCGCACAACCCAGCGCAGCCCAGAGGATCTTGGCATTCATCGTGAGTGTCTCCTGTACTTCAGCGCTTGACGGTGGGCACGGCCGACGCAGCGCCCTTGGAATTGACACCGAGGTACACGCTCAGTGCGGTCAGCGCATCGCTGCCGAAGCCCGGCTCGGGGAAGCGCTGCTGGCGGTAGCAGTCGTTCAGTCGCAATTGCATGCTCCACATCTGCCCGTTGGACACGCGGTACGCGGGCCATGCGGCAAAGCCGATGCCGTCGCCCGGGTTCTTGGTGAGGTTGGGCAGGTCCTGCAGACGGATGCGCTTGCCGTCTTCGCCGTGGCACGACGCGCACGAGAAATCATGCGTGCCGGCACGCTGGAAGAAGATGCGCTTGCCCACCTCGTAGAAGGTGCGCTCCATCAGGTGCGACTGCGGCAGGTTGAATCGCATGCCCTTGGACTGCGCGGCCACAAAGGTGGCCAGTGCCGTCACGTTGGCCATTTCGCCGCGGCCAAAGTCCGTCTTGGCGATCGCTGCGGCATCGAAGCCCTGCAGCGTGGCCATGCAGTGCACCAGACGCTGCTCGAGGTCCATCACCTTGTTGGTGTCGGCAAAGTAGCGCGGCAGCTCGACAAAAGCGCCCTTGAGCACACCGGCACCCTTGCCCAGGTCGCAGGCTTCCAGCGACGCATTCTTCGGCCCGCGCTTTTTCTTCCACAGGTCTTCGCCCTTGGCCTCGAACAGCTCGGCCGGGTTGCCGTCGGCCAGCATGGCGCGGTATTCCTCGATCGCCTGGGTCGATGTCTTGGGCTGCTGCGCCAGCGCTGGCATCGCAGCCAGGGCGGCCAGCCCAACCACGCCGCCCAGTCGGGCGGGTGCGTGCAGCGGGCGCTTGGTGAAGATCGGCATCCTTGTCTCCTGTCGTTGTGAAATCGGCCTCTGCGGGCCCCATGGATGCGGGTGCGCCAGGCACCCGCGCGGATCACGACACCGTGGCTTCGTCGGTGCGGGTCTCGCCCTTGTTGTCCTTCCAGGTCACCGACACCTTGTCGCCGGCCTTGGCGCCCTTGATGGTGAACTGCAGGAAGGGGTTCTTGGACACCGCGGGGCCCCACTCGGCGCTGAACACCGGCTTGCCATTCAGGCTGGCGGTGACGTCGCTGATGAACCAGGCCGGGATCGTCTTGCCGGAAGCGTCGCGACGCTGGCCGGTTTCCATTTCGTGGCTCATGAGCACGCGCACGGTGGCGTTGCCGCCCGAAGCTTGAGCGCGGATGCGCATCGGATCTGCCATGTTTGACTCCTTGATCTGTGGATGATGGAGGACGGCGCGCGATCAGCCGCCGCAGCCGCCCAGGGTGACCTTGACTTCCTTCTTGGCGAAGAAGGCCTTGCCGTCGTTGGTGATGGCCACCGCGTACACGTCGGACGACTGGCCCATCTTGGCGCGGGTGGAGAAGTTGGCCACCACCGCTTCGGTGACGCCGAAGCTGGCCACCAGCGCGCTGGGGTTCTTCTCGACCAGGATCAGCAGCTGCTTGACGTTGGGCAGCGTGCTGGCAGCACCCAGCGGCACCACCGCGCCGTTTTCGGCGATGTCGGGTGCGGTCAGTGACACCGCGTCGCTGGCCGTGGGCGCAGCGCCACCGTAGGCCTTGATCGCATCAGCGATCGACTTGGCATCGAAGGCCGCCTTGTTGAAGGCCAGCGCGTACTGGGGGAACAGGCCGGTGGCGGCCAGCAGGCCGGCCACCTTGGCGCTGTGCTTGAGCATGTCTCGACGGTTGTGCATCGTCTCTCTCCTGTGATGAAAACGTGATTGTCGCGCGGCGTGTTGCCAGGGCGCCCTGCCCGGCGACTAGCGAGCGGCTCCCGCAGCCAGCCAGGCCGCGATCGCCTTGGCGTCTGCATCCGGCAGATTTTGCGCCGGCATCGGGATGGCTCCCCAGACGCCTTGCCCACCTGCCCTGATTTTGCCTGCCAGATAGTCTGCCTTGCCGGCATGCTTCTTGGCAATGTCGGCCCAGCTCGGGCCCACCAGCTTGCGCTCGGCGGCGTGGCAGGCCATGCAGTTGTGCTTTTGCGCGAGGGCCTGCGCCGCAGCGTTGCCCGGTGCCGCGCCGGGGGCAGCGGCTGCTGCCGGTGCCGCCGTTGAGGCAGGCGCCGCAGCCGCGGGCCGGGGCGCCGCCTGCGCCACCACCGCCGGCGCGCCACGCGGCTGCTCGGGGCGGGTGGTGTCGGCGCCGCGCTGCGGGCCCACCGGGCGGTTCTGCTCGGCGAGGTTGCCGTGGGCGTTGCGCGCAAAGTCGGGCAGCAGCGAGGCCACCTTCGGCTCGGCCGCGCAGTTGCTCATGCACGCACTGCCCTGCGCATCCCACTTCGGCACGCCCTTGAACTCGTTGCCGGGCCACATCGCATGGGCGGTGGTCTTGCCGTTGCGGTTGGGCAGGCGCCTTTGCACGTCGGCCATGTTCTTGTCCGACAGCGTGAAGTCATCGGGCACCACGCCGCCGAGGTTCAGCATGAAAGCGGTGACCGCATACACCTCTTCCACCGTCAGCGACTTCGGCGCGTTCCACGGCATCGCGCGGTTGATGTAGTCCCACAGGGTGGAGAGGGTGGACACCTTCATCAGCGTCGTGCGGCCAGGAAAGGACTCGTCGGTCAGGCGCGCCACACGGCCGGTCTCGATGTCCTTCTTGGTAGTGCCGCCCACCAGCGGGCTGAACACTTCATTGGATTCGCCAAAGATGCCGTGGCACGAGGCGCACTTGCCCTCCCACACATCCTGGCCCCTGGCCACGCTGCCCGATCCGGGCGGCAGGCCCTTGAAGTCGGCCCGCACGTCGATGTCCCACGCGGCCACTTCCTTGGGCGTGGCCGCACGGCCAATGCCCGGGAACTCGGCGCGTGCGGAGGCAGGCGCGGCTGCGCTCACCGCTGCGGCGGCCGATGCCTTGGCAGGCGCGGCCGACTGCGCCCAGGCGGTCGGTGCCACGGCAAGCGCCAGGGTCGTGGCCAGCCCGGGCAGCGAACGCGCCGCCTTCAGCGCCACGGTGCGCATCGCATCACGACAGCTGGACATTCTTCACCTCGCCGTTTTCCTGCACCAGCCACGACTGGATCGCGTTGTTGTGATAGATCGAGCGCGAGCCGCGCACCGCACGCAGTTGCGCGTAGGTGGCCTGCACATGGCCGGCCTCGTCCGTGGCGCGGCTCTGGATGATGGCCGGCTTGCCGTCCCACACCCAGTCGATGTTGAAGCGCGTGAGGCAGCGGTCCATCACCGGGCCCTGCAGCCGCGCCGCCCGCCAGTTGCGTCCGCCGTCCACCGACACATCCACCTTGCGCACCTTGCCGCGGCCCGACCATGCCAGCCCGCTGATGTTGTAGAAGCCCCGATCGAGCAGCACCTGGCCGCCCGACGGCGTGGTGACCACGCTCTTGACCTCCTGGATGCTGGTGTACTGGCGATGCACGCCATTGGGCATCAGGTCCACGTAGTGCAGCACCTCGTCCTTGGTGGCGTAGGGCTGGTCGCCCACCTCGATGCGGCGCAGGTACTTGACCCAGCTCACGCCCTGCACGCCGGGCACCACCAGGCGCAGCGGGTAGCCGTTTTCGGGGCGCAGCATCTCGCCGTTCTGGCCGTAGGCCACGAACACCTGGCCCGAGGTGATCAGGCTCATCGGGATGGTGCGCGTCATCGATGAGCCGTCGGCGCCCTCGGCCAGCACGAACTTGCCCTGCCGGAGGTCGGCACCGGCCATCTCCAGCAGCGTGATCAGCGGCACGCCGGTGAACTCGCTGCACGAAATCATGCCGTGGCTGTACTGGCAGGTCGGCACCGCCACGTTGCCCCACTCCATGCCGGTATTGGCACCGCACTCGATGAAGTGAAAGCGCGACACCGAAGGCAGCCGCATCAGCTCGTCCATGGTGAAGACCATCGGCTTCTTCACCATGCCGTTGACCATCAGGCGGTGCTTGGACGGGTCGATGTCCCACCAGCCCTGGTGATGACGCTCGAAGTGCAGGCCGCTGGGCGTGACGATGCCGAACAGGCTTTGCAGCGGTGCGAAGCTCACCGAGGCCTGCGCGGTCTGCGTCAGGCCCGGGCTCTGGCGGCGCTGCACATTGCCTTCGTACTTCGAGGGCTTGCCGTAGCCGTCGGTCACCACCGGCTGGCCCAGGCCCCGCGTGTGCTCGGGCAGGTTCAGGATGTTCGGATCGCCCCCCTCGGTGGGCACCGGGTTGCCCTGCGCATGCGACAGGGTAGCCGCACCTGCGGCCGCCGACGCGCTGGCTGCGGCGAAGGCGCGGCGAATGAAGTCGCGGCGGCCCTGCTTGCCCTCGGCAAACACCGTCTTGATGTCCTGCGGCGCGAGAAAGTTCTCGGGCGCCTTGATCAGTCGTCCCGAGCCCGCACCGCCGCTCACCACCGCAGCCCGCGCCGCCGGTACCGCGGCCCTGTCCTGTTCCGAGTCTGTTGCTCTCACTGTGCCTCCTGCACCTCGCGCCGCTGTGGCGCCCGCCTGCCCCTGGATGAGCGCATGGTGGCGCCACATCCTTACTCAATCCTTATATGATTGATTACGAATATATTGGAGTCGGCGCAAGTATGGATCGGGGTTTACCCGATGCCTGGATGCCTGGGCTCAGCCAGGTCAGCGAAACTTGTAGTGGTCGCGGTTGAGCACCGCCGCCACCGCGGTGACCTCTTCGGGAAACAGCCCGAGGTTGAGTTCGGTGTTGCACTGCTCCACCATGCCGCGCAGGAAGCCTGGCGTGTTGATGCGCCCCTGCGGCCGGTAGATGGCCGAGCCGTCGCCGCCCACCTTGCGCGTGTGGCACTGCGCGCACTTGTGCTCGGCGATCAGCTTGGCACCCATCGCCAGATCGGCGTCCTTGAAGATCGAAGGCCCCTGGGCCTGCGCCTGCGCCACGCCAACCCACAGCAGCAGCGCCAGGCCACCGACCCGCGCCACGCGACGCCGCTGCATCCACCCATCCTTCATCGCATGCTCCTGTCTGCCGGTGCGCTGCACCTCGCGCCGGGATGGCGCCCGCGGTTCATCCACACACGATGGATCATCAACAGAAGGCACCGGAAGTCAATCCCCGCAGGCCGCGCCAGATGCGGAGCAGGCGTGCGCCGTGCTTCAGCCCAAGGAGCGCCGCGCCTGCGCGATGCGATCTTCCAGGTACACGCCATAGAAGTCGGGCAGCGACGCGCCCGCCAGGCGCGGGGCCACTTCGCGCGCGCCCTTGCCGATGAACAGCAGCGTAGGCGCCACCGTCACGCCCCAGCGGCGCACCACGGCATCGTGGTCGGTGGCCCGGCCGTCCAGGTCGCGCAGCGCGCGGCGGCTGCGCATGTCGATCTGCACCACCTGCAGCGCCGACTCGGCCATCAACGGCCCGAGGTAGTTGTCGCGCACCACGCGGCAGTACGGGCAGCCGGGCAGGCTCACCATCACCACCAGCGGCTGTTGCCGCGCAAGCGCCTGCGCCAGCGCATCGGCCAGCGACGCTGGCACCGGCAACTGCACGCGACCTTCGTGTGCGGGTGGGCCCAGCCCTGCGCCCTGCTGCGCATGCACGGGCCTGGCGCTGCCCCACGCCAGCAGGCCCACGCCCGTCATGGCAGCCGCACACAGTTCGCGCCTGCGCAGCCCTGCGACACCCCGGGTTGCGGCATCGCACTTCACGGTTCGCGCTCCATCTGCAGGTAGGTGTTGTAGGCGTTCATGCGGTTGGCCACGCGAAACAGCGGCAGGTGCTCAAACGCGGTCCAGTCGGCTGCCGCATAGGCCTCATCGAACGGTTCCATGTTGCGCGCAGCGCGGCCCATGGTCTCGCGCAGGTGGCGCAGGTAATCGGCGGTCAGGCGCATGTCCTGCCGTGCAGACGTCGACAGCGGCCCGTGCCCCGGCACGATGGTCTGTGCATCGAACTTCAACAGCGCATCCAGCGAATCGATCCACTGGCGGGTGTTGGCCTGCCCGACAAACGGAATGCGGCCGCGAAACACCAGGTCGCCCGCAAACAGCACGCGCTGCGAGGGCAGCCACACCGCCAGGTCTTCGGGCGTGTGCGCCGGGCCCAGCGGCTCGATCTCGAAGGCCACGCCGCCCACGCGCAAGGTGGTGCGCTGCGTGAGCCAGTCATCGGCCGGCACCAGGCGGGTGGATTCATCGATCCACGGCGCCAGTTCGTCGCGCGAGGCCTTCAGGCGCAGCGCCGCGGTGTCGGAGTTCAGGTACTCCAGCGCCGCACGGTGCGCGACAACCCTGGCGCCAGCCTCCACAAAAGCCTGCAGTCCGTAGATGTGGTCGGCGTGATAGTGGGTCACGATGACATGCGTCACCCGCTGCGGCGTGACCTTCGCAATCGCCTGCATCAGCTCGCGCGCCAGCGCCGGCGAGCCCAGCGCGTCGATCACCACCACACCTTGCGGCGTGACGACGAACGCCGCGTTGGAGATGAAGTTGCGGTTGGCCGGGCTGCCCAGCGCCGAGGCGCCTTGCACGAACCACACGCCCGGCGCCACCGGTTCGGGGCGCAGCGCAGGTGCGTCTTGCGCCCGCACAACCGCCGCGCCCGCAAGCGTGGCCACCACCGCCAACAGCAGCACTGCCCAAGACCGGCGCCACGCCTGCATGGATTGCCGCCCGTTCAGGCCACCGACTCGATCGCGATCTGGGTGCAGACAGCGCGGCACAGGGTGACCACGCGGTCATTGATGATGCGGTAGTAGATCTGCACGCCGTCGCGGCGCTTGCCCAGCACGCCGGCCTGATACAGCGTGTTGAGGTGCTGCGACATGTTGGGCTGCGTGGTCTTGATCTCGGCGAGCAGTTCGCTCACGTTCTTCTCGCCGTTGCACAGGCTCGAGATGATCTTCAGCCGCATCGGCGCCGACATCACCCGAAACACCTCGGCTGCCGACTCGAACACCTCGTCGGTCTCGAGCACGGCTTCAGCCGCCGCGGCCCCCGCCGGGCGGGCGGCGGTCTTGCGGACGGGCTTGCGGGCAGCGGTGGAAGTGGCCATGAGCGAGGGGCGCCGCAGGCGCCAGATCAATCAGTGGCTACTAATATACGCCGGCCGCATGTAAAGCGCCACCCCCTGCCTCGGATCGCAGAGGGGGCTATACGGTGGTATGCGGTGGCATGCGGCGGCATACGGCGGCATACCGCGGAGCACGGCGTGACGTGTCGGGATACGTCGGGACACGGCGCACACGAATCGTCGAGCGGCAGCGTGCCGCCGCGTAAGCCCTGGCCGCGCCAGCGCCTCAGCGCGCCGCCACCAGGTCCTTGATCTGCTGCAGCGCCGACGGGTCTTCGATGGTGGTCAGGTCGCCGGCGTCGCGGCCCTCGCACACCGCCTGGATGGCGCGACGCAGCAGCTTGCCGCTGCGCGTCTTGGGCAGGATGGTGACAAAGCGCACGCGCGCCGGCCGCGCCACCGCACCGAGCTGCTCGTCCACCAGCTTCATGATCTCGCCCTCGAGCTTGAGCTTGCCCGCATCGTCGGAGGCCAGCGAGGTGTCCTTGATGACGGCAAAGGCCATCGCCACCTGGCCCTTGAGCTGATCGGCCACGCCCACCACCGCCACCTCGGCCACGTTCGGGTGGCTGGAGATGCTCTCCTCGATTTCGCGGGTGCCCAGGCGGTGGCCGGCGACGTTGATCACGTCATCGGTGCGGCCAAGGATGTAGTAGTAGCCGTCCTTGTCGCGGATGCCCCAGTCGAAGGTGCTGTAGACCATCTTGCCGGGGATGCTCGACCAGTAGGTCTTGACGAAACGCTCGTCGTCGCGCCACACCGTCTGCATGAAGCCCGGCGGCGTGGGGCCCTCCACCACCACCACGCCCTTCTCGTCGGCGCCGGTCAGTTCCTCGCCGGTGGATTCGTGCAGCAGCTTCACGTTGTAGCCGTACATCGGGATGCCGGGGCTGCCGAACTTGCTGGCCTTCTTCTCCACGCCGTTGGCAATCGTCAGGATCGGCCAGCCACTTTCGGTCTGCCAGTAGTTGTCGATGATCGGCACACCCAGGCCGTCGGCAATCCAGCGCGCGGTGGGCTCGTCCAGCGGCTCGCCTGCGAGGAACAGCGCACGCAGCGACGACAGGTCGTACTTCTTCAGGTAGGCCGGGTCCTGCTTCTTGAGCACGCGCACTGCGGTGGGCGCGCTGAACATCACCGTCACCTTGTACTTCTCGACCAGGCTCCACCAGATGCCGCCGTCGGGGCGGATCGGCAGGCCCTCGTAGACGATGGTGGCCATGCCGGCGATCAGCGGCCCGTAGACGATGTAGCTGTGGCCCACCACCCAGCCGATGTCGCTGGTGGAAAAGTAGGTCTCGCCCGGCTTGCCCATGAAGATGTGCTGCATGCTGGCGGCGAGTGCCACCGCATAGCCGCCGGTGTCGCGCTGCACGCCCTTGGGCTTGCCGGTGGTGCCCGAGGTGTAGATGGTGTAGCTGATGTCGGTGGACTTCATCCACTCGCACGGCACCTGCGCGTTCATGTGCTGCTCGCGCAGCGCGGCGTAATCCAGATCGCGGCCGGCCTCGATCGCCATCTTCGCCAGGCCCCGGTTGACCAAAATCACCTTGGCCGGCTTGTGCTTCGACAGGCGGATCGCCTCATCGAGCAGCGGCTTGTACTCCACCACCTTGCCGCCGCGCGAGCCGGCGTCGGCGCTGAAGATCAGCTTGGGCTCGGCGTCCTCGATGCGGGTGGCCAGCGAGTGCGACGCGAAGCCGCCAAACACCACCGAGTGGATGGCGCCGATGCGCGCGCAGGCCAGCATCGCGAAGATCGCCTCGGCAATCATCGGCATGTAGATCAGCACCCGGTCGCCCTTGCCCACGCCCTGCCCCTTGAGCATCGCGGCGGTGCGCTGCACCTCGGCATGCAGCTCGCGAAAGCTGTACACCTTCTCCTGGTTCGTCTCGGTGGAGACGTAGATCAGCGCGCGCTGGTCGGCGCGGTCTTTCAGGTGCCGGTCCACCGCGTTGTGGCACAGGTTGGTGGTGCCGTCGGCAAACCAGTGCGCAAACGGCGGGTTGCTCCAGTCGCAGATCTGCCTGGGCGGCTGCTGCCAGTCAATCAGCTTGGCCTGCTCGGCCCAGAAGGCGTCGCGGTCGGCGAGCGAGCGGCGATGGAAATCAGCAAAACCGGACATGGGGTCTCCTCGGAACCGTCTTTCTGAATTCATAATTATGGAGGGGCGACTTGCGTGAGGCTGACGCGTCGCACGTGGCGGGTAACGGGTGACGGGGGCGGCTTAAGCAGCTGGCTGACGCAGCGGCGTGCCCGCCGGATACCTTGACCGCATCTTGCAGGGTTAATTACATCTAATTACATTCTGGCTTTCCTTACCGATGCATGGCCCCGCTGGTTCAGGGGGCCGGAAAGCCCGAATGAACCACCCCACCCTCCTGCAAGCGCCGCCCGCCAAACCCAACCCGCAAGCAGCCTTTGTCGGCCGCCGTGTGCTGGTGGTGGACGACGACGATCTGGCGCGCATGGCGCTCACCCGCATGCTGCAGCGCGAGGGCGCCACCGTCGAAAGCTTTGCCGACGGCGTGAGCGCGGTGGCGTGGTGCGCCACCCACCATGGGGCCGTCGTCGATGCGCTGATCATCGACCTGCGCATGCCGGTGATGAGTGGCGTCGAGGCCCGGCGCGCACTGATGCAGGCACTGGGCCCGCAGGCACCCGCCGGCATCGGTATCAGCGCAGCGGTGCAGGACTCGCAAGGCACCGAAGAGCGACGCGACGCGCTGGATGCGGGCTTCGATGCCTTCTTGCCCAAGCCGGTGGACTGGCCCGCCCTGCGCCAGATGCTGGAGCGCCTGTTCGTCGCGGCCGACGCGGCGCGCCAACACGCCGCCCCGGACGCGCCCGCGCCCAGCCCCAGCGCCAGCCGGCGCGAACTCAGCGGACTGCTGGCGCAAGGCCTGACTTCGCTGCAGGCGGGTGACGATATGCAGCTGCCCGAGCTGAACCCTGCGGCCGACCCGCAACCGGCGGCCGAAGCCGCGGTACTGCGTCTGCTGCGGCAAGCGCGCCAGCGCGGCACACCAGCCGCGAAGTCGCCCGATGGCATCTGCCGGCTGGTGTACCGCAGCCAGGGCCGCCTGAGCGGGCCGCAGGCGCTGGCGCTGCTGATGCAGTGCCAGGGCAACAACGCGCGCAACGGCGTCACCGGCATGCTGATCCACGACGGTGACCGCTTCATCCAGGTGCTGGAAGCCGCGCCCGCCACGATCGACTCGCTGTTCGCCCGCATCTTGCGCGACACGCGGCATCACGCGGTCGAAGTGGTGGAACTCGCCATCGACCAGCCGCGGCTGTTCGGCGCCTGGAGCATGGGCTCGCTCAACCTCGACCCCCGGCATTTCGAGCTGCTGCTCGGGCACCTGCAGCGGCGCGCCGACCCGCCAGCCGGCTCGGCTGCCGATACGGCCTTGGCCCCGCCTGCGAAGTCGCGCACCGCCGCCGCCTGAAGCGCACGCCAGGCCTCAAGTCGGCCGCCGGTGCATCCGAAAAGGAAGGCACCGATCATGCTGTTCACCCCCGACTTCATCGCCCAGATGCGGCTGCACCCGGCCGCCGGCGTGCTCAAGGCCTGCGCCCTGGCCGACGCGCGGCTCGACACCCGCCCCGGCTGGGACGCCGAATCCTTTGACATCCTGAGCGAGGCGTACGCGGTGGTCAGCGCGCTGATCGAAGCCGGGTTGCTGCAGGTGCAGCCGCCCGAGGCGCCGGTGATCGGCCAGCGGCTGCGCGACAACTGCGTGGCACTGCAGCAGTACCTGCTGCAGGTGCGGCGCGACTGTGTGTCGCTGGCGCAGTCCGAACGCATCGAGCGCATCCGCGAGCGCGCGCGCCAGTCGCTCGATCAGGCCGCCACCGCCTCCACCCCGCCAGCCTATCTGTTCACGACCGCCGACATCGACGCGATCCGCGCCGCGCTGGGGCGGTTGGCGCCACTGATCGCACAGCGCGAGCCAATCGATGCACGGGTGCGCCTGCGCACCGAGCGGCGGCTGCAGCAGCTGCAGGAAACGCTGAACGATTCCATGTCGGACTTCGACCTGTTCTGGGGCTTGGTGGGCGAGCTCAAGATGGTGGTGCAGTACCTGCCGCAGGACGCGCGCGCCGTCGTGCAGTGCCTCACCGAAATCAGCGCGCTGGCCAGCGAGGCGCATGCCCGCGCGCTCGATGCCCCCGCACACGGCGCCAGCCCGGCGGCATTGGCGCTGGACTCACCCTTGCCGGTCGAGCCGGCGGGCGACGCGCCCCAGGTGGCTACTTGATGAGCGGCAGCACCTCGCGAAACGCGGGGTGATCGGCCGCGCGCAACCACTCGAAGGCCACCATCTCGGTGGTGACGAGCTCGGCCCCGGCCGCAGCCAGCCGGTCGAAGGCGGCATCGCGGTTGCGCTCGGTGCGCGAGCTGCAGGCGTCGGTCACCACCCACACCTCGAATTCTTCTTCCAGCAAGTCCAGCGCGGTCTGCAGCAGGCACACATGCGCCTCGCAGCCGGCCAGCACCAGCGTCTGCCGCCCCTCGGCGGCGCCCTGTGCGGCCTGCCCGCCCGGCGCCGGGCGCTGCAGGTGCCGCGGCAGGCTGCGTGCGTTGCCGCCGCGCTGTGCAGGCGCCGGCGGGCGCAGCAAGGGCAGCAGCCCGTCCGGCACCGCGCTGAAGTGCATCTTGGCCAGCGTGCGGCTGCACAGCGCCTTGATCTCGGGCAGGTTGGCGCCCAGGCGCTGCGGGTTCTGCTCGGTGCCCATCACCGGCACCTGCAGCAGCTGCGCGATGCGCCCCAGCCGCACCGCATTGGCCACCACCTCGGCGCCGCCGTGGATCACCGGCATCAGCTTCTCCTGGTAGTCGATCAGCAGCAGTTGCGATTCGTCGGCGTCGAGCAGCATCGGGGCGGTCCTGAAGGGTTGGAAGGCGTGCGGGTGGGGATGCGGATGGGAAGGCGGATCGGCCCGCACGCCGGGCCAGCGGAGCTTACGGCATGCGCGCTGCGGGGCACGACGCCGCTAAAACAGCGTGGGCTGCGCCGCACCCAAGGCACCGCCCGACGCCGTACCCGGCAAGGTGCCGCCGCACAGGCGCTGCAACAGCTGCTGCAGGTGCGCATCGAACAGCGCATCGGCCTGCTGACCGAACAGGCGGATGCGACCGGTGTGCTGCAACAGCAGCAGGCCCACGCCGTGGGCAAACAGGGCGGCATGCTCGCGCCGCGCGTCGTCTGGCGCACAGCCCAGCGCTTGCAGGGCGTCCTCGCAGGGCTGCAAGGCCTCCAGCAGCCGCTGGTTCAGGCGCTGGTTCAGCTCGGCGGTCAGCCCCTTCGGGCCGAGGCCCTGCGCCAAGTAGAAGCCCAGGTCCAGATCCCGCGGATGGCGGGCGTAAAAGCCGAACCAGGCCCGTGCGCGGGCCACCAGCAGCCGGGCGGCAGGTGGGAGCGCGGTGGCCGCAGGGCCAGCAGCGCCACCGGTACCTGCTGCGCCCCCTGCCCCCGGTCCACCGCCTGCGCCCCCCGTGCCTCCCGCTCCACCTCCCGTGCCCCCGCCTTTGGCGCCTGCTGCCGCGGCCGCTCGGGCGACGGCCGCTGGCCTTGCCGCCTGCACCGCGGCCTGCAGGCGCCCGATCGATTCGCCCAGCAGCTCGGCGTAGATCGCCTCCTTGCTGTCGAAGTACGAGTACAGCGCCCCCGGCGTGTAGCCGGCGCGGCGGGCAATCTCGCGCAGGCTGGCCCCCTCCAGGCCAGACTCGGTGAACACGCTGCGCGCGGCGTCCAGGATCAGCCCGCGGCGGGCCTCGCCCATGGCCTGCTGGCGCTCATCGCGGCGCGCACGGCGCTGCGCCTGCGCCGCCTGTGCACGGGCGTCGGGCTTGGGAACGAGGTGCTTGAGGGAGACCGCCATGCGCCGATTATGTGCAAGCACTACAACGGCAGATAGCTAAATTGACCACAAGTTGTATTATTTGAACATTGTTCAATTTATCAAACGTCAGGCAAAACACCAGAGCGACGGGGGCTTGCTGCAAGCACACTGCAACCAGACTGCAAGCACCCGGCCCGCCTGATACAGCGCCCCAACACCCATCCTCACCATGAACGCTGCCGCCCCCACCTCGACCCTGATGACTGGCGACGACTACCGCGAGTCGCTGCGCCGCTACCGCCCCCGGGTGTTCGTCGACGGACGCCAGGTCGGGTCGGT